>CALXHS010000033.1 GCA_944388165.1 uncultured Gemmiger sp. | reverse complement strand
GAACTGCGGGCGGTTCTCTTTGATCATGCCCTCGGTCAGTTTCTTCATTGCGTCCATTGATCAATTCCTCCATGTTTTCCGACGTTCATGCCTCAAATCAGCGGGCAGAGGACCGCCTGTATAATGATGTGTCATTACCTCGCCGGTGGCCCGGCGTACTAACGCTCGAATATCATACCATACCAACGCGGTTTTTGCAAGCCTTATTTTGGCAAATCAACAAAAAATCGCGCCGTTTTTTGTGTAAAGCTGCGTGCGGAGCACTTCGCACTGCCAGGGCGGGATGGCGTGGGTCTGCTGCAGGTGGCCCAGCAGCAGCGAAGGGTTCAGATTGACCCCTTCACCGGAAGCACAGGGCATGCGCACCGAGAAGGAAAGGCTCTCCCCTGTTTTCACATACGCCAGATTCGGGATGTAGGCTTTCAGGTCCACATCCTTGCTGCCCCGCTTGGTCTTTTTGCTGATGACGGCGGATTCAGCTGCATTGTAGGCAATAAGGGCCTCCTCCGCCGATGCGGGCAGGGTGATGGTGTAATCGGCAAAGCCGATCTCGCTGCTTTTCTCCTTGGCGGGGGCCACCGAATGGATGACGATGCCCTTGGGCATGAAGGGCTGCAAGGTCTCCTTCCAGGCGCTCAGGTCGGGGTTTTCCTCGGCGGTTTTCACCTCACAGCTTTCGCAGAGGCTTTCCTGCCCCAGGGAGAGCGGGCTGGCAAAAGACAGATAAATGTGGGGGTTGAATCCCTGGGTGTAATATACCGGCAGGCCGCTGCGCTTGAGGATGCGCTGGAACACCCGCTGCAGATCCAGCAGCGAGATATAAGCGGCCTCGGCCCGTTTTTCAAAGCTGATCCTGATCGTAAGCAAAGCACGGCCCTCCCAGCAGTTTGTTGGCTCCACAGCCGCTGCACCGGCGGTTGCAGGGTTGAGTGGTCTCGGCGCGCAGCGCCTTCTGGTATTCTCTGGCCAGGAACGCCTGGCTGACACCCACATCCAGGTGGGACCAGGGGGTCACCTCATCCAGGGCCAGGGCCCGGTAGTTGTAGAAATCCGGGTCGATGCCGCATTCGGCAAAGGCCTGCTGCCAGCGGTCATAGTCGAAGAATTCTTCCCAGGTGTCAAAGAAGGCGCCGTGCTCAAAGGCAGTTTCGATGACCTTGCCCAGACGGCGGTCACCCTTGGCAAAGATGCCTTCCAGCACGCTGGTGGCGCTGTCGTGGTAGTTGACCTTGATCTTGCGGGAATGCACACAGCTGAGCAGATACTTCTGCTTTTCCCGCAGCTGTTCCCGGGTATCCTGGGCGCAGAACTGGAAGGGAGTGTCCGGCTTGGGCACGAAGCAGGCCACGCTGATGGTCACCTGCACGCCCTTGCCTTTCGGACGGTCGGGGATCTTGTAGAACAGGTCCACCACCTGCTGGGCGGTGTCTGCAATGCCCTTGATGTCCTCCATGGTCTCGGTGGGCAGGCCCATCATGAAGTACAGCTTCACCGAGGTGTACCCTTCACTGAAGGCGATGCGGCAGCCCCGCTCGATCTGGCCCCAGGTGACGTTCTTGTTGATGACGTCCCGCAGGCGCTGGGTGCCGGCTTCGGCGGCGAAGGTCAGGCCGCTCTTGCGTACCCGGGTGGTCTTTTCCACCAACGACTGGGAGAAGTTGTCCACCCGCAGGGAGGGCAGCGACAGGCTGACGTGGTCGGCCTCGGCCCAGGAATTGAGGTTGTCCAGGATCTCCTCCAGCCGGGAATGGTCGGAGGTGGAAAGGCTGGTCAGGCTCAGCTCGTCATAGCCGGTGTTGCGGCAAAGGGTACGGGCGTAATCGCTGATCATCTTGGGAGAGCGTTCCCGGAAGGGGCGGTAGATCTGCCCCGCCTGGCAGAAACGGCAGCCGCGCACGCAGCCGCGCAGCACTTCCACGCAGGCACGGTCCTGGATGGCGCCCACGATGGGCACCACAAAGTTTTCCGGCGGCGGGAAGGAATCCATATCCTTGACGATGGCCTTGGTCACCCGCTCCGGCACCCCCGGGCGGTTGGGTTTGATGGAACGGATGCGGCCGTCTTCCTTATAGGTCACATCATAGAAGGACGGCACATACACGCCGGGGATCTTGGCCAGGTTCAACAGCAGCTGTTCCTTGTTCAGGCCGTTTTTCTTGGAGTGTTCCACCGCGGCGCAGATATCCTGCAGCATCTGTTCGCCTTCGCCCAGCTGCATCACGTCGAAGAAATCCGCCATGGGTTCAGCGTTGCACACGCAGGGACCGCCCGCAATGACCAGCGGCCAGCGCTCGTCACGGTCGGCAGCGCGCAGGGGGATACCGGACATGCGCAGCATGGCCAGGATGTTGGTGTAGCAAAGCTCGTATTCCAGGGTAAAGCCCACGATGTCGAAATCGGAGAGCGGGTCTTTGCTTTCCAGGCAGTAGAGGGGAATGTTCAGCCGCTCCATCTGTTCCTTCATATCCACCCAGGGCATGAAGGCACGCTCGCACCACCAGTTTTCGTGGCGGTTGAGCAGTTCATAGAGGATCTTTTCCCCCAGAAAAGACATGCCCACTTCGTAGGTGTCGGGGAAGCAGAAGGCCATGCGCACATCGACCTTGCTTTTATCCTTATAGGTGCAGCCCGGTTCGCCGCCGGTATAGCGTCCCGGCTTCTGGACCAGGCTGAGTGCTTCTTTCAGCTGGTGGGAGAACTCTGTCATGGTGTCCCATCCTTCCATTATTTTATACTTCTGTTATTGTACCCGATTCCCCTTCCAAATGCAAATCCATTCAGACAGGCAGAAAAAGCCGGGCTCCATCCAGTCCCGGCAGGGGCAGAAGATTAAACGCTCCCATCAAGAGATTGGCCGAAACGAACCAGTACCCGGCATAGGTATAGCCCCACAGTTCCATCGCCCCCACCCCTGCGGCACAGAGCAGCAGGTTGGTCAATGGTCCCGCCGCTGCCAGCATCCGTTCCCGGGCAGGCGGCAGTGCCACGCCCCGCATGCACAGGCAGATGCCGCCGGGTGAAAGTTCCAGCCGGGGCATGCGGCGCACCAAAAGTGCCCAGGCGACCAGGTGGCCGCCTTCGTGCAGCACTGCGCACAAAAGTCCCCACCGCAGCACCCCGGTGTGGTCATAAAGCAAAGCCAGTGACAACAGGAACAGGGTGGGCAGCGGCGCCCGCAGCCGCACCGGAGATTCAGAGAGCTTCTTCCAGCGCCTGGGACGGGTCATAACGGATGCCCTCATGGAAAAGTTCAAAATGCAGGTGCGGCCCGGTGACGTTGCCGGTCTGACCCGACGCGCCGATCACCTGCCCCTGCTCCACGCTCTGCCCTGCATGCACATACAGGTACTGCATATGGGCATAGAGCGTTTCGTCCCCGTTCTGGTGCAGGATGCGGATGTAATTGCCGTAGCTGCTATGTGTGCCTGCCACCCGAACCACACCGGCAGCCGCCGCCATGACAGGGGTACCTTCGGCGGCGGAAAGGTCGGCCCCTGTGTGGAACTCCTGCTTTTTGCCGCCCACCGGGTCGGTGCGCCAGCCGTAACCGGAAGTGCCCGCACCAATACCTGCGGGCAGCGGAAAGACCAGGGAAAAGCCCGGCAGGTAGCATTCGCTGCTGCACCCCGCCGGGGCTGCCTTGTTGGCGGCGTGTACCGGGCGGGCGGTCTCAGCGGTGGCGGGTTCCGGCGCCTTCAGTTCCCCCATGACCTCCTGCACCGACTGCCATAACTCTGTACAGGTCTGCTGGGTAAACTTGAGAAAATTCCGGTCCTCGCCGAATATCTGCGGCCCGGGTGCCTGTATGGCGGTGTTGAAGTCGGTGCGGAACTGGCGGTAAACCGGCCAGCCCATGAATTTGGCCGTATACAGAAAGCCGAACAGAAGCAGGCACAGCACCAGCTGTACCGCCAGCACAAAGTCCCCCTGTTTTTCCGGTTTCCTGGGGGCGGTTTTGGGCGGCGGGGCTTGTTCCTGCACGGGTTTGGGGGTCGCATTCTCCCACATGATATCACCTCCCGGATCGGGTCTTGCCCATGCCAAAAACTTATGCTCTCTCCCCTGCCTGTATGCCCGGAACCGGACATGCAAAAAGGCCCGGCGGCCCTCCCATTCGGGAACGGAGCGCCGGGACCATTTTCATGACAAATATTCCGGGGAAAAATCAATCACCCAAAGCTCTGTGCAGCATCTCCAGCCGTTCTTCCAGACCTTTGCGGGGTTTGGCGAACAGGCCCATGCCCTCCACTTCCATGGTGCATTCCAGGCTGGTGGCGTCGCCGCCGCCCAGCAGGAGGGCGGTCAAGCTGCCGCGGATCTTGCCCTTGGTGAAATTGCAGCGCAGGCGGCGGGGCTTTTCGGATTCCACGATCTGCACCTCGGTAACGCTGCCGTCCTTGTTCTTTTCCTTGATGTTCATGCCGTCGGAAGAGATCTCCGCTTCGGACAGGTCGGTGCGCCAATGGTTCAGGTTGGGGTTGGTGAGGTACAGCCACACCTTGGCGGGCGGGCAGCTGTAGCTGGCGGTGACAACACAGGTTTTCATGGTTCGTTTCTCCCTTTATTCAATCCTATACCAATACAAGTTTGGTCTTATTTTTTGCCGATGCCCCGCAGGCTCTCAAACAAGCCGCGGAACCGGGCGCTGTCCCGGCGGACCTGAGGCCGGGGACGGGGTGCGGTGACCGGGGACGCGGGCTTGCGCACCGGAGTCTGCGCCGGGGGTTCCAGCCGCTCAAAGCCGTGCTGGAAATAGCCGTACATGGCCATCTGGCTGTCCACCGGGTGTTCGCCTTCGGCGGGCTTGACCTTGGTGTAGCTGCCGTCCGGCTGCATGATGCGGGCGTTGACGGTATCCCGCAGCTGCAGGTCCAGAATATCCCGCAGCTGGCGGGCAATACGCCGGTCGTCCACCCGTACGCCTACTTCCACCCGGCGTTCGGTGTTGCGGGTCAGGAAGTCGCCGGAAGCGATATAGATGTGCATGTCTTCCCCGTCGCCGAAGCAGTAGATGCGGGAGTGTTCCAGATACCGGCCCACAATGCTGCGGATGTGGACGTTTTCGGTTTTGCCGGGCACACCGGCACGCACGCAGCAGATGCCGCGGATGATCATATCCACCCGCACGCCCGCACAGCTGGCTTCGCTAATCTTTTCGATGATCTGCGGGTCGTTGAGGGAGTTGTTCTTCAGGATCATGGATGCCCGTTCGCCCCGGCGGGCCTTGGCGATCTGCTTATCCATCTCGGCCAGCAGCACGCTCTTGAAGCGCAGCGGCGCAACCAGCATGGTATCGGCTTCACTGGTCAGGCGCTGCAGTGCCATGTTGTTGAACACGGCACTGGCTTCCTCGCCGATCTCCTGGTTGGATGTGATGAAGGAGAGATCGGTGTACAGCTCGCTGGTCTTTTCGTTGTAGTTGCCGGTGCCGATCTGGGTCAGGTAATGGTATTTGCCGTCCACCTTGCTGGTGATCAGGGTCAGCTTGGAGTGGACCTTGTAATCGTCGAAGCCGTAGAAAACGGTGCAGCCCGCCTCCTCCAGCTGCTTGGACCAGTCAATGTTGTTCTGCTCGTCAAAGCGGGCGCGCAGTTCCACCATAGCCACCACTTCCTTGCCGTTTTCCGCCGCGGCAATGAGGGCCTGCACGATCTGGGAATCGCTGGCCATGCGGTAGAGGGTCATCTTGATGGAGACCACGTTGGGGTCGGCTCCGGCTTTCAGCAGCATGCGGATGAAGGGACGGATGCTCTGGTAGGGGTAGGCGATGAGCACATCGTGCTCGTGGGCTTCCTTATACAGGTCATACCCTGCCGGGGCCTGGATGGGACGGGCGGGCGGATAGAAGAGCGCCGATTTGCCGTCGGCGGCCACCCGGCCGGACAGGCGGAACAGGCAGCTGGTGTCCAACGGTGAGGTCTGCACATAGCAGCGGTCCGCCGGGACCACCAGCTTATCCCGCAGGAACTTGACGATGTCCTGGGGGCCTTCGGGCCAGAACTGAAGGCGAACGGCTGCCAGCTTGCGGCGCTTTTTCAGCAGTTCGCTCATCACATCGCGGAAGTCGATGTCATGGTCCATCATGCCTTCGTCCACCGTGATGTCGGCGTTGCGGGTGACACGGAACAGGCAGGATTTCTGCACCGCGTTCTTGCGGAAGATAGCCGACGCATAATGGGCGATGAGCTCTTCCACAAAAGCGAAATAGGTGGTTTCTCCATCCTTGAGATACAGCACCCTCTCAAACTGGTTGCTGATGGGGATGATACCGTAATGCACGCCGTCCGACTTGGTATACAGCTGGACGATAAAGTAGATCTCCTTGTTGCGCAAAAACGGGAAAGGATGGCGCTGGTCCACGATCTGCGGGCTGAGGATGGGGAAAATTTCCCGCTGGAAATAGGCTTTCCAGAAATGCTCCTGGTGTTTGTCCAGCTTGTTGAAGTCCACCTTCTTGTAACCGTTGTCCGCCAGGGCACTGACCAGATGCTGCCAGTATTTATCGCACTTGGTCTGCAGTTCCGCCACCCGGGGCGTGATGGCCGCGATCTGTTCCGAAGCGGTCATATGGGTGACGATATCCAGCTTGTTGTTCTTGAGCAGGGTCTGGTCGTACAGGGAACCCACACGCACCATGAAGAACTCGTCCATGTTGCTGCCAAAGATGGCGGCAAACTTGATCCGCTCACCCAGGGGCACGCTTTTTTCCTTGGCCAGGGCCAGGACCCGGCTGTCAAAGTCCAGCCAGCTCAGTTCGCGGTTGATAAAGATGCTTTCGTTCGTATCCAAAACAACGCCCTCCTTCTTAAAATTCGGGGTCCAATGTAATCAGGTCTGCCCACTGCTCCACCATCTGCATGGAAATACCGGGCACATCGGCCAGTTCCTCCGCAAACAGGAAGGGGCCGTGTTCGTCGCGGTAAGCAAGGATGGCAGCAGCTTTTTCTTCCCCGATGCCGGGCAGGGTCATCAGGGTTTCCAGGTCTGCGGTGTTGGGGTTCACCGGTTCCCGGCTGGGTGCGGCCGTCTGCTGTGGCGGGGCGGTGCTGTAACCCGGCTGCCACACCGGCGCGATGAGGAAGCATGCGCCCCAAAGGATCACCAATAGCCCTGCCGCCGTCACACCGGCCAGCAGTACCGCATCCTTTCGTGTTGCCTGTTCCAATGCGCACACCCCGCTTTGAAGCGGCAGACTGCCACTATGTTGCCATTATAGCATGGTTTGCCTGTATTTTCACCCCGAAAAAGAAGATTTTTCGTGGATTTTACAAACAGTTTCCCGGTGCCTCCGCTTTGCAATCCGGCCCGGGTGCGGTATAATGAAAACCATCATGTATTCCCTGTTGATGAAGGAGGCTCTTTTGTGAAGCGACGCACCATCAGTTTCCAGTATAACGCCCCTGTGACCCTGTCCTTCTTTTTCCTTTCGCTGGCGGCCCTGATCCTGGCACGGGTCACCGACGGCTGGACCACCACCTATCTGTTCAGCGTGTACCGTTCCTCCCTGGCGGACCCGCTGTTTTATGTGCGGCTGTTCTGCCATGTTCTGGGCCACGCCGACTGGTCCCATTTCATCGGCAACATGCTGCTTTTGCTGGTGGTGGGCCCGCCTTTGGAAGAAAAGTACGGCAGCCGCACTCTGCTTTTGGGCATCGCCTTCACCGCCCTGGTTTCGGGCATCCTGCAGTGTGTGCTGTTCCCCGGCACGGCGCTGCTGGGGGCTTCCGGCATTGAGTTCATGCTCATCATGCTTTCCAGCCTAGCAGGCACCAGAGGCGGCGCCATCCCCCTGACTCTGCTGCTGGTAGCAGGGCTGTATCTGGGACAGCAGGTTTACGATATCCTGTTCGTCCGGGACAATGTAGCCAACTTCATGCACATCGTGGGCGGCGTATGCGGCACGGTTTTCGGGTTCAGCGTACGGCGGCGGTAAGCGTTTTTCTTCGGCAATATCAAAAGGAGCACACGGTGTTTTGCCGTGTGCTCCTTTTGATATTGCCGTTTTGTGTCGGGCAAGGGTACTTTACAGCTGTTCCCGGCACCAGTTCAGAATATCTTTCCAGAATTCGGCGCGCTTCACTTCGTTCAGCACCTCATGCCGTGCACCGGGATACAACAGCAGCTTGACCTTTTGCTGCCCGGCTTTCCGGTACAATTCGCACACCTTGCGCACACCGGCGCCGAAGTCCCCTACCGGGTCCTGATCCCCGGAAACAAACAGCATGGGCAGGTCACTGGGGGTCCTGGCAATATTGGCGGGTTTCTGGTCCGCCTTCACCAGCCGGGTGATGGTGTAAAAGCCGCTCACCGTAAAGGGGAAGGTACAGCGGGGTTCGGCATAATAGCGGCGGACGATCTCAGCGTCATTGGTCAGCCAGCTATCCTCCGGGCGGGAGCCGTCCATATCGAATTTATGGAAAGCACCGGAGAAGAACAGTTCCTTGGCAACACGGCTGTGGCACCCCCACCCTCGCAGGGCGGCGATCATCCGGCACACCGCCAGGAACACATTGGCCAGAACTTCCGGCTTATACCCAGTGCCGGAAATAACGGCACCAGCCAGGCCTTCCCCATGTTCCATGAGATACCGGCGCAGGATGAAGGACCCCATGCTGTGGCCCAGCATGAGATACGGCAGGCCGGGGTATTCCTGCTGAACAAGGGTGCGCAGGGTATGCAGGTCCTCCACCAGAATGTGGGAGCCGTCTCCTTCGGTGAAATAGCCCCAGCTGTCCGGTGAGGTCACCGATGCGCCGTGGCCCAGGTGGTCGTGCCCCACCACCAGGAACCCCTGTTCCGCCATATACCGGGCAAACGCGTCGTAGCGGTCCACGTACTCCACCATGCCGTGGGAGATCTGCAACACCGCCACGGGGCTGCCGTTTTCCGGCGCCCAGCACCGGGCATGGATGACGGTCTTGCCGTCTGCCGATGCAAAGTTCTTTTCTGTCTTGAAAGCCATAGGGAACCTCCTTTATATGAGGTATGGTTTATGATAGCTTCAGCATACCCTTTTTATACGGCGCCGTCAACCGTACAGACAACGAAAAAGCCCCGGCCGTCATGCCGGGGCTTTTTCTCTCTATCCGCCTGGGAATGCAGGCGTTTTAACCCACCCGCAGAATATCCTGACCGGCTTTGACAGTACCCTGGGCCAGAGGCTTCACCGCGCTGTAATCATCGGTATTGCAGACGATCATGGGCGTGGTGCACAGGTATCCCTTGGCCTTGATGGCGTCCATATCAAAGCTGATGAGCAGATCACCTTTCTTCACCTTCTGGCCCACCTTGACATGGGCGGTGAAGTGTTCGCCGTTCAGCTTGACGGTGTCGATGCCGATATGCAGCAGCAGTTCCGCGCCGTTTTCGGTCACCAGACCGATGGCGTGGTGGGTGTCGAACAGGTTATCCACGGTGGCATCCGCCGGGGCAAAGAGTTTGCCTTCGGAAGGTTCGATGGCGATGCCCTCGCCCAGTGCACAGGAAGCAAAGGCTTCGTCCTTCACCTCTTCCATGGGGACCACTTCGCCGTTCATATGCGCACCGAACACCTCGGTCTTGCCGGCGGGAACCGGTTCAGCCTTGGGGGCGGGCTGGGGCGCCTGGGGAGCCTCAGCGGTCATCGGGCGGTCCGCTTCGGGGCTTTCCATATATTCCACTAGGTTTGACTTGATGACGGACACCTGAGGTCCGTAGATGACCTGGATACCGTTGCCCTTGTGCACCACACCGGAAGCACCGCTCTGGCGCAGCAGGGCGTCCTGCACCTTGCCGGCATCCACCACGGTGACGCGCAGGCGGGTGGCGCAGCAGTCCACGTCGGAAACATTGGCCTTACCGCCCAGGCCGCTGAGGATCAGAGCCGACACAGTATCGCCGCCCTGCCGGGGCGCGCCGTCCGGGCCGACACCGGTCTTTTCCTTGAAGTCGGAACGGGTGTAGAGTTTGGGTTCTTCGTTGTCGTCTTCACGGCCAGGGGTCTTCAGGTCCATCTTGCGGATCATGAAGGTGAAGGTCAGATAGTACAGAACAAAGTAGAATACGCCGACGATGGGCACCCAGATCCAGTGGGTCTTGTCATTGCCCTGCAGGATGCCGAACAGGGTCAGGTCGATCAGACCGCCGGAGAAGGTCATGCCCACGCCCACGTTCAGGATGTGCATGAGCATGTAGGACAGACCGGCATAGACGCAGTGCACGGCGTACATGGCGGGAGCCACGAAGAGGAAGGTGAATTCCAGGGGTTCGGTGATGCCGGTGAGCATGGAGGTCAGCGCGGCGGACAGAAGCAGGCCGGCCACCACCTTGCGCTTGGCGGGGCGGGCAGTGCGGTACATGGCCAGGGCTGCGCCGGGCAGACCAAAGATCATCAGGGGGAACTTACCGGCCATAAAGCGGGTGGCTTCCACTGAGAATTCGGTGGTGGACTTGGAGGCCAGTTCTGCGAAGAAGATGTTCTGGGCCCCCTGCACGGTCACACCGTCGATGACGGCAGTGCCGCCCACCGCGGTCTGCCAGAAAGGAATGTAAAATACATGATGCAGGCCGAAGGGAATGAGGGCACGCTCGATCAGGCCATAGATCCAGGTGCCCGCATAACCGGAACTGATGACCAGATTGCCCAGCAGAGAGATGCCGTGCTGTACCACCGGCCAGATATAGAACATGGCGATGCCCACCACCAGATACACCGCCGTGCAGACGATGGGGACAAAGCGGGTGCCGCCGAAGAAGGAGAGCACCTGGGGCAGCTGGATGCGGTAGAAGCGGTTATGCAGAGCCGCCACGCCCAGGCCCACGATGATGCCGCCGAACACGCCCATCTGCAGGGTGGTGATCCCCAGCACGGAAGCGGTGGAGTTGTCGGCCATAGCTTCCACACCGCCGTTGGCGTTGATCATAGCGCAGATGGCGGTGTTCATGACCAGGTAGGCAATGGCGCCGGACAGGGCAGCGACTTCCTTTTCCTTCTTGGCCATACCGATGGCCACGCCCATGGCAAAGAGCAGAGCCAGGTTGTTGAACACAGCGCTGCCACACTGGTTCATGATGTCCAGAACGGTGTAGATCACCGTGCCGGGATGGATGACGCCGGACAGGCCGTAGGCTTCCAGCATGGTCTCGTTGGTGAACGAACTGCCGACGCCCAGCAGCAGACCTGCCACCGGGAGCAGAGCGATGGGCAGCATAAACGAACGCCCGATACGCTGCAGAACGCCAAAGATCTTGTCTTTCATCTGGGTTCCTCCTTCATGATACAAAGACGGTAAATTACGGACAATGTATAAAAAAAGACCTATACAAACCGCGCAGAAATCCCCTGCCCGGTTCATACAGGTCTAGCCCGCCAAAACAGAGAAGCGGTAACTACCCCGCGCCGCCGAAAGTTCGGTCAGCCCGTTATGCAATTTTGTTCAATGCACCGGTTCCCGGGTGTCCCCGGCGATGCGCTTGAGATGGATGGTCAGATAGATGAGTTCTTCCTCGGACAATTTCTTGTGCCAGGTCTTTTCCACGTACTCGCCCACGCAGCAGGCGCATTTGTAATGCCGCTTGCAGTTGCGGGCAATGAGGGCACGGAACATGCGGTCGCTTTCGTCGTCGCTGTCCGGCATGAGCTTGTCCTGGAACAGGCGCTGGGCAAAGTAGCGCAGATGCACCACGAACCGGCTGAATTCCAGAGATTCCCGGTCAAAGGGGCCCCGGTCGGAATAATAATACTCCACCACTTCCACAGCACCGTCGATGAAGCGGGTGATATCGAACATCTCGCTCATGTCGGTGTTCAGTTCCGCGTTCACGATGTGCAGCGCAATGAAGGCGGCCTCATCCGGGTTCAGCTGCACGCCGCAGCGCTCCCGGACCAGGGCCAGGCACCGCTGCCCCAGCTGATGTTCGGTGGGATAGTAGCACAGGATGCTGCCCGCCAGAGGGTTCTTGAACTCGATGCCCTGTTCCTTGCGCTGGATGGCGAAGCTGATGTGGTCGGCCAGGGTAATGAGCAGAGATTCGTTCAGAGGCTGGCGGATGGTGGATTTGATCTCCTGGATCATGTCCTCGGTCAGGCGAAGATGTTCCAGCGGGATCTGTTCCACCAGTTCCCGCAGGCGGCGCTGTTCCTTCTTATCCTCCATACGGTAGGTCTTTTCCACCTGGGAGGGTTCCACGAACTGCCCCACCTTGCGGCCGAACCCCAATCCGCGGCCGGTGACGATCATCTCCGAGCCTTTTTCGTCAATGACGCACAGGATGTTGTTGTTGATGACCTTTTTGATCCGCATTCCCGTGCTCCCTTCAAAAAAAATAACCAGCCCTATCGCACAAAGCCCAATGCTGGGTTTTGGGACAGAGTTGGTCTAGCCCGCATAACCGGTAACAATCCAACCAAGCCGTGCCGCAAAGGCAGGGCGATCAATTTCACAAACACAACATACCACGACTTTGATAAAAAGTCAACAGCTTTGCCGGGCAGGCTATGTTTTTCGGTGCCCTGCCCAATTTTGGCACCGCAATTTTTGGCAGATTGCAAGCCGGCCCCGTTGACGAAGCCGTCGGGATGGGCTATCATGTTGCTGAAAACCACACCGCAACAGAGAGGACGAGTAAGGTATGCAGCCGATCAAGATGGTAGCCGTGGACATGGACGGTACGTTTCTGCGCAGCGGGCGGGTGTACGACAAGCCCCGCTTTTGGAAGGTCCTGCGCCGCATGCAGGCACAGGGTGCCCGCTTTGTGGTAGCCAGCGGCAACCAGTATGCCCAGCTTCACGACACCTTTGAGCCCGTGGGGGACGAAATTTCCTATGTGGCGGAAAACGGCGCGCTGGTAGCCCAGGGCAGCGACATCCTGTTTGCCGCCGCCATTCCCCGGGATACCGTGACCTTTGTGCTGGACTGGTGCGACCGTCATCCCGAAGTGCGCAACATCTTCTGCGGGCTGCGCAGCGCCTACTGCCAGCGGGGACGGATGGAAGAAAAGCTGTTTCAGATCGCCGCCATCTACTACCACAAGCTGGAATGGGCGGATGATCTGCACAAGGTGGACGATCAGATTCTGAAGTTCGCCCTGGATGTTCCCGCCGACCAGACCCAGCGGTATATGCAGATCTTCCGGGAAGAACTGCAAGGCCGTCTGGTGCCCACCAGCAGCGGCCACGGGTCCATCGACCTGATCCTGCCGGGGTGTCACAAGGCTTCCGGCCTGCAAAAGCTGGCCGCCCGGTGGGGCCTGACCCCCGAAGAGTGTGCCGCTTTCGGGGACGGCGGCAACGATGTGGAGATGCTGCGCTGGTGCCGCCACAGTTACGCCATGGGCAATGCCCCCGACGATGTAAAACGGGCTGCCGCCCATGTCTGCCCCAGCAATGAGGAGGACGGCGTGCTGCAGACACTGGAAACACTGTTCCCGGCCTGAGAGGGGGTTATCCCCTCTCTTTTTTATTGTCCGGAAGGCGCGGGACGCCCCCTTTTGATTCCCAGGGGTATATGGTATAATAAGAGCCAAAGTTTTGACAGTATTTTACTGTATCATCCGTATTTTGTCCGGTGCGCGGGATGCGGCCGGATGCTGCGAGGTGTCCCTGTATGAATATCTGGAGTGTTCTCGGCATTGATGCCACGGCGGACAAGGCTGCCATCACCGCCGCTTACCGCACCAAACTTTCCGGAGCCAACCCGGAAGACAACCCGGAGGCTTTCAAGCAGCTGCGCGCCGCCTATGAGCAGGCTATTGCCCTGGCCAAGCAGGCCGCCGCGGCGGACGGCGGCGGAACCGGCGAGGGTGACCGCTGGCTTGCCCGGGTGGATGAAGTCTACCGTGACATCCGTCGCCGCCGGGACGAAAACCAGTGGCGGGAACTGATGGCAGAAGATTTCTGTGCCCGCCCGGCCAACCGGGTACAGGCCCGTGACCGGCTGCTGGGGTATCTGGCCGAGCATTACCGGCTGCCCCACCGTGTATGGCAGGTGCTGGAAGAGCGGTTCGGTCTGCGAAACGACGCGGAGGAGCTGCGGGAACTCTTTCCCCCGGCTTTCATCGATAATGTGGTTTTGCCCGGTATCGAATATGAGGATCAGATTCCCTTTGAGCTTCTGGACGGTGCCGATGATGCTCCCTATGACGATTATCTGCGCAGCTGTTTTCTCTGTTTCCGCGCCCTTTCCTCCGGCCAGGCCGAGGAAGCCGGGAAGGAACTGACCCAGATGGAAGCCACCGGCGTGCAGCACCCCTATACCAAGCTGTGCCGCGCCCGTCTGGCCCTGATGGAGGAACACCCGGATACCGCCCGGGAATGTGTGGACGAGGTATTGCAGCAGCTGCCCGATGACATCGGTGCCCTGCTGATTCATGCTCAGCTGGCGGCACAGAAAGAAGACTTTGCCACTGCTGAACAGGACCTGCACCATGTTCTGGAAAAATCGCCCAGGCACGCTCAGGCCAAATTCGACCTGGCGGGCTGTCTGAGCCGGGCCGGGCACCGCCGGGAAGCCAAGACCCTGTACCTGGAATTGCTGCGCGCGCTGCCCTTCAACCGTGCGGTGCAGGAGACCCTGAGCCAGCTGAACCGGGAGCTGCTGCCCGAACTGGAACAGTGCCACGCCGAACATCCCGAGGACGCCAAAGCCACGGACGAACTGGCCTGGTGTTACCTGCAGCTGCACCAGCACGAAAAGGCCGACGAAACACTGGCGCTTCTGCCCGCCGATTTGGCCGGGACGGCGGATTATGAGAATCTGGCTTCCAAGATCAAGCTGTCCTTGAATGATTTCGATTCAGCCCTGGTCCATCTGCAGGCCTGGGAGAAGGCCCTGCGCGCCCAGGAGCCCATTGACGAGGTGCGTTTACCTGAGTCTTTGCAGCTGCAGGCTCATGTGTATTTTCTGCAAGGGCAGACAGACCGAGCCCTGACCATGCTGCGGCAGATCAACGAACAGTGGCCCGCCGATGCGGAAAGCTGGAAGCTGCGCGGGCAGCTCCTGTATAAGCTGTCCCTCTATCCCGAAGCACTTGAAGTGATGCAGCAGTACCGCCAACTCGCCCCCGCCGACCCGCTGGGACCTTTCCTGTGCGGGGAGATTCTCTTCCACATGCGGCATCTGCAGGATTCCTATAACGCTTTTGAGGAGACCATGGAGCAGATCGGGGCGCGGGACGCCACATGCGTTTTGTACCAGTGTCGCCTTCTGATGCTGGCCAACCAGTGGGACCAGGCCAAGTCCCTGCTGGACCAGCTGACCGGCGCCGGTATCAAGGACCCCGCCCTGGATTACTGTCAGGCACAGTTGGCCATGCACGAAAAGCGAACCGAGGATGCATTGAGGCATTTTCTGGACCTGCTTCCAGCCTGCCGTGATGCAAACCCGCCGGACTTTGCCGGTGAGGTGTTTTTCCGGCTGGCCTGCCTGCAATACCACGACAAAGACAAACAGGAACTGCTGGGACTGGTGGAGGAAGGCCTGAAACTGGAACCCGAAAGCGCCAGCCTGCTGGATCTGAAGGTGGACCTGCTGTGGGATTCCGACAACATCCCGGCAGCGCTGGAAACCTGCCGGGAGCTCTGCCGCCTGTACCCCTCTCACCTCTCCGCTTTCGAGTCCCTGGGACGGCTGCTGCAATTTCGCCGCCGGGATTTTGCCGGGGCCGCCGAAGCCTATAGGACCCAGCTGAAAAACCGGGAAACTGCCGCCGTACACAACCTGCTGAGCTTGTGCCTGCAGGAACTGGAACAGTTCGAGGAGGCGGAAGGGCATTTTCTCCGGGCGCTGGAACTGGAACCCGACACTGCGGCGTTTCAGGGCAACCTGGCCGAACTGTACATGGTCTGGCGCCGGTATGAAGATGCTGTGCGCTGCTTCCAGCTGGCGCTGGAACAAGAATTGCCCCGCGCCCAGGACCGGATACAGATGCAGCGCCGCTATTCTCTGCTGCTGCGGCGTATCGGACAGTTCGAGAATGCCGTCATGGTGCTGGACGCGGATGTCAAACAGGAATACGCCTACTACAACCTTTTCCTGCAGGCCGAGACCTGGGCTCAGGCAGGACAGTTCGACCGCGCCATGCAGGCCCTGAAGCGGTGGCGGGAACTGGCCCAGCCCGATGAAGAGGAATATGCCCAGCAGGAAGCCCGGATTCTGCGGCAGATGGGCCGCACAAAAGCCGCCCTGCGCCGGCTGCGCCTCAATGCCGCCACCAGCCGGGACTGCTGTTCCGCTTTGTGCGACGTTTATATTGAACTGGGGCGCTACAAGGACGCCATCGGACTTCTCACCCGCCTTTCCCAGGACAAGCCGGACAGTGATGCCCTGCTGAAAGACCTGGCCCTTTGCCAGCTCTGGAGCGGCGATGCCGCTTCCGCCGCCGAGACCGCCGCCAAGGGTCTGGGCAAGCTGGAGGCCAACCGCAGTCGGTACAACAAAGCCATGTTCTATACCCGGCAGGCTGCGCTGCTGGTTTTCCGGGGTGAGTATGAGAAGGCTGCTCAGGCCCTGGACCAGGCGGAAGCCTCGCCCCTGTGCGGTCAGTGCGCTTATTGCACCTGCAAAGACGCTTTGGCCATCCGGGTGCTGCTTCTGGAACAGACGGGGCAGCTGGAGCAGGCGGAGGCACTTTGCCGGGAATCCATGCGGCGGTTCCCGGACGAAACGGATTTTGCCCTGTATCATGCACATATCAGAAAGAGGATGGAACATAAACCATGATCGTAGGAATTGATTTGGGCACCACCAACAGCCTGGTGTCCTGGGTGGACGGTCAGACTGCCCGGCTGATCCCCAACCGGCTGGGAGAGCTGCTCACCCCTTCGGTGGTCAGTGTGGACGCCGAGGACGGAACCGTGTACGTGGGCCGCACAGCCCAGGCACGGGCGGGGCTGCATCCCTTTGACACCGCTTCAGTGTTCAAGCGCAGCATGGGCACCGGGCGGGAATACCGCCTGGGCGGACGGCTGTTCCGGCCGGAGGAACTTTCCAGCCTGGTGCTGCGCAGCCTGAAAGAGGACGCCGAGGCTTTTCTGGGGCAGCCGGTGGAGGAAGCCGTCATCAGTGTACCGGCCTACTTCAACGATCAGCAGCGCCGGGCCACCCGGCAGGCCGGGGAAATGGCCGGGCTGCGGGTAGAGCGCATCGTCAACGAGCCCACCGCCGCCGCCATCGCCTACGGCCTGTGTGAACAGGGCAAGGACGGGCGCTACCTGGTCTTTGACCTGGGCGGCGGCACTCTGGACGTTTCCATCCTGGAACTGTTCCAGAACATCATCGAGGTCCACGCCATTGCCGGGGACAATTTCCTGGGCGGCGAGGACTTTACCCAGGCATTTCTGGAATTGTTTGCCCGGAAAGCCGGGCTGGAGCTGGACAAGCTCTCCCCTGCCGACGCCTTCCGGGCACGGCGGCAGGCCGAAGCAGGCAAGCTGGCTCTTTCGGAAGGATTGCTCTGCGTGGTGAACTACGATATTGCCGGGCAGACCTATTCCGCCGGTATCACCCGGGGCGAATACGAAGCCGCCTGCCGTCCGCTGCTGGAACGCATCCGCCAGCCGGTGGAACGCAGTTTGCGGGATGCCGGGCTCTCGGTGTCCGAGATCGACGACATTTTGCTGGTGGGCGGTGCTTCCAAAAGTCCCCGCGCGCGCAGCTTCTGCCGGCAGTTCTTCGGCCGTGACCCTCTTCCCGGCGTGGACCCCGACCAGGCCATTGCCATGGGCGCTGCCCTGGCCGCCGCCATCAAAGAACGGAAAGCCGAACTGAAAGAAGTCATCCTTACCGACGTGTGTCCTTTCAGCTTGGGGGTAGAGGTCTCCACCCGCAACGGCGTTTTCCGGGAAGACGGCCACTTTGCCCCCATCATCGAGCGGAACACGGTCATTCCCGTCAGCCGCACCGAACGATTCTACACCGTCCACGACCAGCAGGCAGAGGTGCGTATCTCGGTGCTGCAGGGAGAAAGCCGGATGGCCCGGGATAATCTGCAGTTGGGCGAACTGACAGTGCCGGTGCCCCCCAACAAAGCGGGCGAAGAGTCGGTGGATGTGACCTTTACCTACGACGCTAACTCCCTGCTGGAAGTGGAAGTTCTGGTAAACTCCACCGGGCAGAAACACTGCCGCATCATTCAGAACGGCAGCCGGGTGCTCTCCGATGAGGAGGCCCAGGCCCGGCTGAAAGAACTGCAGTACCTGAAGATCCCGCCCCGGGAAGAAGAACCCAACCGCCTGCTTCTGTTCCGCGGCGAGCAGCTGTATCAGGAGTGTCACGGCGCTGTCCGGCAGGAGGTTGACCGCCTGATGACCTGGTTTGAACATGTGCTTTCCCAGCGGGATCGCCGGGCCATTGAAAAGGCGCGGCGGGAGCTTTCCGACGCACTGGACAAGCTGGAAGAAATGGAGTGAATGGGATGCAGACAAAAACTTCCCGGCTGTGGGGCATTACCATCCTGACAGTCATTGCTGCTACCGCCATGATCCTGGGGGCCGGTATCCTGACCCGGGACAGCCTTGTTCTTCTGCTGCCCTGGATCGGCGGGCTGGTTCTGGCGCTGTTTATCGCCCGTACCTGGGCGACCCGCGGCATGATGCCCCCGCCCGAACCCACATATCCTGTGGACCCGCTGTTTCTGAAAGACACCTTTGCCCTTTCCGGGGCGCAGTTTTTTCCGGTTCGGCCGGGCTATACCGAGGACGCTCCCCAGCCGCCCGCCCGCAAAAGCTATGCCGTGCCCCGGGTGATCTCCTGGGCAGCGCTGATTATGGGCGGGGTGGGCTGTCTTGTTCCGCCGTTCCTGATCGCATTTTCGCTGTTTTCCCTTTTGCCCTGCGTGTTCCTTTATGCCAGCCGTTCCGCGTTTCCCTGGAAAGAACTGCCCGCATCCATCCGCCGCCGTATTCTCACGGCTTTCTGCCTGGGCATGGGCGGTATCTGGAGTGGGGTGATGATGGTTTATCTTTCGGTGGCAGTGCTGGGATAAAAAGCAACAACTTTTCTTTTCCGCCGCTGGCTTTTCCCTCAGTACAAATGGCAGTATCACAAGAGAAAAGCGCCGCAGAATCTTTCGATTCTGCGGCGCTTTTTTGTGGTGGAGCGTCCGCAACCAACGATGAACACCCTTCGCAGCTGGTCAGGTCACCCTCAAGCCCCTCCTCGATCTCGTCCAGCAGAATGTCATCAATTGTGATCGGGGTGTCGCTACCGTTCAAAACCAAGGTGAACCGGTCATCATACAAATATACCGCCCGGAGGAA
>CALXHS010000032.1 GCA_944388165.1 uncultured Gemmiger sp. | reverse complement strand
GGGCGCTGGCCCGCGGAGTACTTCTACTACGCCGGGGGCGTGCCCCGGATCATGGAGGAAATCAAGTCCATGCTGCACCTGGACGTGATGACCGTCACCGGCAAGACTCTGGGAGAAAACCTGGACGAACTGAAAGCCAACGGCTTTTACGACCATTGCCAGCAGCTGCTGGACCAGGCCAACGCCCGCTGCGGGCTGCACCTGACCCGGGCCGACATCATCCGTCCGGCGTCCGCCCCCATCGGCACCGAAGGTTCCATCGCCATCCTGCGGGGCAACCTGGCCCCCGAAGGCGCGGTCAGCAAGCACACCGCCTGCCCTAAGGAGATGTTCCGGGCCGTGCTCAACGCCCGCCCCTTTGACAGCGAGGAAGAGTGCCTGGACGCCGTTCTCCACCACAAGGTGCAGAAAGGCGACGCGGTGTTCATCCGCTACGAAGGCCCCCAGGGCAGCGGCATGCCCGAAATGTTCTATACTAGCGAGGCCATCAGCTCCGACCCGGAACTGGGCCGCAGCATTGCCCTGATCACCGACGGCCGCTTCTCCGGCGCGTCCACCGGTCCGGTCATCGGTCACTGCAGCCCCGAAGCCCAGGCGGGCGGTCCTATCGCTCTGGTGGAAGAAGGGGACCTGATTGAAATTGATGTCCCGGCCCGGAAACTGGCCATTGTTGGCATTGCCGGACAGTCCAAAACACCGGAGGAAGTGGAAGAGGTGCTGGCACAGCGGCGGAAGAACTGGAAGGCAAAACCCCGCAAGTATAACAGCGGCGTGCTGCGCCTTTTCAGCGAGCATGCAGCCAGCCCCATGAAGGGCGCTTATCTGGAATGGTGAGAAAAAGAAAATAAGGGCAGGGAACAACAGTGTTCCGCTGTCAAGAAGAAAAACGGGTCTTTCGGTCTTCGGGCCGGAAGGCCCGTTTTTTCTTGTATCGTACCCGGCAAAAATTCTGCCCGTATGATACAGAAAAAACAAGCCCCTTTTGTGGATTTTGGCGATTGACAGACCCAAGGTGCCAGAGTATGATATAAAAAGAACTTCAATAAAAGTTCTTTGCTGAAGTGCGGGGCGGTTTATCCCGAACCGGCAGGGAGAAGGGGAGATCTCCCACCGGCCGTCCCCGGACCGAAGATCGGAAAATCAAGGAGGAACCGTATGAGTCTTGTAAAGGAAGAACTGCAGCGTATTGACGCCTATTGGCGGGCGTCCAACTACCTGGCGGCGGGTCAGCTGTATCTGCTGGATAACCCCTTGCTGCGCCGCCCTCTGACCCGGGACGACGTGAAAAAGAAGATCGTCGGCCACTGGGGCACCGTTCCCGGCCAGAACTTTGTGTATGTGCACCTGAACCGTGTCATCAAGAAGTATGATCAGGATATGATCCTCATCTCCGGCCCGGGCCACGGCGGCAACTTCTTTGTGGCCAACGCCTACCTGGACGGCACCTACAGCGAAGTGTATCCCAACATCAGCCGTGATGAAGAGGGCATGCGCCGCCTGTTCAAGCAGTTCAGCTTCCCCGGCGGTATCTCCAGCCATGTAGCTCCCGAGACCCCCGGTTCTATCAACGAAGGCGGCGAGCTGGGCTACTCCATCGCCCATGCGTTCGGCGCTGTCTTCGATAACCCAGACCTGATCTGCGCGGTCACCGTGGGCGACGGCGAAGCCGAGACCGGCCCCCTGGCCACCAGCTGGCAGTCCAACAAGTTCCTGAACCCCAAAGGCGACGGCGCTGTGCTGCCCATCCTGCACCTGAACGGCTACAAGATCTCCAACCCCACCGTGTTCGGCCGCATGACCCATGAAGAGATCGAGCATTTCTTCCTGGGCTGCTCCTGGAAGCCCTACTTTGTGGAGGGCGACGACCCCATGACCATGCACGCCAAGATGGCGGATACCCTGGACGCCGTTATCGAGGAGATCCACGACATCCAGCGCCGCGCCCGTGCCGGCGAGGATATGGGCCATATCTGCTGGCCCATGATCGTGCTGCGTACCCCCAAGGGCTGGACCGGCCCCAAAGTGGTGGACGGCAAGGTCATCGAAGGCACCTTCCGTGCCCACCAGGTTCCCATCGACATCACCGTGGGCACCCCCAACCAGGAAGAGCACCTGCAGCAGATCGAGGAATGGCTGCGCAGCTACCATCCCGAAGAGCTGTTTGACGAAAACGGCCGCCTGATCCCCGAACTGCAGGAACTGGCCCCCACCGGCGACCGCCGTATTGCGGCCAACCCCCATGCCAACGGCGGCAAGCTGCTGCGCGACCTGCGCACCCCCGACTTCAAGGATTACGCCGTCGATCTGCCTGCCCCCGGCAGCGTGGAAAAGCAGGATATGATCGAGCTGGGCGGCTACATCCGCGACCTGTTCAAGCTCAACGCCGAGTCCAAGAACTTCCGCATCTTCGGACCTGACGAGACCATGTCCAACCGTCTGTACAAGTGCTTCGAAGCCACCAGCCGCGACTGGAACTCCACCACTGTGGAAGGGGACGAGTTCCTGGCCCAGGACGGCCGCATCATGGACTCCATGCTGTCCGAGCACCTGTGCGAAGGCTGGCTGGAAGGCTACCTGCTCACCGGCCGTCACGGCTTCTTTGCCTCCTACGAGAGCTTCATCCGCGTGGTGGACTCCATGGTGGCCCAGCATGCCAAGTGGCTCAAGGTCTGCAACCAGCTGCCCTGGCGCCAGAGCATTGCTTCGCTGAACCTGATCCTCTCCTCCA
>CALXHS010000031.1 GCA_944388165.1 uncultured Gemmiger sp. | reverse complement strand
GCGGGGCAGAAAACTGATCTGGCCGTTGGTTTCCAGAATGGCGCTGTCCAGTTCGTTCAGGTCGTGGTAGCCGGATACCCGCGTCTGATCCAGAAACTCGTTCAGATCGATCCCCGCCCGGCCGAGTTCCTTCTTGCGGATCACGCCGTTTTTCATCAGCACGATGGAGCGTCCGTCGATCAGAAGACGCAGCCACATGCTCTTGCAGGCGCCGTAATGCACCAGCCATGTCACGGCGCCGTACACCAGCAAAGCGGTGAACGGGCGGTACCAGCTTTCCAGGTTGGTGGCCATTTCGGCGGCGATGGATCCCACCGTGATGCTGTTGGCATAGTCGAAGATGCTCATCTGGGAGATCTGCCGTTTTCCGCCCAGACGGGTGGTGGCAAACATAACGGCAAGGGAAACAAAACTGAAGATGACGACCTGGCCGATTTCCGTGACGATCTGCATACGCACAAATTCCTTTCCGAGAATGAAATCTGCCTGTGGCGGCATGCATTGTTACGGGCCGGAACAGGCTTTATTTCAATATTTTGTGCGTTTTGTAACATATTATACCATCCGCTTGCTATTTGACATAAAAGTCGTTACAATATACAATGTATTTTTCTATAACAAGCAAAAAATCACCAGAACGGAAGGGCGTGCCGGGTTTGCAGCAGGTCTTTATCATCAACCCCGTGGCGGGCAAAAAGGATGCCGGCGAATGGCTGGTTCCGGCCATCCGCCGGGCGGCGGCGCAAACCGGTGCGGATCCCGAAATCTACCGCACAGAACGCGCAGGCCATGCCCGCAGCCTGACTGAACAGCTGGCAGCCGATGGGCGGCAGATCGCGGTGTATGCCTGCGGCGGCGACGGAACCTTGAACGAGGTGCTGCAAGCCGCGGCGGGGCATGACAATGTGGCCGTGGGGTGCATTCCCTGCGGCAGCGGTAACGATTTTGTGCGCAATTTCGGCCGTGCGGATGATTTTCTGGATATGGAAGGTCAGATGCAGGCGGTGCCTGTTAAAGTTGATGCACTTCAGACCAGCATGGGCGTGGGTGTGGATATCTGCGCCGCCGGGCTGGACGCCCAGGTGGCTTACGGTATCCCCAAATTCCGGCGGCTGCCGGGCTGCGGGGGTACCATGGCATATTCTTTGTCCATCCTGCAGGCGCTGTGCTCGCCATTCGGGCACAAGCTCCGCATTCGGATAGATGAGGAAGAGCTCACCGGAACCTATATGCTCACGGCGGTGTGCAATGGACAGCTGTACGGCGGCGGTTACCGCGCTGCGCCTAACGCTGTCATGGATGACGGGCTGCTGGATATTGTGCTGGTCAAGCCTTTGTCACGCCTGCGGATTGCTTCGCTGCTGGCTCTCTACCGCCAGGGAAAGCACATCGGCCCGGATGGTCAGGTGGTTCCGTCGCTGGCGCGGTGGATGTGGTTCGGCCGGGCCCGCAGCGTTACCATGGATGTGCTGGATACAAGGCCCATTATCGCAACGCTGGATGGGGAATGTCTCCCCGTGCGGCATCTTGAAATAAAAAATGACCCGGGACGGCTGCGGTTGCTGCTGCCGCCTGCGGTCCTGCAAAGTCAAACTGTGCTTGCCGGGGCATCCCCGTGCATGGCAGGGGACACTGTCCCCGGGAGGGAAAACAATGTCTGAACAGAAGGTCAAAATCAAAGTGACCCACAACGTGGTGCACCTGCCCGCCATTGCTCTGCGTGGTCTGGTGGTGTTCCCCAACAATATCATTCATTTTGAGGTGGGCCGCGCCAAATCCATCGCCGCTATCGAAGCTGCTATGCACGGCAACAGCAGCATTTTCCTGGTGGCCCAGAAGGAGACCGATACTGAGGAGCCCACCGCAGCTGATCTGTATGCTTACGGCGTTATTGCCGAGATCAAGCAGGTCCTGCGTGTTTCGGACGAGCTGGTGAAGGTACTGGTGGAGGGCAAGACCCGCGCCAAGCTGCTTTCGCTGGACGGCACCGGCAAGTACCTTATGGCCGAGGTGCGCACCGCTCCGGTGCGGGGCATCCCCGCCGACAAGCGCAACCAGACCGAAGCGCTGGTGCGCAGCCTGAAGGACTGCTTTGAGGAGTATCTCTCTTACAGCCCCCAGATTTCCAAGGATATCGTCTACAACATCGTTTCGTCGGACAGCCCGCTGTATCTCAGCGAGTACATGCCCGCCAATCTGTTGTTCAAATATGAGGACAAGCAGGCCATCCTGAATGAATCCACCCTGCTGGGCCGCCTGGAAAAGCTGCTGATCCTGCTGCATCAGGAATGTGATATTCTTTCCATCGAAAAGGATATTGACGACAAGGTCAATATCCAGATGGACAAGAGCCAGCGGGATTATTACCTGCGGGAGCAGATGCATATCATCAGCGAGGAACTGGGGGACAGCGAGGATACCCGCGCCGAAGCCGAGACCTACCGCGAGAAGATCCGTGCACTGCACCTGGAGCAGGAAAGCGAAGAAAAGCTGCTGAAGGAATGCGACCGTCTGGCCCGCATGCAGGGCAACGCGGCGGAAATCAGCGTCATCCGCGGGTATCTGGATACCTGCCTGGCGCTGCCGTGGCATACCTCCACCAAAGACGATTATGACCAGGGGCATGCCCGCCGGGTGCTGGACAAGGACCACTACGGCCTGCGCAAGGTCAAGGAGCGCATCTTGGAACTGCTGGCGGTGCGCAAGCTGAACACCGAGGTCAAGGGCCAGATCATCTGCCTGGTAGGCCCTCCGGGTGTGGGCAAGACCTCCATTGCCCGTTCCATTGCCTCCTGCATGGGCCGTCAGTTTGCCCGCATGAGCTTGGGCGGCGTGCATGACGAAGCGGAGATCCGCGGCCATCGCCGTACATATATCGGCGCCATGCCGGGGCGTATTATCAATGCCATGATCACCGCCAAGTCCTCCAATCCGGTCATTCTGCTGGACGAAATCGACAAGCTGGCGGGGGATTACCGGGGCGACCCGGCCAGTGCCCTGCTGGAGGTACTGGACCCCGAGCAGAACCGCACCTTCAAAGATAACTTCCTGGATATTCCATTTGATCTGAGCGATGTTCTGTTCATCACCACCGCCAATGACGCTTCCACCATTCCCGGCCCGCTGCTGGACCGTATGGATGTGATCGAGCTTTCCAGCTATACCCGGGTGGAGAAGTTCAACATTGCCAAGCGTCATCTGGTGCCCAAGCAGCTGAAGAACAACGGCCTGACCGGCCGGGTCAACCTGACCGCCGGGGCCATCAATGCCATCATCGACAGCTATACCCGGGAGGCGGGCGTCCGCAGCCTGGAACGTACCATCACGGCCGTGCTGCGCAAATGCGCCCTGAAGATCGCTTCCGGCGAAGCGGAACAGATGAGCGTTACCGCGCCCATGCTGAAGAACCTGCTGGGACCTGAGCGGGTCAAGCCTACCTTTATCTCGCGCAGCGACGCCGTGGGCATTGCCAATGGTCTGGCATGGACCAGCATCGGCGGCGAGATGCTGCCGGTGGAAGTGAGCGTGATCCCTAACGGTTCCGGCAAGATCGAGCTTACCGGCAGTCTGGGCGTCGTGATGAAGGAGAGCGCCCGTCTGGCGGTGACCTATGCCCGCGTTCACGCCCAGGAATACGGTATTGCGGCGGATGCCTTCAAGGATGTGGATCTGCATATCCACGCCCCCGAAGGCGCTGTGCCCAAGGACGGCCCCTCTGCTGGCGTGACCCTGACCACCGCACTGATCTCGGCATTGTCCGGGCTGCCGGTGCGCCATGACCTAGCTATGACCGGTGAGATCACCCTGCACGGCAGCGTGCTGGCCATTGGCGGCTTGAAGGAAAAGAGCATGGCAGCCTACCGGGAGGGGATCTCCACCGTGCTGATCCCCAAGGACAACACCTCCGACCTGTATGAAGTGGACGAGGAAGTTAAAAAGAACATTCGCTTTGTGCCGGTGGCAGACCTGTCCCAGGTGCTGAAAGCGGCGCTGATCCGTCCTGCGGCGGCCACGCCCCGGGCATCGGTCACCGTGCCGCCTGCCACCCAGCTTATTGCCACCGACACCTCGGCGGCCAAAGAGCCGGCCACTGTGATGTGAAGGAGCGTAGGGCATGAACTATAACCGCAGTGAATTTCAGGCTTCCTACGGCATCTCCAGCCAGCTGCCTGCGGCCGACCGCCCGGAGTTTGCCTTTTCCGGCCGTTCCAATGTGGGCAAGTCCAGCCTGATCAACAAGCTGTGCAACCGCAAGAACCTGGCCCGTGTCAGCGCTACCCCCGGCAAAACGGCCACCATCAACTTCTACCGTGTGGATACTTCCTATTTTGTGGACCTGCCCGGCTACGGTTTTGCCAAGGTATCCAACGCCGAGCGCGCCCGCTGGGATGAACTCATCAACGGCTATTTCGAGGCCGGACGGCCTCTGAAGCTGTTGGTGCAGCTGTTGGACTGCCGCCATGACCCCAGCGCTGACGACCGCCAGATGCTGGAATACCTGCGCTATCACAGCATCCCCTTTGTGGTGGTGCTGACCAAGGCGGATAAGCTCAAGAAATCGGAACTGGCGCCCTGCCAGGCCTGGTTTGAGCAGATCTGCGCCGAATACGGCTGCCGCCGCGTCTTCCTCACCAGCGCCGAAAAAGGTACCGGTGTGGAGGATGTGCGGGCTTGCCTGGACGCGATGCTGGAGGCCAGCGAGGATGGCGTATAACGAGTTTGCTTATTTCTATGATGAACTGAACGAGGCGGCGGATTACGACGCCTTGTTTCAGTATGTTGTTTCGGAGCTGGCGGCCCACGGCGTGAAGGACGGGCTGCTGGCAGACCTTGGCTGCGGCACCGGGGAACTGACCCTGATGCTGTCCCAGGCCGGGTATGATGTGATCGGCATTGACCGGTCGGAAGAGATGCTCAGCGTCCTGCGGGAAAAGGCGGACGAATTGGGCATGACGGGCCGTGTCCTGCTTTTGAAGCAGGACCTGCTGAATCTGGACCTGTATGGCACCATCCGTGCGGCGGTGTCCACCTTTGACACCTACAACCACATCGGCCCGCTGGAAAACTTTGAAAAGGCCATTGCGAACGCGGCGTTTTTTATGGAGAAGGACGGCGTGTTCCTCTTTGATCTGAACACACCCTATAAGCACGCGGAAGTTCTGGCGGAACAAACTTTTGATTTGGACGCTGAGGACGCCGTGTGCCATTGGACAAACCATTACCACAAGGAAAGCGGCCGTGTGGATATCTGCATCCGCATCCACGATAAGGAGACAGGGGAGAACTGGCAGGAGGATTTCTGCGAGTACAGCTATCCGCTGTCTACCGTGGAAGCCCTGCTGGACAAATACGGCTTTACGGTGGCCCGTGTGGCTGACGGCGAGGATTTCGGCCCTGTGCGCCCGGACAGCCAGCGCTGGATCATCACGGCTGTCAAACGCTATACACAAGAGGAGAAATAAACCATGGCTCAGGATAATCTGCTGCGCGGTATTTCCGAAAACGGCGGCATTGTATTTTACGGGGTGGATTCCACCGACATCGTGCGTGAAATGGAGCGTGTGCACAAGACCAGCGCCGTCACCACAGCGGCTTTGGGGCGTCTGCTGACGGCGGCTGCCATGATGGGCGCCATGCTCAAGAGCCGCAAGGACTCCATGACCCTGCAGATCAAGGGCGGCGGTCCTGCCGGCCGTCTGATGGCTGTGGTGGACGGCGACGGCCACCTGAAAGGCTATGTGCAGAACCCCGTCGTGGAGCTGCCGCCCCGGGCGGACGGCCATCTGGACGTGGGCGGCGCTGTAGGCCACGACGGCACTCTGGACGTTATCCGCGACCTGGGCCTGCGTGAGCCCTATATCGGGCAGGTACCCCTGGTCTCCGGCGAGATCGCCGAGGATGTGACCCGTTACTTTGCCATCAGTGAACAGACCCCGACGGTCTGCGCCCTGGGGGTCCTGGTGAATGAGGACCTGAGTGTGCGCTGCGCCGGCGGCTTTATTGTGCAGCTGCTGCCCGGCGCGCTGGAGAGCGAGATCGTGCAGCTGGAAAAGAATATTGCCGCCATGCCCAGCGTTACTTCTATGATGGAGCAGGGCAAGACGGTGAAGGATATGCTGGACATGGCCCTGGATACCTTTGCGCCCGAAGTGCTGGATACCAGCCTTGTGGAGTACCAGTGCGACTGCAGCGAGGATCGGGTACGCCGTATGCTGAAAAGCCTTGGAAAAAAAGAAGTGGAAAATCTGCGCAACGAAGACCCTGTTGCGGAGGTTTATTGCCAATTTTGCGATAAAACCTACCGTGTAGACCTGGATGAAATGCTGAAAAATTGGCCTGATAACGACGAAAATAAAAAAGATTGATTTTTTTTGAAAAAAATTCAAAAAAACGCTTGACTTTTCGGAGGTGATGCAGTAAAATAACATTCGTCGCCCGGAGAGAGCACGACAAGCTGAAAGAAAGCGAAGCAAGCTAAACTCTCCAACATGCGGCTGTAGCTCATCTGGTAGAGCGCCACCTTGCCAAGGTGGAGGTAGCGAGTTCGAGCCTCGTCAGCCGCTCCATTAAGGGAGTTTAGCTCAGCTGGGAGAGCATCTGCCTTACAAGCAGAGGGTCAGCGGTTCGAGCCCGTTAACTCCCACCATTGTGGCCCGGTAGTTCAGTTGGTTAGAACGCTAGCCT
>CALXHS010000030.1 GCA_944388165.1 uncultured Gemmiger sp. | reverse complement strand
GTTCCGTATTCAATATTCCACGCCCTTTCTGGCGGTGATCCCCTGCTGATAGGGGTGCTTGCGGCAGCACATCTCGGTGGAATAGTCGGCAGCTTCCCGCATCCAGGGGGCCGGATCCCGGCCTGTGAGCACCACTTCCCTGCCCTCCGGGCGTTCCAGCACGGCGCGCCGCAGAAGGTCTTCCGCCACCATATCCAGACGGCAGGCGGCACAGGCTTCGTCCAGAACCAGCAGATCACAGGGGCTTTCCAGCACAAGGTTCAGCAGTTCATTGTGCCGGGCGCGGGCTTCCTGCCGTTCTTCCGGGATCATTTGCGAGAAGAACTTTGTGCCCGGCTGCCCGGAATACACTTTGGCGCCCAGACGGCGCAAGGGGTCCAGCTCACTGCTTTGGCCATCCTTCAAAAACTGGACAACTGTGACGGTCCCGCCGCTGCCCAGCATGCGCAGCGCCAGGCCGAAGGCTGCCGTGGTCTTGCCCTTGCCTTCGCCCCAGTACAGATGTACCAGTCCCTTATCCATGGCTGTATTCCTCCATTGCGCGGTAGATGGCCGGCATATCCAGCGCCGCGCGCACACCTGCTGCCAGCTGATCGTATTGGGTTTCTTTGTAGGATGCCCGGTCCCCGGCAGGGGCCCAGTCTGCCGCCAGACCTTTGCGTTCCAGCAGCCAGGCAGCCAGGCGGTCGGTGAGGCTGCCGGTGTCAAAGAGACCGTGCAGGTAGGTGCCGAACACATTTCCCTGCACCGTGCCGTCCTCAACACCGGTATGCAGGCGGCAGAAGGGCTGCCCGCCGCTGCGGCGGGTCTGGCCCATGTGGATCTCGTATCCATCCAGCCGTGCCCCCGCAAAGGGAGATGCCAGGACTTCCGCCTGCATCCGGGTACGGGTCTTCTGGGGGGTGAATACGGTCTCACAGGGCAGCAGGCCCAGTCCGGCCAGTTCACCGCCGCCTTCCACCCCTTCAGGGTCGCGGAGAAAGCTGCCCAGCATCTGATACCCGCCACAGACCCCCAGAACGGGCGTGCCCCCCGCCGCCAGTTTGTGGATGGCGGCTTCCAGACCGCTAGTGCGCAGCCAGAGCAGGTCCTGCATGGTGCTTTTGGTGCCGGGCAGAATGACCAGGTCCGGGTTTCCCAGCTTGGCCGGGTCGGTCACATACCGCACACCCAGGGCGGGGTGGCTTTCCAGAGGGGCGAAGTCGGTAAAATTGGAGATGCGGGGCAGGCGGATGACCGCCACATCCACCGGACATTCGGTGTGTTCCCGGTTCAGGCGCGGGGCAAGGCTATCCTCATCATCAATATCCCAGCGGCCATAGGGCACCACCCCCAGCACCGGAATGCCGGTTTTTTCCCGCAGCATCTGCAGGCCGGGTTCCAGAAGGCTCACGTCCCCCCGGAACTTGTTGATGACAGTGCCCACAATACGGGCCCGTTCCGCTTCCTCCAGCAGGGCTGCCGTGCCGTACAGCTGGGCGAAGACCCCGCCCCGGTCGATGTCCCCCACCAGCAGCACCGGGGCGTCCACCAGTTCCGCCAGGCCCATGTTGACGATGTCGTCGGCCTTCAGGTTGATCTCCGCCGGGCTGCCTGCGCCTTCAATAACGATCACGTCATTTTCCGCCGCCAGGCTGTGATAGGCCTGCAGGATATCGGGGATGAGGGATCTTTTCATGGCGAAGTAATCCCGGGCGCTGTACTGTCCCCGCACCTGTCCGTTCACAATGAGCTGGCTGCCCGTATCGCTGGAAGGTTTGAGCAGGATGGGGTTCATCCGCACATCCGGTTCCTTTCCGGCGGCTTCGGCCTGGGCCACCTGGGCCCGGCCCATCTCCAGCCCAGCCCGGGTGATATAGCTGTTGAGGGCCATGTTCTGGCTTTTGAAAGGAGCCACCCGCAGGCCGTCCTGCCGGAAGATTCGGCACAGCGCCGTGACCAGCAGGCTTTTGCCCGCCCCGGACATGGTGCCCTGTACCATAATGCATCGGGCCATCTCAAAGCACCTCTTTCACGGCCTGCAAAAAGGCCTGGTTTTCTTCCGCACTGCGCACAGCGCAGCGGTACCACCCCGGGCCCAGGCCGGGATAGTTGGAGCAGTCCCGCAGAAGGACGCCTTTTTTCCGCAGCGCCGGGACAAGGTCCGGGTGGTCATGGTAAAACAACAGATAATTGGCCTGCCCAGGAATGACCCGGCAGCCCAGAGCCGCCAGTCCGGCCACCATACGCGGCCGCTGGGCGGCGATGAGGGCGTGCAGCTGTCGGCTGTATTCTTCTTCCCCCAAAGCAGCCAGGCCTGCCGCCTGGGCCAGCCCGGAGACCGCCCAGGGCTGCCCGGCCGCCCGCATACGGCCAAGCAGGTGTGTGTCCCGGCACAGGGCATAGCCCAGGCGCACCCCCGCCATGGCGTACCATTTGGTGAAAGCCTTGAGGATCAGAAGATTCGGGTGGCTTTCCAGCTTTCCTTCCAGAGTATGGGCGGCAGGGTCATCCAGAAATTCATTGAAGCACTCATCCAACACCAGCAAGGCGCCGTTGTCGGAACAGGCTTCCAGAATACGCTGCAGCAGTTCCGGGCGGGTGGTTCGGCCGGTGGGGTTGTTGGGCTCGCACAGCAGCACCAGGTCGATACCCGGGCGGATACGGTCCAAAAATTCTTCCTGCAGGGAAAAATCCTGTTCCGGACAAAGCTGCACCTGTTCCACCTCGCATCCCACGCTTTCCAGCGCGGCGGCGTATTCCGCAAAGGTAGGGGCAGTGATCAGGGCACGGCGAGGCTTTTGGGCCAGAGCCAGACGCCAGATCAGGTCCGCTGCCCCGTTGCCGCAAAGCACCCAGTCCCCGGGCAGACCGCGGCTTTGGCCGATGGCGGCGCACAGATCCCGGCACAGCGGGTCCGGGTAGCGGTCCTGGGCGGCAGCGGCTTCGGCAATGGCCCGGCGCACCCCTTCCGGCAGGCCCAACGGGCTGATATTGGCCGAAAAATCCAGCGGCATAGTGCCGTATTCGGCGGCAAATCCCGCCCAGTCTCCCCCATGTGTCAGTGTTGGCATATCTGTTCCTTTCCCGTTTCCTTACAGCAGGCTCACCACCAGCGCCCGCACTGCCAGGCCAAGCACCAGAGCCAGCACACTGGCCGTGTACAGCACCCGGTTAGCCCGCAGGATGTCTTTTGGTTCGATGGGCCTCAGAGGGTCTCCGATGGTGGGTTTCTCATACAATTTTCCGAAGTAATAGGCCGGTCCCGCCAGCTGCACCCCCAGCGCACCCGCGCAGGCAGATTCGGTCTGGGCGCTGTTGGGGCTGGCATGGCAGCGGCGGTCCCGCCGCCAGGTACGCCAGGCATTTTTGGCGTTCTGCCCGGTGAGGGCTGCCCCGGCGATCCAGAACAGCGCCGCCAGGCGGGCGGGCAGATATCCGGCAGCGTCGTCCAGATGGGCAGCCGCACGGCCGAAATACAGGTATTGGTCGTTTTTGTAGCCCACCATGCTGTCCATGGTGTTGACGGCCTTATAGCACAGTGCCAGGGGCGCCCCGCCGATGAGCATATACAGAAGCGGCGCCATGACCCCGTCGGCAAAGTTTTCGGCCACCGTTTCCACGGCGGCCTTGGTCACCCCTTCGGCGGTGAGGGCCTGGGTATCCCGGCCTACAATGCGGCCGACCGCCCGCCGGGCTTCTTCCAGAGTGGCCCCGGTGAGTTTGTTGTAGACATTGCGGCTCTCCTTGCCAAGGCCCTGCACCGCCAGCGCCTGCCAGCACCACAGAGTCTGCACCGCGAAGCCCAGCACCGGATGCAGCATCGCCGCCCCCAGGCAGACACCCCCGGTAACAGCCAGAGTCCCCAAGGGCAGCACCGCCGCCAGCACCCGCCCCGCCCGCAAACGTCCTTGGGGCGTATCAGGGAACAGGCGGCGCAGCCGGGGTTCCAGGGCGGTGATGGCCTTGCCCATGATGACCACAGGATGGGGCATCCAGGCCGGGTCCGCCAACAGCAGATCCAGCAAAAAACCGCAGACAATGGCGGCACAAAGCATCATACAGGTTCCTCTTTCGTATACTGCACCGTTTTGATCAGTTGCAGCGTATGGTCTTTGGTCCAGGAAGAGGCATCCAGCAGATAGCCCCCCGCGTTGGGGGCACACCAGTGATAGTATTCCTCGTGGGGGACGGCATACCGCTCCATCACCGCCATCTGGGTACCGCCGTGGGCCACGATGGTCATGACTTCCCTGCCCTGTTCCAGGCACAGGTCCACCAGCCCGGCAAAGGCGGCGCAGGTACGTTCACAGAAATCCGACTTGCGTTCCCCATCCGGGCAGGAGGTCTCACAGTTGGCCTGCACCCAGGCCAGGTAATCGGGGTCATGTTCCATTTCCTTATAATTGCGGCCCTCAAAGCTGCCGAAACACATCTCCCGCAGGTCCCGCACCTGCACCTGCTGTGCGGTGGGAAAGAGCACCGCCGCCGTCTGACGGGCACGGGTCAGCGGACTGACATAAACAAGGTCCGTATCAAAATCCGCTTTGCGCAGCATGGCCAGCCCTTCGGGAGAGAGCGGGATATCCCGCTGGCCCTGGTACCGCTTTTCGGCATTGTACCGGGTCAGGCCATGGCGCAGAAGATAAATTTTCATTGAGGAAGTTCTCCTTTCAGCACAAGGGGCAATCCGCAGAACACCCGCACCACCGTGTCGGCGCGGGCCGCCAGCAGACACCCCAGACGGCCCGCCGCCTCCCGGGCGGCGCGCTGGGCGGGATCAGTGGGCACCACGCCGCCCCCCACCTCGGTGATGGTAACGACGGCATACCGCCCGGCCAGTTCATCCGCCAGGACGGTGAGGTCGGTGCATCCGGCGGCCAGGTCCTGGGCGTCGGTACAGACGGCTGCGGAAAAATCCGTCCCGGCAGGCAGAAGGCTGCGGGCAAAGTCCGTCTTGCCGCTGAACAGCGGCCCGGTAACGAGAATCACAGCGTCCACCCCCAAAGAACTTGCCCGGCCACCAGGGCCGCCAGCATCCAGAGTTCCGCCCGCTGGACAAACCAGCCCGCCAGGTCCCCGCTGATGCCGTCGAACTGTTTAACGGCGGTGTGATGGTAATGCCAGAACACCAGCCAGGCGGCTGCGGCAGCCAGGGCCCCGCCCTGCCAGACAAGAAACAGGCTCAACAGAACACTCAGTACGGCCAGCCCCCCGCGGACGCGGCGGCGGTCGGCGGCAGAGGCAAAGGCATGGGCCAGGCCGGTGTTTTTGGCCATAGGGAAGCTGGTCACCGCCAGGCCGGACAGCGCCCGTTCCAGGGTGAAGGCCGCACCCATACAAAACCCCGCGGCGGGAGTGGGCTCAACAGCAGCACAAAGGCCCAGCATCGCCACAAAGTAACTGCACAGACGAATGACCGCGAAGGCCCCGCAGTGGGGATCGGCCAGGATGGCCTGTTTCCTGGCCGGGTCGGCACAGCTGGCCAGAGCGTCGCAGGTATCGGCGTAACCGTCCAGATGGATGCCCCCGGTGATGAGCACCGGCACCAGGCAGAACCCCGCCGCACGCAGCAGTACCGGCAGCCCCAGAGCTTGGCAGGCCAGGGCCCAGGCATACCACGCCCCACCGCAGACTACCCCGATCAGCGGAAAAGTGCACATGGCATACCGCATGTTGCGCTCGTTCCATTGGGGCTGGGGCAGCGGCAGGGCGCTGAACATGCCAAAAGCCACGGCAATGGTTTCAAACAGGATCATACAAAGACGGTTCCTTTCCCTTGTAATAAACGGGGCAGCCGGACGCGACCTCGCAGACGTTATCGGCCAGGGCAGCCAAACGGCGGTGCAGCTGTCCCAGCATACGCAGATACGGAAGGGTATCCCCTTCATATTCAGTGCCGCCGCAGAACAGCTCATTGCCCACCACGATGAGGTGGGTGGTCTGCCGGTGCAGAGCCGCCAGCCCGTCACAGACAACTTCCATCGTGCGGGGCCCTGCACCCTGGGGGTCATACCGCTCATTGGCGGCCAGGTTGGTCAGGTCTTCCAGCAAAAGGGCCCCCGGCTCCGGCAGGGTCAATCCTGCCAGGTCCAGCGGGCGTTCCAGGGTATGAAAGCCTTTGCCCGCCCGCATGGCGCGGTGCCGTTCCACCCGGCGGCGGCATTCCTCGTCCCACACCTGCATGGTGGCCAGATAATACCGCGGCCCCGGACTGGCGGCCAGCAGGCTTTCGGCGTAGTCGCTTTTGCCGCTGCCCGCGCCGCCTAACACAAAGGTCAGCATGGGGTGCCCTCCTGGGGGGTGTAGGCTTCCATGCCGTAGTCGGCAAAGGTGGAGCCGCCGTACACCGCCAGAGCCATATCCAGCAGCGGCATGGCGGCCAGGGCCCCGGTGCCTTCGCCCAGGTGCATACCGGCGGTGATGAGGGGCGGCTTGTTCAGTGCTTTCAGCAAAAGGCTGCCGCAAGGCTCAGCGGAACAATGGCTGGCAAACACCGCCTTTTCTGCCGCCGGGCAGAGCCTTACAGCACAGAGGGCCGCGGCAGCGGTGATGACGCCGTCCATGAGCACCGGCACCCGGAACAGCGCCCCGCCCAAAAACACGCCGCACAGCCCGGCAATGTCCAGCCCGCCCACCTTGGCCAGTACATCCAGCGGGTCGGCGGGGTCAGGATGGTTCACCGTCAAAGCAGCTTTGATGGCACGCACCTTGCGGGTGAGCCCGGCATCCGAGAGCCCGGCACCCCGCCCGGTGACGGCGGCAGGGTCCAGCCCCAGCAGCGCACAGGTCACGGTGGTGGCGGTGGTGGTGTTGCCGATGCCCATCTCCCCTGCCGCCAGTAATTTGACACCTTCCTCTTTCCGGGCGTGGACCAGATTGATCCCGTTGAGTACCGCCCGGGCTGCCTGAGCGCGGGTCATGGCAGGTCCTTTTGCGATATTGCCGGTGCCGTTGGCAACCCGGGCATCGATCACCCCAGGCAAAGCGGGCGGGTCCAGAATGCCCATATCCACCGGCAGAACTTTGCACCGGGCCACCTGGGCCATACGGCAGGCGGTACTGCGCCCCGCCCCCAGCTGCCGGGCCACCACGGCGGTGACCTCGCTGCCGGTCTGGCTGACGCCCTCGGCCACCACGCCGTTGTCGGCACAGAGGACCAGCAGCGTCCGGTTTTCCAGACAGAGGTCGGCGCTGCCGGTCAGGGCTGCCATCTCCTCCACCATGGGTTCCAGCAAGCCCAGCCCGCCCAGGGGTTTGGCACAGGCAGACCAGCGGTCATGGGCGGCCCGGCGGGCGGCTTCGTCCGGCGGGGTGATGGCGGCAAGCATTTCACGAAGGGTAGTTTCCGGCATGGTTCATTCTTCCTTTGCGGGATAATTGCGGGCCGCCGCCACAAAACGGCGGGTCATCTGGGCGTTGCCCGCGAAATACAGATGCGGGAACGCCGCATACAGGGTGGGTGTGGTAAAACCGCACAGCCATTTGCGCCCGGATACAGGCTTGAGCACCTCGAAGGCGGCACCGTTCTCGGTGCTGTCCCAGTAATGGAACTCGTGCACCTGGGTACTCTCTCCCTGGCGGAAGAGAAGGCTGCCCTGCCGGGCGGTCATTTCGGCATACCCGAAGCGGACCAGCTTTTCGGTGCGCAGACCGTGGCCGGGCAGCACCCCCACCATGGGGAAGGTCTGACAGTTCTGGTCCTGCAAAGACTGTCCCAGATAAAGGAACCCGCCACATTCCGCTACCGTAGGCAGGCCGTTCCGGATGGCGGTGTGCAGAGCCGTGCGCATGGCTTCGTTGCGGGAGAGGGCTTCGGCATGGAGTTCCGGGTATCCGCCGGGCAGGTACAGGCCACCTACTCCAGCGGGCAGGGCTTTGTCATGCAGCGGGCTGAAAAACACCGGTTCCGCCCCGGCACGGCAGAAGGCTTCCAGGGTTTCGGCATAGGTGAAGCAGAAAGCCTCGTCCCGGGCCACGGCGATACGGGCCATGGCCTGGGGGTAGGGCCGCTTGACGGCGGTGCGCTCCGTTCCTGCAAAGAGGACATTGAACCGGGTCCAGTCCATGGTCTGCAGCAGAATGGCAGCCACCGCGTTGATGCGGGCCCGCAGGTCGATGATCTCCCCGGCGGTATACAGGCCCAGGTGGCGGCTTTCGAACTTGGCCTCCTCCATGGGAGGCAGATACCCCAGCACCGGCAGGCCGGTCTTTTCTTCCAGCATGGGGGCCAGTGTCTCGTACAGCATGGGGCTGCATTCGTTGAGGAAGATGGCAGTGATGTGGCTGTTTGCCGCAAACTCTGCCAGCCCCTTGACCGTAGCGGCCAGGGTCAGGCTGGCACCTTTGGGGCGCAGCACCAGCAGCACCGGCAGATTCAGGGTATCAGCCATATGCCAGGCGGAAGCATCGGTGCGGGTGCCGCCCAAACCGTCGTAAAAGCCCATGACGCCTTCACACACCGCCGCCCCGTGCCCGGCACAGGCATCGGCGTACAGGCTGCGCACCGTGGCCTCGGAGGCAAGGAACAGGTCCAGGTTGTGGCTTTCTACCCCCAGGACGGCACGGTGAAACATGGGATCGATGTAATCCGGTCCGCATTTGAAGGCACAGGGGTCCAGTCTGCGCCGTTTGAGGGCGGCCAGCAAGGCGCAGGTCACCACCGTTTTGCCGCTGCCAGAAGCAGGCGCGGCCACCATACATTCAATCATCACAGTTCCCCGCAATCAAAAATACTGGATTCTGGGCGGTGAGCATATGCACACGCCCCGCCGGTTTGGCGCTGCTCACGGCCAATTGGGTCACACTGGGTTCGATGCCATGCTTTTGCAATGCCTGCATAGCCGATGTCAGGCTTTCCAGGGCGATGGCCGTGATGCACACCCGGGCGCAAGGGTTCTTTTGCAGCACCACGTCCACGATAGCCTGCATATTGCCTTTGCTGCCGCCGATAAATACACCGTCCGGGGCGGGCAGGTCGGCCAGGGCGTCAGGGGCTTTGCCCGGGACCAAGTGCAGGTTCCAGGCGCAGAATTTGCGGCGGTTGGCTTCGATCAGTTCACAGGCTTCAGGCAGACATTCCACCGCAAACACCTTGCCCCGGTTGGCCGCGGCGGCCAGTTCCACGCTGACACTGCCGGTACCGGCACCTACATCCCAGAGAACCGCGTCCTCCTTTGGAGCCAGGGTGGCCAGCACAGCGGCACGGACTATCTGCTTTGTCATGGGTACCTGACCGCGGATGAACCAGGAATCCGGCCAGCCGGGGGTGCGCCGGGGACCTTGCGGCGCGGGTTTTGCCAGCAGCACAGACAAGGGGGAGAAGGAAGCGGAGGCACATTCCGCTGCGGTGGCGGCGGTGATTTTTTGTTCCGGTGTACCCAGGTCCTCCCCCACCGTAACGGGCAGATTCCCCAACCCGGCCTTTACCAGCTGGGCGCACAGGTCCGCCGGGCCAAGGGTCCCGCCGGTGAGAAAGAAAGCCGGCTGCCCCTGCATGACGGCGGCAACAGCGTTGCATTCCACCCCGTGGGCGCTGACAAGAAGCCAGTCCTGCCAAGGGCGGCCCAGGGCTGATGCCAGCATCTGCACGCTGGAGATCCCCGGCAGGACGGTGACGTTCCACTCTTCCAAAAGCGGCAGCAGGCTGCGGCAGCCGGAATAAAAGCCGCTGTCGCCGCTGTAAGCCACCACGCAGGCCCGGTCCCGGTGTTGTTCCAGAATCGCCAGGATATCCCCGGGTTTGGTCGCGGCAAACCGATGGTCGGTGCAGCTTTCGGGCAGCTGTGCCAGCAGGCGTTTTGCCCCGACGATGCACCCGGCACCAGTCAGGGCGTTTTCGGCTTCCTTGGTCAGGTGGTCGGCGCTGCCGCTGCCCATGCCCAGCAAAGTCACATTCATGGTATCAGTCCTTTGCAGAATTGAAGGATCTCTTCTTCGGTCTCGCCGCTGTCCGCCGGGCGGCGGATAACCACCAGCACCGTGCCGGTGCGCCGGACGGCCTCCGCTTTTTCGGCAAAGCCGCCTTGGGGGCCGCCATCCTTGGTGACAAGGTAGCGGATGCGGAACTGCCGCAGCAGAGCCACATTCAGTTCGGTACTGAAGGGCCCTTGCATGGCAATGACGTTGCGGTGAGGGATCCCGGCAGCTTCGCAGGCCCCCAGGCTTTGGGCCGAAGGCAGCACCCGGGGATACAGCCGCTGTACCCCCAGCCCGGAAAAGGCTGCCAGTTCCTTGGCGCCGGTGGTCAGCAGGATATTGCCCTCGGTGTTTTGCAGCAGTGCCGCAGCGGCGGGGGCATCCGGGGCGGTCAGACTGCCCGGGGGCAGCGGACTGGCCGGGCGCAGCAGCCGTTTGCAGGGCAGATGTGCCAGGTCGGCAGCCCGGCGGATGTTGGCGGTGGCAGCTTCGGCGTAAGGGTGGGTGGCATCGATGCACAGGTCCATCCCCTGCATCAGCCGGGCCATGGCGTCAGGTTCCATCCGGCCGGTATGCACCGTCACGCCGGGGATGCCCCCCTGCTCTTCGGCGCCGTATTCGGTGGCCACGCAGACGGTGACCTTTGCCCCCAGCTTTGCCAAGGCAGCGGAAAGTCGGCGACCTTCGGTGGTGCCGGAAAACACGATCACCTTCACGGGCGGTACCCCCGGGGTGTGACCAGGCAGCCATCCGCCAGGCGGGTGGAGGAAGAACCGATGAACACGGTGGTAAACATATCCATGGGGGCGTGTTCCAGTTCCGCCAGGGTCATGGTCTGGGCCTGTTGGCCGTCCCGCCCGATGTTGCGCACATACCCGCAGGGGGTGGCGGGGTCCTTTCCGGACCGCAGCAGGATCTGCACCGCCTTTTGCAGATAGTCCGCCCGCTTGCGGGAACCGGGGTTATACAGGCAGAGGGCAAAATCCCCCTTGGCGGCACATTCCAGCCGGGTCTCGATGACCTCCCACGGGGTGAGCAGGTCGGACAGGGAGATGACGCAGAAATCATGGCCCAAAGGCGCCCCCAGCACCGCCGCGCCGGACAGTGCCGCCGTGATGCCGGGCACCACCTCGATCTCCACGCCGGGGTATCCTTCGGCCAGTTCCAGCACCGGGGAGGCCATACCGTACACCCCGGCGTCGCCGCTGCACACCATGGCGGTGGTAATGCCCTGCCCGGCGGATGCCAAGGCATGGCGGCAGCGGTCCAGTTCCTGCTTCATGGGGGTGGTGAAGTATTCCTTATCCGGGTACAGCGGGCGTACGAGATCCGTATACACCGAATACCCGCAGATCAGGTCTGCCGCTTCCAGGGCTTGCCTGGCCTGGGCAGTCAGGTACCGGGCATCCCCGGGGCCAAGGCCTACCACGAAAAGTTTATTCATCCTGCCATCTCCAATCCGGGGCGTAAGGCTGCAAAGCCAGGGCCATGGTGACCCCGTTGCCCGCGTTCTTTTTGCTGTAAAGGTCGCCCCCCGCCCCCAGCACGGCGGAGCGCTCGCAGACGTTATCCACCCCTGTGATCTTCTGCACAAAGGCGCTGGAAGTAAAGTTGCCCTGCACCGCCGCCAGCTGTCTGGCGGAATAGGTCTGCAAGGGCCAGCCGTGGGCGGCGCAGAATTCCAGCAAGCCCGGTTCTTCTTTTTTCAGGTCGATGCTGGCTACCATGGTAATGGCCTGGGGGCACACCCCCGCCTTGGCCAGCAGCCGGGTGAGGGCATCTTCCAGGGCGGCGGCGGAAATGCCTTTGCGGCATCCCACCCCCAGCACAGCGATGCGGGGCACCAGCTGCAGTACATCCCGCCCCCGGCTGCGCAGGCTCAGGCGAAGATCACAGGTCTTGCTTTCGCACAGCTGTACACCGGCGGGCACCTGCCCTGTCACGGGAAAGTCGCTGTATACCCCCACCGTCTGCCCGGCCAGCACCGCCGCCGACACCGTCTTGATCTTTTCCGGGTTGAGGATGACGCAATTCTGACGCTTTGCCCATTCGTCCACCGCAAAAACACCGTTCACGTCGGTAGCGGTGGTGATGACCGCCGCCGCGCCGCACAAGGCGGAAATACGGCGTGCCAGGTCGTTGGCACCGCCCAGGTGCCCCGACAGAATGGGCACCGCCCAGGTGGCGCCTTCGTCCACCACAACCACCGCCGGGTCCTTGGTCTTGTTCTGGATATACGGCGCAATGGCCCGCACGGCGATGCCTGCCGCCCCCACATAAACCAGAGCCCCGGCCCGGGCAAAGGCTTCCTGGGTCCAGCGGGAAAGGGACAGAGGACTGCCGCAGCGGGACGCTCTTCCGTCCAGCCCGGCGGCCAGGGTCTTTGCCAGTTCATAGCCCTTGTCGGTAAAGGCCAGCAGTTCCACCGGCCCGGCGCTCATTCTGCGGTCCCCTTCCGGTAACCGGTGGTAAAGGCGGGGTCATACAGTTTGCTGCGGTCATAGGTCTTGCCCAGAAACTCCCCCACCAGCACCAGGGCGGTGCGGGAGATACCGTTTGACTGCCCGCACTCCGCCAGAGTGCCCACGGTGCAGCGGGCCACCTTTTCTTCCGGCCAGGTGGCCTTGTACACCAGGGCGGCGGGGGTGTCTTCGGTGTAGGCTCCTTGCAGCAGCGCCGTCTGCACCCCGGGCAGCATACCGGCGGACAGGAAAATGACCATGGTGGCCCCATGGGCGGCCAGTGCGGCCAGACTTTCCCGTTCCGGCACGGGGGTGCGCCCGGCCAGGCGGGTGATGATGACGCTCTGGCTGACGCCGGGCAAAGTGTATTCCGCGTCGAGGGCGGCGGCGGCCCCGCAGAAGCTGGACACCCCGGGGGTGCTTTCATAAGGGATGCCCACCGCGTCCAGGGCGTCCATCTGTTCCCGCACCGCGCCGTACAGGCAAGGGTCACCGGTGTGCAGGCGCACCGTCATGTGGTTGGCCGCTTCCTGCTTGCACATCACGTCCAGCACCTGTTCCAGAGTCAGTTCGGCGCTGTTGTAAATGGCACATCCCGGCTTGGTCAGGCCCAGCAAAGCGGGGTTGACCAGGCTGCCCGCATAGATCACGCAGTCGGCTTTGCCCAGCAGGTCCGCCCCCCGCAAAGTGATGAGGTCGGGGGCTCCCGGTCCTGCGCCCACAAAATGGATCATGGTTTCGGCTCCTTTCCGCTCTGCTTCACAAGTAAGGTGGCAAAGTACCCGGCGCTGCCTTCAGGCTGTTCCCGGGTCAGGTCATCCCAGACCTGCTCTTCCGGCAGGCCGCAGTTGCAGACAAGGGCGCTCTGTTCCAGAAGGTCCGCCTTTTCCAGGGCTTCCAGCACCTGGGGCAGCTGACGGCCGCTTTTCATCAAAACCTTGGCGCCGGGGGCGGCCAGGATCTCTTCCAGCGGGATACTGCCGGGGGCGATGGTCAAGGGAGTGTCCATGCCGCCGGTGAGGGGCTGGTTCAGCCGCGCCGCCACCGCACAAAAGCTGGGCACCCCTGCCACCATGGCGGTGGGGTAGCCTTGTTCTTCCAGAATGGCCTGCAGATACCCGAAAGTAGCATACACCGACACATCCCCCAGGTTCAGCATGGCCACGTCCTGCCCTTCGTCCAGGTAGCCTTTCAGGATATCGGCGGCGGCCTGGTGGGCCTTGTGCCGTTCGGCTGCGTCATGGCTCATAGTAAAGTGCAGCGGCACAATGGCCTTGCGGCTCAGGTCCACCGCCTGCCGGGCAATGTCCAGCGCCAGCATCTCGCCGCTTTTGGTCTGGGGTGCCGCGATGACCGGGCAGCGGCGCATGATGCGCATTGCCTTGAAGGTGAGCAGTTCCGGGTCGCCCGTACCCACGCTGACCCCGTAGAGGGTGCCTTTCATTCGTTCCACTGTGCAAGTATCTCCTTTGCGGTATCACTCATGCCCAGAAGGCCGTATTGGTTGGAAAACATCATCACACCGGCGCGGCAGTTCTCTCCCGCCCGCCGCTGTACGTGCCCGGCCATGGCCGCCAGAAGCCGCTGCAAAACAGCTTCCCGCAGGCTGGAAACATCCAGCAGTTCCAGGCAGGCATCGGTGGTGGATGCCGCCAGCAGCGCCGCACAAAGTTCCTGCCCGCCGCCGCATACAGCGGCATGGGCACAGATCAGTTCGGTGCGGCAGTCGGCCCAGCGGGAATGGGTGTTCATCACGCCCCCCGCCAGCTTGACCAGCTTGCCCATATGCCCCACCAACAGCAGTTCCTTGATTCCTTCGGCGGCGGCCATATCCAGGGCATCCCCGATGAAATTGGAGCATTTGACCACCGGCACGCCCAAAGCGTCCAGCCCGTTAGCATGGAGGAAATCGGCGCCGTAGTTGCCGGGTGTGAGGAGCAGGCGGCGGCTTTGGAGGGCGGCCTGGCGGATCTCCAGGGCGATGGTGTCCACCAGCGCCTGTTCGCTCATGGGCTCCACCACCCCGGAGGTGCCCAGCACCGACAAGCCCCCTTCTATCCCCAGTTTGGGGTTGAAGGTCTTTTGGGCGGCTTCGGCCCCGCCGGGAATGCGGATCTCCACCCGCAGACCGCCCCCATACCCGAAGCGGCGGCAGACGGCGCGGACTTCCTCCTGGATCATGCGGCGGGGCACCGAGTTGATGGCCGCAGCCCCCACCGGCTGGTCCAGGCCGGGCCGGGTGACACGGCCCACCCCTTCGCCGCCGTCGACGAGGATATCGCCGCCGTCGGTACGGCACACAGCCGCCAGGACGGTCATGCCATTGGTGATGTCGCAGTCATCCCCGGCATCTTTTTCCACGCCGCAGAGGGCCGTGTCCCCTTCCATATGGCAGATGCCGGGCAGCACCTGCACCGGCCAGCCTTTGGGGGTCATCAGCTGCAAGGTGCGGGGGGCCGTGCCGGAAAGCAGCAGTTCCGCCGCGCCCTGGGCTGCCAGCGCCGCGCAGGTGCCGGTGGTGTAGCCGCAGCGCAGCAGTTTTTGCCCGCTGCGGATGGTATGGTCAAAATTCATGGTTTTTGCTCCAGCAATTGCCGCAGATGGGCGGCATACAGCGCCTGCACCGCGGGCAGCGTTCCCAGGCCCCGCAGAGTGCAGCGCACCGGGATCCCCTCTTTGTTCAGGCGGGATTTCCAGCTTTCGGGGTCATCCCCCGCCATATCGTTGCAGGCGTGGTCCCCCGCCACCAGCATCAGGGGCATCAGGTGGGCGCAGGTGCAGCCCGCCGCTTTCATCTGGGGCAGGATGTCCTCCAGTTCCGGCCAGCCTTCGGCGGTGGCGATGAACACATCGGTGCGGCCCATGATGTGAAACACCGTCTGCATCGCCGGGTAGACCACGCCGGCAAAATGCTCGGTGCCGTGGCCCATGAGAAGCAAAGCCTCCCCGGGTACCGGGGGGCAGGCGGCATGGATGGCTCCGGCCAGGTCCCGCAGGTCCTGCACCCCGGCCAGAAGAGGCTTGCCCAGGGTGAGGGCGGCAAAGTTTTCCCTTTGTTCCTCCACCTGGCGGCGGATGCAGTCATATTCCTGCCCGTAGAGGAAATGGGTGGGCTGTACCACCACCTCTTCCCCTTTCAAGGCCTCCAGCGCCTGGGGCAGGCTGAGAACCGTCTCGCTCCGGCTTTGCAGGATTCGGCGGATGGTGGGGCTGGTGAAGGCCCGGGCAAAAGGCAGGTCCGGGGCGGCCCGGCGCAAAGCGTCTTCCACCGCCGTGATGCTCTCTCTGGCTTCGGGCACGCTGGTGCCGAAGCTGACACATAATAAGGTTTTTGGCATGTTTGTAATTCTCCTGGTCAGCCCCGCACATACGGGGTCATTATGATATTGTACCACATCCGGGGCGGAAAAGGATATAGGGCAGGCCATTTTCATCCAGCTGTACCCGGGCTGTCACCCCGTATACCTGCCGGATCAGGTCGGGGGTGAGCACCTCCCGGGGGCTGCCCACCGCCACCACGCAGCCGTGGTCCAGCACCGCCAGGGTATCACAGTAGACGGCGGCAATGTTCAGATCATGCACGGCGGTGATGACGGTTCGCCCCAAGCCCCGCACCAGTTCCATCAGTTGCAGCTGATAGCGGATGTCCAGGTGGTTGGTGGGTTCGTCCAGGATAAGGCAGGGCGTCTGCTGGGCCAGGGCCCGGGCCAGAACCACCCGCTGCTGTTCCCCGCCGGACAGGCTGGAAAAGCTGCGTTCCCCGAACCCGGCCAGCCCCACCTGTTCCAGGCTTTGGGCCGCGATTTTGTAGTCTTCGGCGTTGTCCCGCTCAAAGGGGCGCTTGTGGGGGCTTCGGCCCATGAGGACGATCTCCCCCACCGTAAAATCAAAGTTATAGTTGTTGTGCTGGGCCACCACCGCCATCTGCCGGGCGGTGCTGCGCAGAGGATAGTCCCCCAGGGGCCGCCCATCCAGAAAGACGGCGCCGCCTTCCGGCTGAAGCACCCGGTAGATGCAGCGAAGTAAGGTGGATTTTCCGCTGCCGTTGGGACCGATAACGCCAAAGACTCGGTTTTCGGGGATATCCAGAGTAATGCCGTTGAGTACCCGGCTGCCGCCCAGGGATTTTTCCAGATCCTGTACCGTGATCTTCATACGCTGCCACCTCCGAATCTGTACCGGTGCCGGGCCATGAGATAGAGAAAGACCGGCGCCCCCAGCATGGAGGTGAGGATGCCCACCGGGATCTCGTTGCCGGGCAGGATGGTGCGGCAGAGGACATCCGCCCAGACCAGGAACAGTGCCCCGGCCAGAGCGCACAGCGGAACCAGGCGGCGGTGGTCGGTGCCGAAGAGAAGGCGCACCACATGGGGCACCACCAAACCCACAAACCCGATGGCACCGGCAGAATACACCGCAAAGCCCACCATCAGGGAGGAGACCGTCAGGTACAGGATGCGGTAGCCGTGCAGGTCGGTGCCCAGGGTCACGGCGGTGTCGTCCCCCAGCAGCATGAGGTTGAGGGTGCGGCACTGGGTGAGGAAGAATACCGTTCCTCCGGCGGCCACCCCCAGCATGACCATGTTATTGGGCCAGCTGGCGGCGGCCAGACTGCCCATGGTCCAGCGCATAATCTGAGTGGCGGCGTGGTCGGCGCTGTGCATATACAGAAAGAACTGAGAGCAGGCCCCGCACACGGCGGACAAAGCACTGCCTGCCAGCAGCAGTTTGACCGAGTTGGCGCGGCCGCCCACATTGGCCAGTCCCACCACCGCAAAGGAGATGGCCAGCGCCCCGGCAAAGGCCATCAGCCCCACCGAGTTGCCGCCCAGGGCCGCGCCCACCCCCAGCAGCACCGCCAGGGTAACGCCCAGGTTCGCCCCGGAGGACACGCCCAGAATATACGGGTCCGCCAGCGGGTTTCTGACCACGGCCTGCATGGTCACGCCGCACAAAGACAGGCAGGTGCCCACCGCCGCTGCCAGCACCAGCCGGGGCAGACGGATGAGCCAGACCACGTCATGCACAGCGGTTCCGGGGGCCCAGGCGTCGGGGATGGATGCACCCAAAAATAAACGGGACAGTTCCCAGCGGATGACGGTATACACCTGCCCCACCGGCAGCCGGGTGGTGCCGAAGGTGACCGCCACCACCAGCGAAACCGCCAGCGCCGCCCCCAGGATCGCCAGGGCGGCAGCGGTGCCCGCCCGGCTTTGCAGCCTGCGGGCAGGATTTTGGGCCGATGTCATTGTACGTTTTTCTTTCATACAACCGCCTTGCATCAGGAAAAAGCCAGGTCCGGGTACATCCCGGCGGCCATGGTGCGGATGCCATCCACCGTGCGGGGCCCGGCGGCATAGACATCTCCCAGCATCACCAGCTGCACCCGGCCGTTCTGTACGGCAGGCAGACTGGCCAGGGCCGGGTCATCCCGGATGGCGGCCAGCTGCTGTGCCTTCACGGTTTCGGGGGCACCCCCGGAATAGGCCATATACACCACAAAGATCACATCCGGGTCGGCCTGGACCAGGTCTTCCTTGTCCATCTCTCCGCCTTCCGGCTTGACCAGGGTGCCGCCCAGCTGGGTCACCATGTCCCCGGCCAGGGTATCGGCGCCATAGTTGGTCATCCCCCCGCCGATGGGTTCCACCACCGCCACACGGGGGCCGGTCTTGCCTTCCACCGATGCCAGGGTATCGGCCACGGCGGTGCGCATCTCCTGAACAAGTGCTTCGGCCTTTTCCTCCACATCAAAGATGCGGCCCAGATTGAGGATGTCGGTGTATTCGTTTTCCAGGGTGCGGGGGTACCCGCCGCCCCGGGTGTTGGAGTTGATGTAGGTGGCCACGCCCTTGCCGTTCCAGCCATCCACATCCCCCAGGTTCTTATCACTGAACAGCGAACCCCAGGAAAGGATCATATCCGGCTGCAGCAAGGTCACCGTCTCCTTGTCCGGGGCAAAGACATCTTCCTGGTAGTTCATCCGGGCGAAGCCTTCCTGCCATTCCGGCTTGACTTCATTGTCCAGCCCGTAGGAGGCAACAACATGGTCTTCCAGCCCCAGAGCGATCATGGTTTCGATGGAACCCTGGTAGACCGCCACCACCTTTTCTGGGATCTTTTCGTAGGTGTAGGACACTTCTTCCCCGGCATAGTTGTAATTGGTGATGGTGACGGGCTCGTGCCCGCCGGGCGCCGTTTCCACCGTGGCGGGCGCCGTCGAAGCCGCGGGGGCCCCGGTGCAGGCGGTGAGGGCAGCCATAGCCAGCGCCAGTGCCCCGAAACGGATGAGATACTTTGTTTTCGTTTTCATACTAAGCCTCTTTCTAAACCGGAACCGACGACCCACCGCAAAAAAGAAGCGGGCCCTTTCTGCCAAAACGGCAAAAAAGGCCCGCACAAAAACAAAGCACGCCAAAACACGGTGTACCATGGTTTTACCGCGCAAACGTTTCGTCCGTCCGCCGCGCGGGCCCCGCCCCGTACCGACGGCGGTTCGCCCCGGCGGCACAGGCAGTGATTCAAACAGCAAGGCAGGTCTTCCGGCTCTGGCGTCAGCGTTCCAGTCCTGCCTTCCCATGCATGGCACAGTGGCATAACTGAACCGGAACTCGGCCATTACGGCGGCGGTCCCGCGCAGGTCTTGCACCTGCTTCCCTATTCTCCCGGCCGGCACACAGCCCCGGGCACCTTGTGTTGCTTTGTGCTTATAAAAGTATCATAAACGGAAGATTTTGGCAAGGGCAGCGCTTATCGGCGCCCTCTGGCCGCGCCCGGCTGACGGAGAAACACATAGGTGTTTTCATCCGAATGCCAGGGCGAGAAGCGGAACTGCAGCCCGTCAAAGGCCCGCAGTTCCTCCAGCCGCTGCACGCCCTTTTCGGCCATGAAGCGGACCATCTCCCCCCGGGCCATCTTGCACATGGTGGCCTTTTCCACGACCTTGCCGTCCTTTTCCTCCCCGAACATGCAGGTGAGGAAGCGCACCGATTCCGGCAGATACCGGGACACGCAGACGCTGTATTCCTTGGAAGCCAGGTTGACGATGCAGTCGGTCTCCGCGAACAGTTTTTGGGCGATAGCATCGCCCCAGAATCCGTACACATCCTTTGCCTGTCCCACGGGCAGCTTGGCCTGCATTTCCAGGCGATACGGGGTCACGCCGTCAAAGGGGCGCAGCAGGCCGTAAAACCCGGACAGAATCCGCAGATGTTCCTGGATATAGTCAAACTCCCAGGTGGTGAACACCCCCGGCGCCATATGCTGGTACTGGATGCCCTCGTAACTGAGAATGGCGGGGGTCAGATGGCGGCGCAGATCCATGGATTGCAGCCGCTGCAGGTTCTGCTCCGCAATCTGGTCGCTGCACTTCCACAGCCTTTTCAGGTCGGCGTAGGACATGTTTTTCAGCTTTTCCAGAAGCTGTTCGGTGCGGCTCAGAAATTCCGGCAATGCCAGCCAGTCCAGGCTGTCGGTGTCTACGTTCATCTTTTTGGCCGGGGATATAATGATCTTCATAGGATTTCCTCACCCATTGCCGGAGAGATAGGCCAGAATTTCGGCGGCATTGGTGTCCGGCTTGACCTTGGGCATGATCTTTTCGATGCAGCCCTGTGCGTCGATGAGGAAGGTGGTGCGCACCACACCCATGCTGGTTTTGCCGTAGAGTTTCTTCTCCTGCCAGACGCCGTAAGCCTGGATGGCCTGCAGTTCCGGGTCGGACAACAGGATGAAAGGCAGTTCATATTTCTGGGCAAACTTCAGATGGGAAGCCGCGGAGTCCTTGCTGACGCCGATGACCACCACATCCTTTTCCTTGAAGCCCTCATAATCCTTGGCAAAGGCGCATGCCTGGCGGGTGCAGCCGGGAGTGTTGTCCCGGGGGTAGAAATACAAAACCACCCGCTTGCCCGCAAAATCAGACAGGCTGACGGGGTTTCCGTTCTGGTCGTTGAGAGTAAAATCCGGGGCTTTGGCGCCGGTTTGAAGCATGGAATATCATCCTTTCCGGTTTATAATCAAGTATTTCCGGTACCAGTATAAAAGAGCAGGGAGGCCCCGTCAATTGCCCAGGCCACAACATAATGTTCCGGAAAAAACGCCATTTTACAACGAGCGCCGGATGCGGTATGATGTTGGTGAAAACTGCGAGGAGGAACCTTATGGAACAGCGACCTGCACCCGCCAGCCGGGCAGCCCGGCTGCGTGCCCTGTTTTTGAGTACTTTATATATCAGTGCCTTCACCTTTGGGGGCGGCTTTGTGATCGTTACCTTTATGAAACGCAAGTTCGTGGATGAACTGCACTGGCTGGATGACCAGGAAATGCTGGACATGACCGCCCTGGCCCAGTCTTCGCCGGGGGCCATTGCGGTGAACGCGGCCATTCTGGTGGGCTGGCGGGCGGAAGGCTTTGCCGGCATGCTGATTGCGGTGCTGGGGACCATCATTCCGCCCATGGTCATCCTTTCGGTGATTTCCATGTTCTATGCGGCTTTTGCTTCCAACCCCTATGTGGCACTGGTGCTCAAGGGCATGCAGGCGGGTGTTGCCGCAGTGATCCTGGACGTAGTGTGGGGGTTGGGAGGCGATGTGCTGCGCACCCGTTCCCCCCTGTACATTGGACTGATGGCGGCAGCATTCATTGCCAGCTATTTCTTTGGCGTGAACGTCATTCTCATCATCCTGGCAGCGGCGGCCTTTGGGGTGCTGCGGGCTCTGGTCCTGCACAGAAAGGGGGGTTAAATCATGATCTATGTACAGCTGTTTGTGAGCTTTTTGCAGGTAGGTCTGTTCAGTGTGGGCGGCGGATATGCCGCCATGCCCCTGATCCAGAATCAGGTGGTGGAACTGCACCCCTGGCTGACCTTGCAGGAATTCACCGACCTGATCACCATTGCGGAGATGACCCCCGGCCCTATTGCCATCAACTCCGCCACCTTTGTGGGCATTCGCATTGCCGGTATTCCCGGCGCCCTCGTGGCTACCCTGGGCTGCATCGCCCCAGCTTTGGTACTGGTCTCGCTGCTGGCGTTTGTGTATAACCGGTACCGGGATTTATCCCTTTTGCAGAGCGTGCTGGCCTGCCTGCGTCCCGTTGTGGTGGCGCTGATTCTGGGGGCGGGGCTGTCCATTCTGGCCATGGTGCTCTTCAACGGTGCCTCACCCGATCTGAACGCCGTGGATTGGATCGGAGCCGGCAGCTTTGTCACAGCCTTTATCCTGCTGCGGAAATTCAAGTGGAACCCCATCCTGACCATGTGCCTTTGCGGCGCGGCAGGGCTGGTGCTGAACCTGCTGCCGCTCCCCTTCTGACCGCATCTTTCTGCGCTCCCTGCCGGGGGCGCATTTTTTATGTTTTACGCTCCGGTGATTTCGGCGCAGCAAACGCCGTTTTCCTCCAGAAAAGCCCGGAACGCCGTCGCGGTTCCTTGTGCCAGATCTGTTTTCTGCAAGACCGATACATGGTCCCCATACACCAGAAGAAACACATCGGGACATTCCACTGCACACTCGAATTCTCTGTAGGGTATCTGCCGCACCGTACCGTCCGGCCAGAGAAGTTCTATTCCCGCATCGTCAAAGCTGACGGTGCCGGCGGCGTCCCCAACAGTTTGCAGCAGTTTGCAGGCCGGGGCGGAAAAGCGGTCGCGCCGGGGCGCAAAGCTGCGCCACAAACCACCCACCCCCGCTGCCACGGCCAGTGCGCCCGCCACCAGGGGAACAAACAACTCCTGCGGTTCCATCAGACCGGGAACAAGCAGAAAAATCCCCAGCCCCAGGCAGAGGATGCTCAGTATCCTGGTGCGCAGAGGACTGCGGTTTTGGTTCCGGGGCATGGCATTGAAGCGGTCGGTCTGCTTCCAGAGGTTGGGATACTGCCGGCGGGAAAGCAGTTCCGTCCGCTTTTCCAATGCGCGGCTGATCTGGGGCAGAAGAGCCTCGGCATTACAGGGGGTGACTTGAAAGGTAAATTTCGCGTCTGACATAAGCGTTCTCCTCGCATCTTGATATCTTCTATTTTACCGCATAGATATGAACATTTCCACGCGCGCAAAACAAAGAAGCAAGATCCGCGCGGCCCCGGTTTTGCAGGCAGTTCGCAAAAAACAAGCGCAGGTCTGCGGCAAAGGCAAACCTGCGCAAAAAGCTGATTCAGTTCATCATGGTCCAGCCGCCCATTTCAGCAAAACCGATGCGGTTGTAGATACGGCCTGCGGCGGGATTATCATAAAACAGGCAGAGGAATTCCCGGCCCTGGGCAAAGCTGCGGCGGCAGAGTTCCGCCACCACCGCACTGGCATAACCGTGGCCCCGTTCTTCCGGGCGGGTGGCCACCCCCACCACCATGGCGCTGCGGCTGGTGGCCGCGGTGGTCTGGGCAGTAGAGACCAGGCGGCCATCCCGGAAAGCCCCCATCATCATGCCGCCGCACTTCCAGCACTGGGCCAGCTGTTGGCGCTCTTGCTCGGCGCCATGGTAGGTATCGAAAAATTCTGCGATACCGCGCAAAAGTTCCAGGGTCTCGTCCAGATCTTC
>CALXHS010000029.1 GCA_944388165.1 uncultured Gemmiger sp. | reverse complement strand
ATTTTCCCACACCGGGGCGCCGCCGTAGGTCACCTGCCCCTCGTCCAGCGGAATCTGGGCGGTCAGGGCGGCCAGCAGGGTGGTCTTGCCCGCGCCGTTGCGGCCAATCAACCCGTAGATGTGCCCGGGTTCCAGGGTCAGGCTCACCCCGTCCAGGGCTTTTACCTTGCCGTAGGTCTTGCACAGGCCCACAGCCTGCCGTGCTTTGTTTTCCATAACCTTACTCCTCCTGTCGGCAGGCGGCATGCAGCATCGCCTGCAGTTCCTCGTCGGTCAGGCCCAGCTTGCGGGCTTCGGCCACCAGGGGTCTTACATATTGTGCCAGAAATTCCTCCCGCCGTTTGGCGCGAATGCGCCCGGCAGCGCCCGGCGCCACAAACATGCCGATGCCGCGCCGCTTGTACAGGATGCCCTGCTCTACCAGCAGGTTCAGCCCCTTGGCCCCGGTGGCCGGGTTGATGCACAGGGTCCGGGCCAGTTCATTGGTACTGGGGACCTGGGTTTCTTCGGGGTAGATGCCCCGCAGAATGCCGTCCTCCAGCATCTGGGCGATCTGTTTATAGATCAGGGTGTGGTCGTTCAGTACAGGGGGCAAGTCCTCACCGCCTTTCAAGTTATATGGTTCATTACTTGTGTAACTAACTATAGCACCAAAGAGGCCGCCTGTCAAGCCCCTTGGGCTCCATACTTGCAAAGCAGAGGGCGACCTGATACAATAAAACTATGCTTTACGGCATTTTCGCAAAGGGAGAGATCATCCATGAACTGGCAGCAAGCCTGCGAACTGCCTTATTACGGCGGCGATGACCTGGGGGCCCGCTGGTCGCCCAAGCAAACAGTCTTTTCACTGTGGGCGCCTACGGCCACCGCGGTGGAACTGCGCCTGTTCGCCACCGGCACCGATACCGAACCCGGCGCCCGGCGCCTGGGCGTCCATGCCCTGGAGCGGCAGCCTCAGGGGGTGTGGCGGCTGGCGCTGCCCGGCAACTGGAACGGCACCTACTATACCTATCGTCTGCATTTTGCGGACGGCCACACGACCACGGCGGTGGACCCCTATGCCCGGGCGGCGGGGGCCAACGGCCTGCGGGGCATGGTCATAGACCTGGATGCCGCCGCACCGGAACACTGGGCCGAAGACCGGCGGCCCGTCATCCCGCCCCATGTCCGCAGCGTGTGGGAAGTACATGTGGGGGATTTTTCCGCCGACGAACACAGCGGTGTGCCCGCAGCCTGGCGGGGCACCTACCTGGGGTTCGTGCCGGACGACACCACCCTGGACGGCGACGGGGAACACCCCACCTGTCTGCATTACCTGAAAAACCTGGGTGTCAGCCATGTGCAGCTGCAGCCCATTTTTGACTATGCCACGGTGGACGAGACCCGCCCCGGCGGTTATAACTGGGGGTACGATCCCCTGAACTACAATGTGCCCGAGGGGGCCTTCTCCACCGACGCCTTCCACGGTGAAGTCCGCGTCAAGGAATGCCGGGCCATGATCGCGGCGCTGCACAAGGCCGGCCTGGGGGTGGTCATGGATGTGGTGTATAACCACACCTACCACACCGACAGCTGGCTGGAACGCACAGTGCCCGGTTACTGGAACCGCCGCAAACCGGACGGCACCGTGACCAACGGCTCCGGCTGCGGCAATGACCTGGCCAGCGAGCGGCCCATGGTGCGCAAGTATATTGTGGATTCGGTGGTATACTGGGCCACCGAGTATCATATCGACGGGTTCCGTTTCGACCTGATGGCGCTGGAGGACGTGGATACCATGAACGCCGTGCGCGCCGCCCTGGACGAACTGCCCGGCGGACGGGAGATTTTGCTCTACGGCGAGCCCTGGAAGGGCGGCGCCACCCATATGGAAAACGGCGCCCACGGGGCCGATAAGCGGGCCCTGGACCGGCTGGACGAGGGGATCGGCTTTTTCTGCGACGACACCCGGGATGCCATCAAGGGCAACGTTTTTAACGCAGCCAACGCCGGGTATGTGAATGGTGCGCCCCAGTACGGCTACGACGTGCTGCACGCCCTGGGGGCCTGGCGCAGCGGTGCCCACGGGTTCCAGCCCAAACAGGCCATGCAGGTGGTGCAGTATGTGTCGGCCCACGACAACTATACCCTGTGGGACAAGCTGGCCGCCGTGGCCCGCCGCACCGACTTTGACACCCCTGACCACGACCTGCTGGCCCAGAACCGCATGGCGGCGGGCATCTATCTGACCTGCCAGGGCATGCCGTTCCTGCAGGCGGGCGAGGAATTCGGCCGTACCAAATACGGCGAACCCAACAGCTACCGGGGCCCCGGGGCCCTGAACCGGCTGGACTGGCAGCGGGCCCACCGCCCGGAATTTGCGGCGCTGACCGCTTTCTACCGGGGGCTGCTGGCCATCCGCCGGGCTTATCCGCGGCTGTCCGGTGCAGCGGGGGAGCCGGAACCTTTTCTGATGGCGCTGCCCGGCTGGCTTATCGGCTTTGTACCGGAGATCGAGGGCAATGACCCTGTGGGTCAGCTGGCTGTCTACTATAACCCCGAGCGTACCCGCCAATGGGCCACGCTGCCCGCAGGCACCTGGCGCAAATTGTGCGATGGTGCCCATGCCGGGACCACACCATTCGGCCCGCTGTGCCGGGGCGCTCTGGAACTGGCGCCCACCAGCGTTACCGTGCTGGTGGCGGAATAATACCATCTGCGCGTACCGGGGGCCGGTGCGCGCTTTTGTATCAGGAGGAACTTCCCCATGGCTGCCCTGAATGTTGCCCCCGAACAGCTTCGCTTTTTCCGCCTGGCAGTCCATCGCCTGGACCGCCGCCGTCCTCTGGCCGAGCTGCAGCAAGCCGCCGGTGTCTGCGGGCTGCAGAACTCACCCCCCGGCGCGTGGGAGACCGCTCTGTTTCAGCGGCTGGAAGACTGTACCCTGGCCGACCTGCAAAAAGCATTGTACGTCGACAAGTCTCTGCTCCAGGCGTGGAGCATCCGGGGCGTGCCGCTGGTGTTTCCCACAGCGGAAAGTGATGTGTTCCTGTCCCCTTTGACC
>CALXHS010000028.1 GCA_944388165.1 uncultured Gemmiger sp. | reverse complement strand
CCCTGGCTGAAGGAAAACTACAACAACTGCGAAGTCATCGCCGTTTCCGGCGACGTGGGCCAGGGCACCGAGCTGGACGGCCTGGAAGAGAAGGCCAAGAAGACCGGCGCTTCCAAGCTGTACGTGCTGGACCTGAAGAAGGATTACGTGGAAAACTACATCTGGCCCTGCCTGAAGGCCGGCGCCAAGTATGAGGATTACCTGCTGGGCACCTCTCACGCCCGTCCCTGCATCGCCAAGGCCCTGGCCGAGATCGCCATCAAAGAAGGCGCCGACGCCATCTGCCACGGCTGCACCGGCAAGGGCAACGACCAGGTCCGCTTTGAGCTGACCCTGAAGGCCTTCGCTCCCGACATGGCCATCATCGCCCCCTGGCGGGAATGGGACATCAAGAGCCGCGACGAGGAGATCGACTACGCCGAGGCCCACAACATCCCCCTGAAGATCAGCCGGGAAACCAACTACTCCAAGGACAAGAACCTGTGGCACCTGAGCCATGAGGGCCTGGACCTGGAAGACCCCAAGAACGAGCCCCAGTACAACAAGGAGGGCTTCCTGGAACTGGGCGTCAGCCCCGAACAGGCTCCCGACACCCCCACCTATGTGACCATCCACTTTGAAAAGGGCATCCCCACCGCCATCGACGGCAAGGAGATGGGCGCTGTGGAGATCGTGGAGACCCTGAACAAGATCGGCGGTGCCAACGGCATCGGTCTGCTGGACATCGTGGAAAACCGTCTGGTGGGCATGAAGAGCCGCGGCGTGTATGAGACTCCCGGCGGCGCCATCCTGTACAAGGCGCTGAACGTGCTGGAGACCATCACCCTGGACAAGGAAAGCGCCCACTTCAAGGCGATCGTGGCCCAGAAGATGGCCGATCTCGTCTACAACGGCCAGTGGTTCACCCCCCTGCGGGAAGCCATCAGCGCCTTTGTGGATCAGCTGGAAAAGACCGTTACCGGCGATGTGACCCTGAAGCTGTACAAGGGCAACATGATCAACGCCGGCGTTACCAGCCCCTTCACCCTCTACGATGAGCAGACCGCTTCCTTCGGCGAGGACGAGGACTACAACCAGGCCGACGCCAGCGGCTTCATCAACCTGTTCGGCCTGCCCATTGCCGAACGCGCCAAGCTGGCCAAGAACTGGCCCGCCATCGACTGATTCCTGACGCAACGACCGTAACCCGATATACTGCCGCCGGGGAGGATTTTCCCTCCTTGGCGGCTTTGGCGTTCCTGCAACAGGGCGCCTTTCAACCGAAAGTGAGGTACTTTTATGCCCCAACTCTGGCAGGGCCGCGCAAGCAAAGCGGTGGACAGCCGCGTCAACGACTTCAACTCCTCCATCCGGTTCGACGCCCGCATGATCGAACAGGACATCCGGGGCAGCCTGGTGCATTCCGCCATGCTGGGCGCCCAGGGCATCATTTCCGCCCAGGATGTGGAGGATATCCACAAAGGGCTGCACTCCATTCTGGATGATCTGCACAGCGGCACCCTGGAGATCGACCCCGCCGCCGAGGACGTGCACACCTTCGTGGAACAGACCCTCACCGCCCGGGTGGGGGATGCAGGCAAGCGGCTGCACACCGGCCGCAGCCGCAACGACCAGGTGGCCCTGGACATCCGCCTTTATCTGCGGGATGCTGCGGCGGTGCTCCAGCAGGAGATCAAGGACCTCATCGACGCCATCTGCCAGAAAGCCGAGGAGAGCGCGGGCTACGTCATGCCCGGCTACACCCATCTGCAGCGGGCCCAGCCGGTGAGCTTCGGCCACCAGCTCATGGCCTACGCCTGGATGCTGCTGCGGGACCTGGGCCGGATGCAGGACGCCGTGCGCCGCATGGACGCCGAGTGCCCCCTGGGTTCCGGCGCTCTGGCCGGCACCGCCTATCCCCTGGGCGGGTTCTACACCGCGAAAGAGCTGGGCTTTGCCGCCCCCTGCCATAACTCCATCGACGGCGTGTCCGACCGGGATTTCTGCATCGAGCTCTGCGCCGCCATGGCCACCTGCATGATGCACCTCTCCCGCCTGTCGGAGGAAGTCATCCTCTGGTGCAGCTGGGAGTTCCGCTTCGTGGAGCTGGACGACGCTTTCACCACCGGCTCTTCCATCATGCCCCAGAAGAAGAACCCCGACGTTACCGAACTCATCCGGGGCAAGACCGGCCGGGTCTACGGCGACCTGAACACTTTGCTGGTCATGATGAAGGGCATCCCCCTGGCCTACGACAAGGATATGCAGGAGGACAAGGAGGCCATCTTCGACGCGGTGGACACCCTGGACCTCTGCCTGCGCACCCTGACCCCCATGCTGGCCACCATGACCCCGCTGCCCGAAAACATGCGCAAGGCGGCGGCCCACGGCTTCATCAACGCCACCGACTGCGCCGACTACCTGACCAAGAAGGGCATGCCCTTCCGGGACGCCTACAAGTGCACCGGCACCATGGTGGCCGCCTGCATCCGGGAAGGCAAGACCCTGGAAGAGATGTCCCTGGAAGAATTCCGCTCCTACAGCCCGCTCTTCGAGCAGGATGTGTATGAGGCCATCGACCTGACCAACTGCTGCGAGGGCCGCACCAGCTACGGCGGCCCCACCAAGGCCAGTGTCCTTTCCCAGATCGCCGACGTGCGCGCCGCGCTGGCCCAATAAACCGAAACGGGTGTTTGTTGTGAAAAAGTATCGTATTTTTGTGGACGGGTCCTCCGGCACCACCGGTCTGCGCATCGCCGACCGTCTGGCCGCCCGCCCGGAATTTGAACTGCTGACCATCGCCGAAGCCGACCGCAAGGACCCGGGGGCCCGGGCGGCGGTCATCAACCGGAGCGACCTGACCTTCCTCTGCCTGCCCGACGCGGCGGCCAGGGAGATCATCCCGCTGGTGAAAGAGGATGTCCGCATCCTGGACACCTCCACCGCCCATCGCACCGCTTCCGGCTGGCTGTACGGCATGCCCGAACTGGACAACACCCGCAAGGCGCTGAAAACCGCCACCCGGGTGGCGGTGCCCGGCTGCCATGCTTCCGGTTTCATCGCCCCGGTGGCGCCCCTGGTGCGCCGGGGCCTGCTGGCCCCGGATGCCGCCCTGTGCTGCTTCAGCCTCACCGGGTACTCGGGGGGCGGCAAGTCCATGATCGCCCAGTATGAGGCCGAACGCACCGACGAGGGGCTGTACGCCCCCCGCCCCTACGGCCTGACTCTGCACCACAAGCACCTGCCCGAGATGATGGCTGTCTGCGGCCTGCACACCGCCCCGGTATTCTGCCCGGTGGTGGCCGACTACTACGCCGGTATGGAAACGGTGGTGCAGCTCCAGCGCAGCCAGCTGAACGGCGACGCCAAAGACCTGGCCGCCGCCCTGTCCGACTATTACGCGGGCAGCCCGGTGATCACCGTGCATCCCTTTGACCCCGACGCTCTGCCGGGGTTCCTGCCTTCCAACGCCCTGGCGGGGAAGGACAGCATGGAAATTTTCGTCACTGCCTCCCCGGACGGCGGCCAGATCCAGCTCATCAGCCGCTTCGACAACCTGGGCAAGGGTTCCTCCGGCGCGGCGGTGCAGTGCATGAACCTGATGCTGGGCCTGGACGAGACCGCCGGCCTGGCTTTGTAAGAGGCGGCACAAGCCGCAAGTTTGAAGAGGGGGAGAAAGATGAACATTACCAAGATCGAGGGCGGTATCTGCGCGCCCCAGGGATTTTCCGCCGCGGGCGTGCACTTCGGCATCCGGCGCAACCATTCCAAGCCGGACCTGGCCATTATCAAAGCGGATGTGCGCTGTGCGGGCGCCGCCTGCTACACCACCAACAAGGTCTACGGCGCGCCCATCACGGTGGACCGGGAACACCTGGCCGACGGTTACGCCCAGGCCATCCTGGTCAACTCCGGCAACGCCAACACCTGCGCCCCCGGCGGGGTGGAACTGGCCCGGGAAACCTGCCGTCTGGCCGCCCAGGCCCTGGGCATTGACGAGAAGGACGTGCTGCCCTCCTCCACCGGTGTCATCGGCCAGGCCATGACCATTGCGCCCTTCGCCGCCGGCATCCCGGACGCCGCCGCCAAGCTGGCCCACAGCCCCGAAGGCAGCCTGAGCGCCGCTTTTGCCATCATGACCACCGACACCCATCCCAAGCAGGCGGCGGTGGAGTTCACCCTGGGCGGCAAGACCTGCCGCATGGGCGCCATCGCCAAGGGCTCCGGCATGATCCACCCCAACATGGCCACCATGCTGCTCTTCATCACCACCGACGCTGCCATGGAGACCGCTGTGCTCCAGAAGGCCTTGTCCACTGTGGTGCCCGCCACCTTCAACCAGATCTCGGTGGACGGCGATACCTCCACCAACGACACGGTGATTCTGCTGGCCTCCGGCCTGGCGGGCAACGACCCCGTGGCCGCCGACAGCGAGGACTACAACACCTTCCTGGCCGCCCTGACCCAGGTTTCCGAGCAGCTCTGCCGGGAACTGGCCGGGGACGGCGAAGGCGCCACCAAGCTGCTGGAATGTGTGGTCACCGGCGCCCCCACTTTGCAGATCGCCCGGGATGTTTCCAAGAGCGTCATCCACTCCACCCTGTTCAAGGCCGCCATGTTCGGCGCCGACGCCAACTGGGGCCGGGTGCTCTGCGCCATCGGCTATACGCCGGGGGATTTCTCCATCGAGAAGACCAGCGTCCGCCTGAAGAGCGCCGCCGGTGAGGTGCTGGTGTGCGAAAACGCCGCCCACCATATCTTCAGCGAGGAGGAAGCCGCCAAGATTTTGAAGGAAAGCGAGATCCAGATCCTGGTGGACCTGGGCTGCGGCGACGCCGAAGCCAAGGCCTGGGGCTGTGACCTGACCTACGATTACGTCAAGATCAACGGCGACTACCGCACCTGAGCAAACGGGGGAGGAAGACCATGAAAAACGAAGAGATGGCGCGGCTTTTTTCCGAAGCCACGCCCTATATCCAGAAATATCACGGCAAGACCCTGGTCATCAAGTACGGCGGCAACGCCATGGTCAACGGCCAGCTGAAACTGGCGGTGATGAACGACCTGGTCACCCTGACCCTGCTGGGGGTGCGGGTGGTGCTGGTCCACGGGGGCGGCCCCGCCATCAACGCCATGCTCACCAAGCTGGGCATTGAATCCAAGTTCGTGGGCGGCCTGCGCTACACCGACGCCGAGACCATGGCGGTGGTGCAGCAGGTGCTGGCCGGACAGGTGAACAAGGACCTGGTGGCCCTGCTCAAGGGCCGGGGCGTGGGCCTGTGCGGCATGGACGGCAACACCATCAGCTGCCGCCGCTACACCAAGGAAGACCTGGGCTTTGTGGGCGAGATCACCGGCATCAGCACCACTTTGATCAACCACCTGCTGGACGACCAGTTCATCCCGGTGGTGGCCACCGTGGGCATGGACCCGGAAAACGGCGTGCTCTACAACGTCAACGCCGACACCGCCGCCGCGGCCATCGCCGTGGCCCTGGGCGCGGAAAAGCTGGTCTCCATGACCGATATCACCGGCCTGCTGCGGGATAAAAACGACGACACCACCCTCATCCCGGAAGTGGAACTCTCCGAGATCGAAGCCTACAAGGCCGAGGGCATCATCGCCGGGGGCATGCTGCCCAAGATCGACGGCATGGCCGACGCCATCCGCCGCGGCGTGAACGAAGCCGTCATCATCGACGGCCGGGTGCCCCATTCCATCCTGCTGGAGATGTTCTCCGACCGTGGTTCCGGCACCCTGTTTTACCGCAACCGCAACCGCTGATCAGGCAAGGAGGTTTCTGCCATGAATACCCAGAAGGTCATGGACCGGGACAACAAATACATCATGCATACCTACGGCCGCAGCCCTGTGGTCATTGAGCGGGGCGAAGGCATGACCGCCATCGACGCCGAAGGCCGCAAATACCAGGATTTCACCTCCGGTATCGGGGTCAACTCCCTGGGATTTGCCCACCCGGCCTGGGTGGCGGCGGTCACCGAACAGGCGGGCAAGGTGCAGCACACCTCCAACCTGTACTACACCGCCCCCTGCGGCCGTCTGGCCCGGCGCATCTGCCAGCGCACCGGCATGGACCGGGTGTTCTTCGGCAACTCCGGCGCCGAAGCCAACGAGGGCGCCATCAAGTGCGCCCGCAAATACAGCGTGGATACCTACGGGGCAGGCCGCAGCAAGGTCATCACCCTGGTGAACTCCTTCCACGGCCGGACCCTGGCAACCCTCACCGCCACCGGTCAGGATGTGTTCCACCATGATTTCGGGCCCTTCCCCGAAGATTTCGCCTATGTGCCAGCCGGGGACTTTGCCGCCCTGGAAGCCGCCGCCGATGAACACACCTGCGCCGTCATGATGGAACTGGTGCAGGGCGAGGGCGGCGTGGTGGCCCTGGACCCGGAATACGTCCATGCCGTGGCGGATTTCTGCGCGGCTAAGGACATTCTGCTCATTGTGGACGAGGTGCAGACCGGCGTGGGCCGTACCGGCAAGTTCCTGGCCTGCGAGAATTATCACCTCCACCCGGACATCGTCACCCTGGCCAAGGGCCTGGGGGGCGGGCTGCCCATCGGCGCGGTGGTCACCACCGAGAAGGTGGCTTCCCATATGGGCCCCGGCAGCCACGGGTCCACCTTCGGCGGCAACCCGGTGTCCTGCGCCGGTGCCTGCGCCGTGCTGGATGCCATGGATGAGGAGTTCATGCAGAACGTCAACGACTGCGCCGCCGCCCTGTGGACCGGCCTGCGTACCCTGCCCCATGTGCAGGGGGTCAGCGGCCTGGGCCTGATGATCGGTATTCAGCTGGCCGACGGCCTGAAAGCTGCCGAGGTGCGCGCTGCCTGCGAGAAGAACGGTTTGCTGGTGCTCACCGCCAAGGACCGCATCCGCCTGCTGCCGCCTTTGATCCTCACCCAAGAGGATGTGAAGAAGGCCCTGGAGATCTTGGGCAAGGTGCTGGCAAACGCCTGATAAACTGAAGAACAGCCCGATGGGGCGCGCCGCAAATTTTCTGTGGCGCGCCCCGTTTTGTTGTGCTATAATTATCATTGGGGCAGTAGCCAGACTGCTGCCCGGTCGTTTTGGAAAAGTACAAACAGGAGGGACGTCTGCAATGGGGATCATCCGCAAGATCCAGGCAAAAACAGGGGAAGTGCGCGCCAAGGAGAAGATCCGTCCCTTGGTGGAAAGCCGCATGATGCGGGATATTCTTCTGGAGATCGGCCAGCGGGGCAGCGAAGCCCTGGACCCCCAGTCGGTGCCCATGGACCAGCGGGAACGGGCCGCCCGCATCGCCAGCGAATGCGGTGTGGCGGGCATGCGCCAGAGTGTGGTGGATGAAGTGCGCCTGAACGCCGAGGGCATTACCCTGGTCTGCGGCAAGGAGGAGACCCCCTTCCTGTATAACGATTATAACTACGAGAATATCGACGATACCGACTGCCTGCCCGCCGTGGCCCAGTACCTGGTGGCCCACATGCGGGGGTATTACAACATCAGCTGCACCTTTGCCTCGGCGCCCAAACCCCACGGCCGCGGTGTGGACAAAAAGACCCGGGAAGTCTTTATCCGCCGCCACCATGAGGAGACTCCCTTTGCCCCCGGCCCGGTGCAGAAGCAACGGCTGTTCTAAGGATCAAACGCCCCAAAAAGAGCGGCAGAACGCCGCATGACCCTTGACGCAAGGGAACCGGTTTGGTATAATAATTTGTACGCCGCGCCATCTTCGCGGCGAATAGGGAGCATTACTCAAGTGGTCGAAGAGGTCGCACTCGAAATGCGATAGGGCGTTAACAGCGCCGCCAGAGTTCAAATCTCTGATGCTCCGCCAGAAAAACTCCGGAAGCAGATGCTTCCGGAGTTTTCTTCTATATAAAGTTACTTTGGAATCCGGGGTGACGGCATGGCAAAATATGTATTTGAAGACATGGATCTTATGAAAGAATGGGATCTTGAGCAGAATAGCGAGCAAGGGCTTTCGCCGGAAAAGCTGACGTTGGGCAGCAATAAAAAAGCCTGGTGGAAATGTAAAAAAGGACATTCCTGGCAAGAGGCGATTTACAATAAATCGAAAGGGAAACAATGTCCTTTTTGTGCAAACAAAAAAGTCCTGGTTGGATATAATGATCTGCCGACGCTTTTTCCTGATCTGGCAAGAGAATGGGATGCGGAAAAAAATAAAAATGTTGATTTATTGAGTGTGGTGCCGGGAAGCGCGAAGGTGGTTCATTGGAAGTGTTCAGTATGTGGGTACAGTTGGGAAACCAGCATATGCCAGCGTACGCAGAGGAAAACAGGGTGTCCGGAGTGCGCAAAAGCCAACAGAACCGCCGCACGGAGAAAAACATTTTTGAAGCGGTCTGGTTCGGTGGCTGATTCTGATATAGCTAATCAGTGGAACTACAAAAAAAATAACGGTCTTACGCCGGAGCAATTTACCCCTGCCAGCAACCAATCGGTATGGTGGAAATGTTCGGTATGTGGATATGAGTGGAAGGCGAAAATCTGCAATCGGGTAATGCTGGGGCGAGGCTGCCCCTGTTGTGCGAACAAAACGGCAGTACAAGGGATAAACGATTTAGAAACTGTGCGTCCGGAACTGGCAAAAGAGTGGCATCCCACAGCCAATGGAACCTTGACCCCGCAGCAGGTGACAATTGGGAGCGGTAAAAAGGTGTGGTGGCGCTGCCCGTACGGACATGAATATCAGGCAAGCATATTGCATCGAGGGCATGGTACAAATTGCCCGGTTTGTAATTCCGGGCGCCAGACGTCCTTTGCGGAACAAGCACTATTTTATTATATCAGACAGGTGTATCCGGATGCGGTCAGCCGATGCAGTGATATTTTACCGGGCCGAATGGAGCTGGATATCTATATTCCGTCTATTCAGTTGGCCATTGAGTATGACGGCTCTTACTGGCACAGAAATAAACAAAAAGCAGAATCGGAAAAATACAGACAGTGTAAAGAAAAAGGTATAAAGTTGATTCGTATTAAGGAGGAAATGGGAGACGAAATTCCGCTGACCGCAGACACTGTGTATCATATGGAGAATCTCGAAAATCGAAAAGTTTTGGAGCAATTGATTCGGCATGTGTTGGATAGGCTCGATCCCTCGTCAAATTTTCTGACCAGAAAGAAACCGTGGCATGTTCACAGTGATGTTGCAGTGGATCTCTGCAAAGACCAGTTCAAAATCATGGAATCTGCCCGTTCTCCAAAAGAGAAATCTCTTTCTGTGGTACGTCCTGATCTAGCGCAGGAATGGCATCCTTCAAAAAACGAGAACTTGACACCGGACATGGTCACCGCAGGATCGGATGTGAGGGTTTGGTGGAAGTGTCGTACCTGTGGCTATGAGTGGCAGACCTCGGTCAGTCATCGTGTGAATGGAACAGGATGCAATCGTTGCTATCGGGAGAAAAATCGGCAAAATCATCCATTATCCAAAAAGATTTATCAGTATTCATTGGACGGCACATTCATACGGGAATGGAAAAGCATTTCGGAAGCTGGAAGAACGCTCCATATCAATATTTCAAATATTACGATGTGTGCCCAAAATGCCAGAAAAAAAGCCGGAGGCTTTTGCTGGAAATACGATCCTCCGTCAGAAAAATAATCCGGCTTTTGCGGCACAAAGCCGGGTTCATGATATAACATTTTGTGTGACTATGGTGTGGTGCGCGGTGTTGCAGCGGTACTTATGGAAGGGGAGCGCGTCCTCGGGCGGCAGACGGTCCGCCAGCGCGTCCGGTTCTTCCGGCGTGGAAAACAAAGACGTGGGCGGATAAAACTGCGGTGTGTACCCCAGTGCCCGCTGTCGGTAATGCCCGCGGCGGTCAGCAGTTCGGTGGCGGTGCCTGTCCAGCTGCCGGCGCGCCGGACAAAGTCTGCCGCCCGCCACAGGTAGTCCGGAACAGCCTTCCGAACCTGCTCCTCGGCGGTTTCCTCCTCCAACAGCTGCCAGATGCAGTCCCGGGTTTGCAGGTGGAGGGTACAGCTGTCCATGTCACGGCCTGTCACCAGCAGCCGGGCCGTGTCGCTCATCCGCTGGCGCTGCAGCAGCCAGATGGTGTCGGCGGCACCCATCAGGCCGTTGGACCCGGAAATTTGCTGGAACGGATCGGATGCGCCCTGTTTGCGCAGATGATGCACCAGCAGCAACCCGATGCCGCGGCGGTCCGCCAGGGATTTCAGCGCGCTCATATCCTGATAATCGCTGGCGTAAGCGCCGTTGTTCGGGTCGGCGGTGCGGACCTTCTGCAAGGTGTCGATGACCACCAGCCCGGTTTCGGGGTGTTGGGACAGAAATTTTTCGATCTGGAGTTCCAGCCCGTCCCCGATGGCGCAGCTTCCGGTCTGGAAGTACAACCGGCTGGGAACGGGGTCCTCGGTCAGGCGGAACAAACGCCCCTGGATGCGGGCGTAGGTGTCCTCGAGGCAGAGGTACAGCACGGTCTGCGGCGGGGTGGTGCGGCCCCAGAGCTCGCCGCCCCGGGCCAGTTGCAGGCAAAGCCACAGGCACAGCCAGCTTTTGCCTGCCTTGCTGGCACCGGCCAACAAGGAAAGCCCGGCGGGCAGCAGGCCGGGAATCAGCCACCGTACCGGCGGCAGCGGGGTGGAAAGTAGAG
>CALXHS010000027.1 GCA_944388165.1 uncultured Gemmiger sp. | reverse complement strand
TTGTAGGTCGGGATCATCACCGAGATCACTTTTTTAGCCATGGTTTTCCTTCCTCACCCATTCAATGGTCTTTCGTATTCCTTCTTCAAAACCGGTACCGGGTACAAAGCCGGTGTCCCGGGTCAGGGAGCCAATATCCGCCTGCAGGTGCATGACCTGCTTGGGGCCATAGGGCACCTGCCCGAAGCCCAGGGGCAAAGCGGGATCGATGGCATTCCGCAGGGCCAAAATGTACTCTTTCAGGGGCCGGGCCTGTCCGCTGCCCAGGGGATAAACCGCCCCGCTGCGGCCGCTGAGGGCCATGCGGACAAAGGCTTCGGCGGCATCGGCGGAATACAGGTAATCCCACTTCTGTTCCCCTTTGGTCAGGGGCGGGCACTCACCCGCCAGCAGGGCGCGGATGGTGCCGGAGATCATGGTGGCGGGGCCGTCGTGGGGACCGTAGACCGAGAGCACCCGGGCCCACACATGGTCCACGCCCAGAGCGGCCGCCTCGGTGCGGCTCATGAGCCCGGCGCACAGCTTGGCCATGCCGTAGCCGTTTTCCGGGTTGGCGGGGGTGTCGGGCTCCAGCAGCCCTTCCACCCGGCCGTATTCCGCCTGGCTGCCCGCCCCCACAAACACCTGGCAGCCCAGGGCGGCCGCCGCCCGCACCGCGTCGATGGTATAGCGGATGTTGTCGATCTGGGCGGGCATATCGTTGCGGCCGGGGCCGATGGTGTGGGCCCAGGCAAAGTGGAAGAAAGCGTCGGCCTGTCCCACCTTGCCGGGCAAAGAGGCATAGTCCGCGGCGTCGCAGTCCACCTTGTGCAGATTCTCGCTTTCCGGCAAAGCCGCCGCCCGGGGACTGCCGGGGCGGCAGACCGCGTAGACGGTCACCCCCCGGTCCAGCAGGTTCCGGCACAGGGCCGTGCCGATGGCCCCGGTGGGGCCGGTGACCACGGCGGTTTTCAGTGTACGTTCCATGGAAGGTCCTTCCTTATTCTTCCGGCATCAGAGGGATGAACATGTTCCGTTCCAGCTCCTCCCGGGGCAGGAAGGGAGCCAGATCCTCCAACGGAGGGCTGACCAGGGTGCCGTCTGGCAGGCGCTTGGTACTGCTCTTGGGCTCCCACACCTGCTTCGTGTCGGTGAAGATCTCGCAGAACACCGTGCCGTCCATGGCCAGGGCCTTGTCCACCGCTTCCTTCATTTCGGCGTTGGAATGGGCGCACAGGTAAGGATACCCGAAGGCTTCGGCCAGTTTGCGGTATTCGGGGAAGGAAAGGTCCCCGGATTCCGGCCCGATGCCGATCTTGCAATGCTCCTCGAACAGGTTGTTCTGGGTCAGGCGGATGGAATGGTAGCCGCTGTTGTTGATGAGGAAGATCTTGATGGGCAGGCGGTTGGTCAGGATGGTCTGCAGCTCCTGCAGGTTCATCATGATGGAGCCGTCCCCTTCCAGGCAGATGGTGGTGCGGCGGCCCCCGCCGATGCAGGTACCGATAGCGGCGGGCAGGCCGTAGCCCATGCTGGCCACAGCGCTGTTGTTGGCCATGCGGCTGCCTTTCTGGATGACGTAGGCCTGGTTGCCCACCACGCAGCAGGCGCCGTTGGACACGGCGGTGAGGCTGTTTTCGGGCAGGCGGCTGCTGAGATACCGCACAAAGGCGTAAACGTTGGCGGTCTCGCCGTTTTCCTCCCACTGGCGGGGCAGAACAGCGGGATAGTCACGCTTCCAGCGGCGGCAGGTCTCCAGCCAGGAATCCTGTTTGCACACCGGGGCCAGGGTTGTGGCGGCGGCGTCCAGTTTTCCCAGGAAATCTGCGGCGTCCGCCCAGACGGGCTTTTCCACATGGATGGTGTGTTTCTTCAGTTCCGCCGCATCGATGTCCACCATGATGACCTTGGCCGCCCGTGCCCAGGTCTTCCAGTTATAGCCCACCTGGCGGATGGAAATGCGGGTGCCTACTGCCAGGATCAGGTCGGCATTCTGGATGGCCCAGTTGCCGGGGCGGTCGCCCATGTTGCCGGCGCGGCCGCAGTACAGGGGGTTGTCATCCTCGATGAGATCCACCGCGTTCCAGTAGGTCACGATGGGGATGTTCAGTTTTTCCGCCGCCGAACGGAAGGCCTCATAGCCCCCGGACAGGCGGATGCCGTACCCGGCGTGGAACACCGGGCGTTCGGCCTTGGCGATGAGGTCCAGCACCTCCCGGATGGTGGCATCTTCCACCGGCGGGGGCAGCTGGGCGTCGTCCTCGGCGGGGTCATAACCTTCCAGGTCATCGGTATCGATGTAACCGCCCTGGTAGTTCACCGGGATATCCACCCAAACCGGGCCGGGACGGCCGCTGGTGGCCAGGTGCCAGGCTTTTTCCAGGATATAGCGGATGCGGGTGGGGTCCTCCAGCATGACGGCGTACTTGGTCATGGGGGTGACCGACTTCACGATGTCGTATTCCTGGTCGCCCACGGCCCGCAGGGGAAGTCCATCGGTGAACTGCATGGCGTAGCGGGCGGTGGTGTCGTACCGCACCTGCCCGGACACCACGAACATGGGGATGGAATCCAGCCAGCCCCCCAGCACGCCGGTAATGGCGTTGGTGCCGCCGGGGCCGGTGGTGACGCACACCGCCGCAATGCGGTTGTCCAGCCGGGCATAGGCCTCCGCCGCCATGGCGCAGGCCTGTTCGTGATGGTTGTAGGTCACATGAAGCCCGGCATGGTGCCCGAAGGCATCGTTCAGATGCATGGCGCCGCCGCCCACCACCGAAAACACATCGGTGACGCCGTGGGCGCACAGGAAATCGGCTACATAATCGGCCAGACGTTGTTTCATGGAATACCTCCCCGGTTTTGAACGGCAAATATTCTGCTGTTCATTGGTTTCTGTTTCAGTATGGTTCATCCGCGAAGCTGCAGCAAGCGCATGCCCTGGCAAAATACCTTCCAGTTGACCGCAGTGAGAAGAGCTGCCGCCTTATAAATCCCTTCGACATTCTGATCCCGAAGAAATTCCAGAAGAAGTTTTCTTGTTCGGCTCTGTATATTTTTCCCCATCACTTTGTCATAGCACTGATTTCTGCTCATGGCAACCAGGAAGGACAAAAGTTCAATCTCAACATAATTATGCATTGCCCGAGCACATTCGGGATAGTCTGCGCAGTACTTTTCTTCCAATCGGCGATAATGCAGCAAGGACCGTTGGTGGACCTTGCCATATCCGGCTCTGGACAAACTGGGGCCAATCTGAACATAGTGATACAACGGCGTATCGCAGCACAAAACAGCATCTGCTCTCAAAACCGCCTGCGTGACATAGGAAAAATCCTCCCCTATGACAGCATCCTGCACAAACTGGATATGCTGCAAAATGCGGACGTCAAAAAGTTTGTCCCACAGGTACATGGTGATCTTCCCGCGCTGCAGAATCGACATGAAGGCGTCCTGGGGCGAAAAGGCTTGTACATCGGCCCTCGCGCTTTTTTCCACACGCCCCTCGGCGGTCTCAACCCAATGGGCGCAACAAGCCACCACCCGCTTGCCCGGAACACTTACGGCAAGATTATACAGGGTTTCGATGTAATTCGGTTCCACCCAGTCATCTGCATCCACAAATCCCACATAGGGTGCTGCAGCAAAGGCGATGCCGTTTTTGCGTGCTGCGGAAGCCCCCAGTCCAGCTTCATGGTGTACGATCATGCGGTCCGGCCATTGTTTACGATATCGTTCCAAAATGGCACCGCTCTGATCTGTACTACCGCCATTCACCGCAACAATCTGAAAGCTTTTCATGGTTTGGGCGAACAAACTGTCCAGACATCGTTCCAACGTTTTTTCCGCATTATGCACCGGTATAATAACCGTCACATCCCACACGATACTTCTTCCTCTCTGTTCCAACCATCTGTCCCTCCCGGCAGGGAAGAGACAGCCTTACGCGACGCAGAGCCCGGTCAAGCCGGCACATCCATCAAAACGATTTTGCGAACCAACGCCACCAGCTGCAGGAACACCTGCAGCGTATAGGCGATCATCAGTACATAAGCCGCACCGTTGATCCCCTGTATGCTCACCAGGTTGTCCGCCAAAGCCGCTGTTACGACCATTGCCGCAGCTGCGCCTATTGCCACGGCCCGGTTTTTGCCCACCGCGATCAGAACAGCGTTGCCGCAGTACGTCAGGGCGTTGATACCCGTTGCCAGGATGGCCCAGTACAGAAGATCGTAGTACTGCAGGATCTCGGCGCCGAAAATCAGTTTCATCACAAACCGCCCGGCCACCAACGCCGCCAGTTCCGCCAGCAGAACAAAGCCCATGGTGAATGCATAGGTCTGTCCAACCAGCCGCAGCAAGCCGCTGCGGTCCCGGCGATTCCATGCGTCCGCAAATTTGGGCACCAATGCAATAATGATGGCAGGCACCAGGGTCGTGATGAGCACCGTGGGCGTAAAAATAGAAGAGAAGTACCCCAGCTGCTCGGTCCCCTCCAGTTTCTGGATGGAACGGCGGGGCAGCGCGGTGGTGATGACCGGCAGAATATTGGAGAGCATCAGGGCAAAGCAAACCCGAAGCATCCGGGCAACGGCTTTTCCATCCGCTTTGCACCACGCCGCCGGGGTCTCCACCTTGCGGAAACACCGCCAGTCGTAGACCGCCGTAAGCACCAGGGTCGCCAGAACCATAGCCCCCAGCGCCGCCAGCAAATTGTGCACCGCCAGATAGGTCCCCACAAAGGCTGCAAAGCACAGAGCACCGCGCAGAGTGTTGGAGTAACCGTTGATATACAGCCGGTCATGCAGCTGAAGAGTGCCCATCAGGGTATCGCTGAGCACGTTCACATTGCTGTACAGCAGGTACAGCAGAATGGCCCAGCGCTCCACATCCGAATAACCACCGGCTGTAAGCAGGTACGCCGCACAAGCCGCTACCGACACCAGCGCCGTAGTTACACGGGCAAGTATGTACTGGCTTTGGGTATAGCGGCCGTTCACATCGGACACCTGGTAGTTCCGCAAGCCGTAGTTGGCAAAAAAGCTGAACACGTTGGACACCGTCATGGCCAGAGAGAAGATGCCCGCATCTTCATACCCCGACATCCGTACCAGCAAAACCGAGATCAGCCACTGGCCGAACATCAGGACCACCGACCCGATGGAGTTGATAGCCGCCTGCTTACGAAAATCCATAGACAATCCTTTTACTGTTGAAGAGCTTTATGCCTGGGCTGCTTCCAGAATGACCTTGGCCATATGATCGATCATAGCGTCGGTCATGCCGGGGTACACGCCTACCCAGAAGGTGTTGTTCATGATGAAATCGGTGTTGGTCAGATCGCCCACCACCCGGTAAGCATCGGTGCCGCGGATCTGGTCAAAGCAGGGGTGCTTGATCAGGTTGCCGCTGAACAGCAGACGGGTCTGCACGTTCTTGCTCTCGATATACCGGGTCATGGCGTTGCGGTCCAGGCCGCTTTCCGGCCGCACCGAGATCAGGAAGCCAAACCAGGAGGGACGGCTGTTTTCCGCCGGTTCGGGCAGGATCAGCTTGTCGGCGGCGGGTTCCAGGGCGGCGCGCAGACGTTCCCAGTTATGACGGCGGCGCTCGATGAAAGAGGGGAACTTCTTCAGCTGTTCGCAGCCGATGGCCGCCTGCATATCGGTGACCTTGAGGTTGTAGCCGAAATGGCTGTACACATACTTATGGTCATAGCCGGCAGGCAGTTCGCCGTACTGGCCGTCAAAGCGGTGGCCGCAGAAGTTGTCGTGGCCGGAGGGGCAGACGCAGTCCCGGCCCCAGTCGCGGTAGCTCTTGATGAGACGGTTGAGCAGCGGGTCGTTGGTGTAGACACAGCCGCCCTCGCCCATGGTCATGTGGTGAGGCGGATAGAAGCTGGAAGTGCCGATATCGCCCCAGGTGCCGCTGAACCGGGTCTCGCCGTTGATGGTGTACTGGGTGCCCAGAGCATCGCAGTTGTCTTCCACCAGCCAGAGGTTGTGGGCATCGCAGAAGGCCTTGACGGCGCTCAGGTCGAAGGGATTGCCCAGGGTGTGGGCGATCATGACGGCCTTGGTCTTGGGGGACAGAGCTGCTTCCAGCTTGGTCACGTCGATGTTGTACTGGGGCACGGTCACGTCCACGAACACCGGCACGGCGCCGTACTGCAGCGCCGGGGTGACGGTGGTGGGGAAGCCGCAGGCCACCGTGATGATCTCGTCGCCCTTCTTGATCTGGCGGTCGCCCAGTTCGGGGGCAGTCAGAGCCATGAAGGCGATGAGGTTGGCGGAGGAACCGCTGTTGACCAGGTTGGCGAACCGCACGCCGATCCACTTGGCAAATTCCTTCTCGAACTCATCAGCAAAGCGGCCGGTGGTCAGCCAGAAATCCAGAGTGGCGTCGGTGAGGGCGCACATCTCCTTCTCGTCAAAAACGCGGGACGCATAGGTGATGCGGTCGCCGGGCTTGAATTCCTCTTTTTTCTCTTTGAAGTCATGGTAATACTGCGCCACCAGCTCTTTGATCTGCTCACGAGCTTCGGCTTCGTTGGACCAGTTTTTCTGCATAGGTGCCTCCTTGTTTTTCGAACGCCCCGTCAGGGCGGTCACTGTTTATTCGGCCGGGGCTCCGGCGTAGGTCAGGTTGTACATCACCGCACCGCTCTTGGGTTCGGTGTCGCTTTCACAGACAAGCTCCACATGATACAGGCCATCCTCCGGAACGGCAGGCATCCGGTCTGCGGGAACGTCCAGTTGCAGGGTCGCGATTTCTTCCTGGGGAACCGCAGCGTCCAACGTGCCGACGACCTGCCCTTCCAGAATCAGGTTCAGAGTGAAACCGTCCAGGCCGTTTTGTTCGAACATATCCGGCGTGACGGTCACTGTAAGAGTAAACCCACGCTGCGCGATCTCATCCGCAGACAGCAGCATATCTGCATAGGGTTGTGTTTCAAACTCATAATGCTGATCCCGCCGGTTGATGCCGGTGGACTTGGTCTGGAAGATAGGCAGAGAGTTTTTGCCCAGTTCGGTGGTATCGAAGGCCGACGGGATCACGCCGTTGCGGGTGCAGTAGTACAGCACCGGTTCGCTGGAAGGGATGCCGAATTCCGGCACCAGCTCGTTGTTGTCCAGAATCGCCCCCATCTGCCACGCATGGATCAGCACCGCATCCTGACTGTTCACGTCAGCCAGCATGGCCAGCGCCGTTTCATCGTTCTTGGCTTTTGCATTCCGGATGTTGCATTCAATGTCCGAAACGTCTCTCTGGTGATAGCCGGGGTCCCATCCCAGCTGGGCGTAGATCTCCTGGGTAAAGTCCCCCAGGGCATAGGTATTCTGCGGGACCTTTGCTTCCACTTCCGCCGCCACATCCAGCAGGGATTGCATGGAGTAGGTTCCCTTTTCGATTCGCTTGTTCAAGGTGGGTACGACCCCCACAATGGCAGAAAAGGAAAGCCCGCACAGTGCAAAAACCATCAGAATACCGGTGCCGGCACGAACACCTTTCCACAGCCGGTCCGCCGCTTCCTTACCCACCGGCAGCGCGTAAGACGCCAACAGGGCCATGCACAGGATCTGATACGGCTGGATACAGCCGGTTCCGGCGATGGAGCGGTTAAAATAGTAATAGCTCTGTCCGATGCCCATCACACCGAAGACCAGCAGATACAGGCGGGGCAGCCGATCCTGCCCGGATTCCACAGGCACCCAGGTGGTGGCAGTCAATCCCAGCAAAATGCTGACCGTAAACAGCAGAATGGGCAGCAGCCAGCCGATGCCCCCACTGTCCAACAGGTTTTCGGCCAGCATCTGGGTATACCCGTCGCCGCCGATCAGCGGGAAGAAGCAGCCCCGCAGAAGGAGCTGGCCGCCGCAGGCAAGATTATACAGATTGATGATCGCCATCATTCCCAGCACTGCGCCGATCATTCCAGCGACAGTCCCGGCATAGACCCTGACCATGGACCGGTCCCAAGGGTTGCGGGTCTGCCAGTGCCAGATCCACACAAAAGCCGTAAAAGCAACCGTAGTCACCAGACCGCTGTCTGTGTTCCAGACAATGGACAGGCTGCACAGCACATAACCAATAACCAGCCGTTTCAGCGTAAAACCGCCTTTTTGCAGGCAATGGACCGTCAGCAGCAGAACAGCCAGGGGCCACAGATGGCGCAGCGGGAACACCTGGAGGTAGGCGTCTTCCCCGTTGGCCGTCAAGTTTGCGCTGGCCAGTACCGCCAGCACCACCAGGGCTTTGGAGCGCACCGTTTTGAGCAGGAGCGCCGTGATCAGCGTCTGGACCGCCGCACCGCACACCGTGAGCATAATGGCGATCGTTTCCGGCTTATGGCCGAACAGATGCAGGAACGGCCAGAAGAAAATGGCATAGTGGCCGTACACACCAGTGGTGCGGACCGTATAAGGCTCACTGAAAGCGGCATTATAAATGCTCTGGGTGACCGCAGTCACATGATGGATCTGGTGACCGCTGCCGTTGAGCAGGTTGGGCACATAGCAGAACGCCACATAGCACGCCAGAGAGAACAGATAAATTCCCAGAATGGGCAGCCACGCCTGCCAATCCGTCTGTGCCGCCGCCGGCCGGTTCAGCCAGGGCCACAGCACCAAAAAGAACACCAGAACCCCCGCCAGCATGAGCCAGAAGGGCAGCCCCTCGAAGGCGCCGGTGGTGGGGAAACGGCTGCAGAACGCAGCACCTCCTGCCAGGATCACCAGCGCAGCCGCCGGCACCGTGATCCAAACCCGGTCCGGCAGGCCTTTCAAACCTTTACTTTGCAGCCGGACCAAAATATGGTACAGCAGGATCTGCAGCAAGATCCCGGCCGCCACACAGACATACACCCGGATCAGCTGGCTGCTGCTGTCCGTGGCGGCAAAGCCGTACAACCCCGCGCACATAGCCGCCAGTGCCGCCAAAGCGGCCGCCAGGAAGCTGTTTGCCCGGAAATTCACACCCGGTTTCATTCCTTGAGACTCCTCCTCAATTTTTCTCAGTATTTTCCGCCGCCCACAGGCTGATCCGTCGGGAGATAATGTTTTCATCTTCCAGTGTCACAAAATAGTCCCCGTTTTCATCCGGCTCGGTCTGCGGCAGCTGGTCAATACTCACCTCGTGCCAGACCTCGGTGCCGTCCTCTGCCAGGGTAATATAACTCAGGATCGCATCCGCCGGGACTTTGTCGCCCTGGATGTACACCTTCACGCTGTCGGCGTAGCGGGTCATATCATCGGTGACATGCGCCATCCAGGCAATGTCATACCCCTCATAATTCCGGGCGTAGCACAAGAAGTAAATGGGTTCTCCATTGGGCTGTGGCTCTGCTTCCCAGGCATCCACATGGTAAGCGTTGCGCTGGCAATCGCCGTACCGCAGGAAAAATGCCTCCTGGGCGCCTTTGTAACCGCCCCACACGTTGAACTCACACACCAGCGGAGATTCCTCAGGCACATCCTCCGCCAATCCGGCCTCCACGCAGTCTGCCAGAAATTCGTAGGTGGCCCGCTGGCCGTTGTCGTAGCGTTCCCGGGTGGCGGCCCGCTGGAATGCTCCGCAGCCTGTCAGGCAAAGCAGAACAGCCACCGCCACCGCTGCCTCTCCAACAGCCGACCTGCGCCTGACCCATTGGAACAGCACAGCAAGGATCACCAGCATCATTACCGCCACGCCGAAAGATTCCACCGCAGCAGGAATATAAGCGCTGATAGTGGACACCCACCCGTTCATCTGATATTTGCCAGACATTGCGATCAGAAAAGCGGGTCCCGCCAGTATGGCGAGCCCCATCAGGAACAGATACGCAGCCTGCCGTCCGGACAGTTCCGGTTTCCGCAGCACAAAAAAAACAACCAGGACCGCTGCCAGCAGAAAAGGCCAGAATACATCCCCCGCCGTCCAGCTGGTTGGATGTACATCCGAAAACCATAGCGTGTTGAGGGGAAACGCCCCCGACATCTGGCACAGCCAGGTGTACAGGATCCGGCCAGGCTCGATGGAAAGAGTGACTCCATCATAGCTGCCCCCGCCACTGTTCAACCTCGAACTCATCACATAATAGAAGAGTGCAACCAGTTCGCCCGCCAAGAAAGGCAGGCCCAGGCGCACCGCCCGCCAGAACTTCTTCTCCAGCAAAAGCGCCAGGAATCCCAGCATGATGATATAGGTATAGCCGATCTCATAGGTACCGCATGCCCAAAAAGTACACACGGCCCCCAGCACCGCCCACCGAATATGCCCGGTTTTGTGCAGGGCTGTCATACACAGGCCTGCCAGCAGCGCGGGAAACAGGGCCATCTGGGGCAAAGCCTCATAGCTGTACATTCCGTTGGTGGAATGGTCGCTCCACAGGCAGATCATCAAGGGCGCCAGCGCAAACAATGCGCCGCCCAGCCCTTTTCTTCCGGTAGCCTTGCTGACCAGAATTCCCAGCAACGCCCCGTCCACCAGCGTATGCACAATAATGTACATACGATATGTGCTGATATCACCTTTCAGCCAATACCGGATCACGTTGGGAAGGCTGGAAAAAGGGAAAAACCGGCTGTTCTGCAAGGTCAGCGCCTTCCAGTTATTTTCCATCTCGCTCCGCAGTATTTCCCATGCAGAAGTGTGTGTCACTTCATAATAGCCCGTCAGGTTGTTGAGCTGGTCGTCGCCGCCCAGCGGCGCCAGCAGGGTCACACGAAGGTACCCCACAGCCGCCACCAGCGCCACCGCCAGCAAGGCCCACCAGAACCAGCGGGATCCGATGGCTTTGCGGGCCTTTTCCCGCAGATTGCTTTGTTCGCTCTTCACGTATGCACTTGCTCCCTTTTCCCTTTAGCGTTCAGCGTCCCCGCAGAAATTCCGCAATCTCCGCATCCATCTCTGCCGGAATGTCACCGCCGGCTAGCCATACTTTGCCGAAACGGCAGGTCATCTCCATGCATTCCTCAATATGCCAGCGTGGCCGCCAGCCGAAGGTTGCCTTGATCTTGCTGCAGTCCAGCTTGAGGAAGTTGGCTTCGTGGGGTGCATTGGCTTCCGCCCTGTTCTCCCACTTGGCTTCGGGACCCCAGCAGCGGCAGAACAGGTCCACCAGGTTGCCGGTGGTCACGCAGTCGCAGTCATCCGGCCCCACATTGTAGTATCCTGCCAGGGAGGGGTCCTCATATTGGGCCTTGGCGATCATCAGGTACACCGCCAGGGGTTCCAGCACATGCTGATAAGGGCGGGTCGAATAGGGGTTGCGCACCCCGATCACCTCGCCCTTGGCCATGGCGCGGATGCAGTCCGGGATGATACGGTCATTGGCGAAATCGCCGCCGCCGATCACGTTTCCGGCACGGGCCGTGGACACCGCCACCCCCATACCGTCCAGAAAGCTGCATTTATAGCTGTGGGTCACCAGTTCCGAACAGCTCTTGCTGTTGGAGTAGGGATCATATCCGTCCAGCGGCTCGTTTTCCCGGTAGCCCCAGTGCCATTCTTTATTCTCATAGACCTTATCAGTCGTGATATTCACGACTGAACGCGGGGGTACCCCCGCGGTGCGCACACACTCCAAAATATTGACCGTGCCCATCACATTGGTCTCGTAGGTGTAGCGGGGATCCTTGTAGCTGTCCCGCACGATGGGCTGTGCCGCCAGATGGAGAACGATCTCCGGCGCGGCGGCGTCAAAGGCTTTTTTCAGGGCATCCAGGTCCCGGATATCCCCGATGACGCTGGTCATTCTGCCTTCCAGCCCGGCCATCTCAAACAGAGCCGGGTCAGTGGGCGGGGTCAGGCTGTAGCCCGTAACGATAGCTCCCGCCCCCGTAAGCATCCGGCAAAGCCAGGTGCCCTTGAAGCCGGTGTGCCCGGTGACGAACACCCGTTTACCGCGGAAAAATTCCAGATCCAGCATCAGTCGTTCCACACTTTCCAGGGCGCTTTATCCTCCGCCCACAGTTTTTCCAGCTGATTTTTGTCACGCACGGTGTCCATACACTTCCAGAATCCGCCATGGCAGCGGCTCTGCAGCTGGCCCTGGGCCGCCAGAGTCTCCAGCGGCTTTTTCTCCAGCACGGTGTCGTCGCCTTCGATCACATCGAAGATGGTGGGATCACAGACCATGAAGCCGATGTTGATCATGCTGCCGTCCATTTCCTGCTTTTCCCGGAAACCGGTGACCAGGCCGTTTTCATCCACGTCCAGCACACCGAACTGCTGGCCCACATTGTAGCTGGACATGGTCACAGCCTTGCCGTGGGCACGATGGAAGCGTTCCAGCTCGTTGAAATCGATATTGGACACACCGTCGCCGTAGGTCAGCATGAAGGGCTCTTCCCCCACATAGGGTCGGATGCGCTTGATGCGCCCGCCGGTCATGGTATTGAGTCCGGTATCCACCACCGTGACCTTCCAGGGTTCCGCGTGGGAGTTCAGCACCTGCATGGAGTTGGTGGCCAGATCAAAAGACACGTCAGCATTATGCAGGTAGTAATCAAAGAAATACTGCTTGATCACATCCTGTTTGTATCCGGCGCAGATAATGAAATCAGTATACCCGTAATGGGCGTACCCTTTCATAATATGCCAGAGGATGGGCTTACCGCCGATCTCCACCATGGGTTTGGGTTTCAGAACGCTCTCTTCGCTGATGCGAGTGCCGAATCCGCCGGCCAGGATCACTACTTTCATATTGTCACCTTCCTGCATTGCATGCTTATTTTTGATTCTACCATATTCGGCGGATTTTTACAATGAGCAGGAATTTTTTTCAGTTCGCGCCTTTGTTGAATTCTGACCTATGATATGGTAGACTGAAACTGTTTACAGATGCACTGTTTTGTGATATTGAAAATTGTGATTTGTGAGATCGAAAGGAAAGAGAACCCTATGCCGAAAGTCGGGATCGTCATTTCAAATTATAACGGCTGGCAGGATACCCTGGTCTGCCTGGAAAGCCTGCGCCGCCAGACCTGCCGGGATTTTGAAGTCATCCTGCTGGACGATGCTTCCACAGACGATTCTGTACAACGGCTGCGCGGTTCTTTGGATGATAATGTGGTTTTTCTGCCGCAGAAGCAGAATCTGGGCTTTGCGGCGGTGAACAATGTGGGCATCCGCCGGGCGCTGGAAGATGGCGCCGACTGGGTGATGCTGCTGAATAATGATACAACCTGTGAACCGGACATGCTGGAAGTCCTTTTGCAGCAGACACCGCCGGATGGGGTCAGCTGTCCCAAAATGCTGTTCATGGACCCGCCGGATGAGATCTGGTTTGCGGGCGGCACCCTGGACCGCAAAACCGGCCAGGTGGTGCACCTGGGCGGTCATGCCAAGGACGGCCCCTCCTTTTCTGAGAAAAAGCAGGTAGGGTTCATCACCTTCTGCTGTGTGATGCTGCCCCGCGCCGTGATCGAAAAGGTAGGGTATCTGGACGAGGATCTGTTCATGTACTGCGAGGATGTGGACTACTGCATCCGCCTGACCGACGCAGGGGTGCCCATGTGGTATCTGCCTGGCGCTGTGCTGCATCACAAGGCGGGCGGCACCGCCGGGGGGATGCTGTCGGTGTATTACATCACCCGCAACACCCTGGCCCTTCGCTGCCGGGGGCGTTCGGCGGCTTACCGGCGCTTTGCCGGGACGTTGGCAGCCATCAAGGGCGGCGCCTGCTGCCTGGCGGCGGCGGCACTAGGCCACCACAAAGGGCGCAGCTACGGCGAATGGCGGGGCGCGGTGGATTTTCTGAAAGGCCGCACCGGGCGGATGCCGGTTTAAAGCAAAACAGCCTTGAGCAATCCCAGGAGGTCAAACAGTGATACCAATTGGAATCATGGGAGCCCTTGTCTCCAACGAAAACATGGGTTGTGTAGCCCTGACTTATTCTCTGCTTGCCATGCTGGAGCGGATAGCCCAGCGCAGCGGTCAGACCTTCCGCTATATTATTTTTGAGTATCACCAAGATCCGGCCAAATACCGTCTCTTGTGTGAACAGCTCTCCATTGAACCGTCCCGCGTCTGCCCTGCTCCCATCGGTTATTGGGACCCCTATGACTGGCCCAACATCAAGCGCAGCATCAAATCCATGCCGCAGAATCTGCGGATGCTGCGCCTTCTTTCTTCTTGCCGTCTGGTCATTGACCTGACCCAAGGCGACAGTTTTACTGATCTTTATGGTCGGGAGCGCTTCGTACAGCTGACCATGGCCAAAGAATGGACACTGCGCCTGCATATTCCTCTGCTGCTGGGGCCTCAGACCTACGGTCCTTTCTCTGATGCAAAATACCGGCAGCGGGTCCAGCACATCGTAGAGCAGGCGGCGGTTGTCATCTCCCGGGACGAAGATTCCGCCCGCTGCCTGAAGGAATTTTGCCACGCCGAGATCCATACCGGAACCGACCTGGCTTTCCGCCTGCCTTTTTCCCGGACCGAAACCTCCGGTGCCCCTCGACCCATTCGGGTGGGCGTCAACCCTTCCGGTCTGCTGGTCCGGCAGAAAACAGAAGGCACTCCCTTTTCCACGCCGCTGAAAACGGATTATGACCAATACATCCTCTCGCTGCTGCAAACGCTCACTGCCGACGCCCGCTATGAAGTTCACCTGATTCCCCATGTGGGCCAGGACGGCGTTGCCTCTTTCCGCAGCATTCCCGGCGTGGTGGTGCACGATGCCTTCGAAACCCCCATCCAGGCCAAGAATTGCATTGCCGGTATGGATGTGTTCATCGGCGCGCGGATGCACGCCACCATTGCCGCCTTTTCCGCCGGTGTTGCCACCATTCCCACCGCATACAGCCAGAAATTTGCCGGCGTGTTTCATGCCGTGGCATATGACCACGTTCTGGACCTGCGCACCTTGTCCACGCAGGAAGCTTTGTCCCAGACTATGGAGTTGCTGCAGAATCGGTGCCGCCTGCAGGAAGAAGCGGCTGCCTCCATGGGGTTGGTGGAAGAACGCTATGACCGCATGGAATCCATTCTTTCCGATACCATTTTGTCCTGCCTGAATCTGTCGAGGTGATTGCATGGCCCCTTCCAGAAGTGAATATGTAATGCGCAATGCCTCGGTGACCTTGGCCATGCAGATCCTGAAAAACCTGATTGGATTTGTGGGACGCACGGTTTTCATCAAAGTCCTGGGCGCCGAGTATTTGGGCGTCAACGGCCTTTTCACCGACATTCTGACCGTCCTCTCCCTTGCGGAGCTGGGCATCGGCAATGCGATGGTGTTCAGTCTCTATAAACCGCTTGCCGAAAAAAACGTTGCCAAGATCAAGTCTCTGATGCGTTTATATGCGCAGTCATACCGCATTATCGGCTTTTCCATTGCAGCGCTGGGCCTGTGCATGATCCCCTTTCTGCACATGATCGTCGGCGAAGTGGATTATGTCCGGGAAAACATCACCGTTCTGTACTGCTTGTACCTGCTCAACAGCGTTCTTTCATATTTTTACGCTTATAAAAAATCGCTGATCATTGCGGACCAAAAAAGTTATCTCATCGAAATTTTTCAGCAGATTTTTTATGCAGCGCAGGTCCTGATACAATCTCTGTTTCTGCTCTGGACCCATCAGTTCCTGCCGTATCTGATCATTGTGGTGCTGGGCACCCTGGCCAACAATCTGTTTGTGTCTCATCAGGCCAACAAAATGTATCCCTTCCTGACGGAAAAGGATGTTGACCCCCTGCCCAAAGCCGAGCTTTCTGAAATCGTACGCAATATCAAAGCGCTGGTTGTATACAAAGTCGGGAGTGTCCTGGTTGAAGGCACCGACTCAATTTTTATTTCTCTTTTGATAAATGTAGCTACTGTCGGTCTGTACGACAACTATAAAATGGTGGTCAATGTTTTCAAAACTGTTGGCGCACAGATCATGAACTCGGTGGTGGCCAGCGTAGGCAATCTGAACGCAGCCAGCACTCCGGAAAAAAAGCATGCCGTTTTTGGGGAAATGCTCTTTGTGAATGCCTGGTTTTATGGGTTCACCGCCTCCGGTCTATGTGTCTTTCTGTCGGAGCTGATCAAAATCTGGCTGGGAGAACAATACATAATCGGATTCGACGCTGTTCTGGCCGCCTGTGTTTATTACTATGTGGCCAACATGCATTATCCCTGCTTTACTTTCCGCAACACCGCCGGGTTGTTCACTTATGGAGCCTATATTCCCATTGTTGCTTCTGTTTTGAATATAGTGTTGGATGTGGTTCTAGGGCTCCGCTTTGGGTTGGCCGGTATTCTTTGGGCTTCTACTATAGCCCGCTCATTGACCTATGAACTCTATGATCCTGTTTCTATCTATAAGCGCATGTTTAACACAAGTGTTATAGAATATTTTTTATTGTACTTACGCTATATTTTTATCATTATTATAACCACCCTATTAGCCTATCATGGTTCTCACCTTTTTTTAACTTCTGGTTTTATAGGTTTTCTAATCCGTATATTTCTTTTCGCTATCTTGTACAACCTTTTCTTTTTCCTATTTACCTGTCGGACACGTGCTGCCCGTGATCTTTTTACTCGTCTGCGTAACCTTTTAGCAAAACATTAGTTTTTCTGCCTTTTACACACGTTACATACGAACTTTAACCAGGAGGTTTTCATGGCCTTATTTTCGAACTTTGAAAATATAAAAATCTTAGTAACCTTGTTAAAGAAAGCCAATATACGTCACATAGTAATCAATCCCGGCACCACCAATATCCCTTTTATCAACGCTGTTCAGGATGATCCTTTCTTTACCTGCTATTCCATAGTAGATGAACGCAGCGCCATGTATTTTGCCATTGGGCTTTACTTGCAAACCGGCGAAATCATTGTCACCTCCTGCACAAGTGCCCAGGCTACCAGAAACTATGTTCCCGGATTGACCGAAGCCTTTTACAAAAAAGTGCCGATTCTTGCGGTAACGATGGAAAAGCATCCTCGCTTTTTATATCAGGAGTACATGCAGGCCCCTCATCAAAGCTCCTTACCGAAAGACTGTGTAAAGAAGACCATTGAAGTTCCCTTTATCCGGGATGAAAACGATTATCTCCACAGCACGAGGCTGATCAACGAGGCAATTCTGGAATTGACACATCGCGGCACCGGCCCTGTTCAGCTGTGTATCCCCTGGCTAGACTTCACGCTGGATGAGTTTACACCCTCCATCCGTGCCGTAAATCGTTACAGTATGGACACAGGGCTTCCTGAAGTCTCTCTGACTGGCAAAAAAATCATGATTGTGGTGGGTGAGCACCGTCCATTCTGCACAAAAGATCAACAAGCTATCGAACGGTTCTGTACCTGCCATAATGCCATGGTTTACGTCAACTTGCTGTCCAACTACCACGGACGTTATACGGTTGCCGGGAATCTTGCCTTGACTGCCATGGCGATTGATACCTTTGTCTCTGGCTACGCCCCGGATATCTTGATTTCCATCGGTGGACAAACCGGAGACTATCCGTTTTATGGAAAACTCTCTTCCGCAAAAGTGACCGGCGTAGAGCACTGGCGTGTCTGTGAGGACGGCAACGTAGTAGACACCTATGATAAGCTGACCAAGATTTTTGAATGCAGTATTTCAGCCTTTTTCCAGACATACAGCAGCGATGCTTCCTGCGAGCACTCCTACTATGAAAAATGGAAAGCCTTGGTCGACTCACAAAAGACCGATGTAGATTTGCCTTTTTCCAACCTTTATGTTGCTCAAACCATGCACCGCTTTGTCCCGAAAAGTTCCACCATGTATTTTTCCATTCTCAATTCCCTGCGCGTATGGAGTCTTTTCCCCCTAGATTCCAGCATTATCTGCTATTCCAACGTCGCAGCTTTTGGTATTGATGGCGGCCTTTCCGCTTGTATAGGTCAAAGTGTGGAATCGGAGCATCTCTCCTTAATGATTGTTGGGGACCTGGCCTTCTACTATGATATGAATTCCCTCGGTATTCGGCATATCAAAAATAATCTTCGCATCCTTCTTGTAAACAATAACGGCGGCACCGAGTTCAAACTGAGTCCTTGTGATCGGAAATCCCGGGATCGATATATCTGTGCTTCCGGACATTTTAAGAATGCCGAGGGATGGGCAAACACATGCGGATTTGAATACCGTTCTGCACGCACCAAAGAGGAATTTAACGCACAAATGGACTCCTTCCTGTCTGACTCTGACAAGCCTATACTTTTTGAGATTTTTGTATCTGACGCAAATGAATATGACGCTTTTCAAGCGATTCTCGGCGAAAACGTCTTGCCTGCGAACCCTCTCAAACGGAAAGTAAAGCAAACGATTAAGAAACTACTCAAATAACTACATAGCTTTTCCTACCTGCATTCCCTTTGAGACATGACCTTACCCAAAAAAAGCCGTCCCCCAACCATATCGGGGAACGGCTTTTTTGCTATTGATTTGCCCGCGCGGCAGAACTTTATTCCATTTCTTCTTCCAGTTCCCTGGCCAGCTTCCAAAGTTCCTCCAGGGTCTCCACCTCTGCCAGGCGGCCCTCATCCACTTCGGTGCCGATGGCTTCGCCCAGCTGCCAGGCCAGTTCGATCAAATCTTCGTGGTCGGCTCCCAGTTCTGCCAAGGTGGTGGCGGGGGTCAGTTCGCTTTCATCGCAGCTGAACTGTTCCGCCAGGATCTCTTTCAGTTCCTGCTTGGTCATCTTGCAGTAATCCCCCATTCTTTTAGCCGCAGCGCGGCCTGTTTCCTCTTGCCTTATGATACCCAATCCGCCCCGGTACCGTCAAGAGGGCTTCCTCTTTTCCCTATGAGAAATCCCACCCGGATTCTTGTGCAACCTTACCATCTTCCACAATCATGTCACTGCCGACCAAAAGCGGAGAGCCCGTCCGGGCTCTCCGCTTTTCTCACACCTTCCTCTGCCGGCCGTTCTGGGTACCAAAATAGAACGCCACCACCATGGTGACAATGGTCATAACGGTATCCGGCTGCAACTGTCCCGTAAGGGCCAGCACCGCAAACACCGCGATGACCACCAGGGTCACAATGGTTTTCACCTTGAGCAGGGCCGCCAGATTCTGCCAGAATTCTTCCATGTACGTTTTCCTTTCAATCGCTGCCGGAACGCACCGGCAGGCTTTCGCATTTTTTCATGATATGGGTCACCGAAGGATCACCGTCCCCCAGGTCCATATACGGGTCGTAGCAGCTGCGCAAGGTCTCCACCCCATAGGGCGGCACCGCCTGTTCATCAATGTAGTGCAGCCCCAGGTCGATGACCTTGGCCCGCAGCAGCCCTTTGACCCCGTCCCGCAAAGCCTTTTCCTCCTTGCGGCTGCGGGTCAGCCGGGCAGCCGCCCAGCCGCAGAAGGCCGTAAGCAGCGGCAGCACCGCCGTCAGGATCTCCGGCCATGTTTCCACCGCCATCACCCCGCAGTCTCATCCGCCCAGGCCGAGCGGTACAGCCCCAGCTTGTCCAGTTCCCGCTCTTTGCACAGGGCCAGGATGGCATCAGCGTCCCCCTGGCTCACAGGGCCGATGGTAATGGTCTGCAGGCGGGCATCTCCGTCCGGCAGTTCTTCCGCCGGGCGCACCACAGCGCATTCCCCGGGCTGGTAGGTATAGACGCCGCTGTTGGCGGTGGTGAAGTCATCATCCAGCCATACCAGCGGGTTGCGGCGGGTACCGCCCAGCAGCACCTCAAAATGCAGGTGCGCGCCGGACACGTTCCCTGTTTCCCCGGTATAACCAATGAGCTGGCCTTCTTTCACGGCATCGCCCTTGGCCACACACAACCGGGAGAGATGCGCGTAGCGGGTCTGCAGGGCCACGCCCCCATATTCCTGGTGGCGAAGCAGCAGCGCCGTGCCGTAGCTCTGCATGCCCGTCTTGGTATGGCCGTCCCATTCCTGGGTCCAGTCCACGGTGCCGTCCTCCGCCGCATATACCGGCTTGACGACGCTGCCTCCCTGGTTGGTACGCAGGTCGATGGCTTCGTGCCGGCTGCCGTCGCTGTAAAAGTACCCCGCCGTAAGCACATGCAGCGCCAGCGGCCAACACAGAAGTACCTCTCCGTTCTGCAATCTCATATTGTTTCCTCCTCAGGCAATGCGCTGCCATTTGTATACCGCCAGATAAGGCGGCATGTTGTTATGAGGCTGGTCGGCGCCGGTATTCTCGATCGTATCTGTCCAGCGCATACTGACCCATTGCCATGTAGCTGTGCCGGTTCCCTTTTCTGCCCCTTGCACGTTCACCCGGGAAACATTGCTGTATTCTCCAGCCGAGCCGGAGAATGTCATAAACTTGCCTGCCTGGTGCTCCATTCCCGTATGCCCGTGAGCCGCCAGTTCTTCCACAGTCAGCGCATGGGTCTCCTCGCCGCCGACACTGCCTGCCTCATGGTTCTCATCGCGGGCAAAGGTAAACACCCCGTTCAGTTCCTTCCAGATACCGTAACCGAAGTGTGCCGCCACCTTTTCCGGCGTGGACAAATCAATGTCCTGCCCTTCCACCGGTGCCCAGTCGAAGATATATCCCACCGGCATCTGGAACCGTGCTTCAGCCTGGGGCTTGGTGTAATAGTTGGACAGGTCGATCTGTGCCCCGGTATCCACCCAGGCAGCGGTATCGCTGTCCCAGGTCCAGATGGTATCGGTGGTGCCTACAATAGCCCACTGACCGTTGCTGCCCTGGGGACAGGCCGCCCGCAGCTGGTTTGCGTCCGCGTACCAGCCCAGGGCCCCCTGGGTGATGGTCTGGGCCTGGGAACACCAGTATCTGGCGTTGTGGATCTCCTCATCCGCCCGCAGGTCGGTGCCGCCTTCCGCCCAGCTTTTGGCCAGCAGAGCGTTTTGGGCCGACTGTTCCACAGCCTGGTCCACCTGGGGCAGCTTTTTCAGGGCCGCATCCAGTTCTTCACCGGTAAGGGTGCTGTCGTAATAGGTCTGCGTTTCTGCCATGCTCCGCTCCTTTCCCGGCCGTTATTCTTCCGCTGCCAGGCGGTCGGCCAGAAAGCCTTCCAGCTGCGCCACCGCCGCCAGGGCGGTCTCGTCCAGCAGCACGCAGTTGGCGCGGCGGTTGCTCTCGGTGATGTTGCCGTCGGCGTCGATGACGCTGTACATATAGGCACAGCGTTTGCCTTCGGCGGTGGTGTGCACGGTAAATGCCGTCAGTTTCTTCATGCAGATTCCTCCATTTCTTCCAGTTGTGCCCATTCAGCTGCCACTGCGTCGGTCAGGCCATCCAATTCCCGGGTGCGGCGGACAGACAGCTCTGCCACCATGTCCAGCTCCGCGTTCCCCTCACCATCGGGGATATACGGCAAGTCGGGTACAGGATCGGCATAACAGTCGGCATATCCCCGCTGCGGCGCCAGCAGGATCCAGTCAAAATCCGCTCCGGCCGGGCCGTGGACCAGCACTGCCCTGTCCTTCTTTTCCACCCAGAAGCCCGGTGCCGCCCCGGAGACCAGCCACTGCGGCCGGGCATAAGGGTCCAGGCATTCTTCCAGTATCGGATGGATGGTCAGCATGCAGAGGCCGGTATCGTCCAGACGGCCGCTGCCGCTGTCGCAAAACAAGGGTGTCGGGCTTTCCATTGCATTGAGAGCGCGCTTTCCGTAAAAGTTGGTTCCCACGATCCGGTTCTTGGCTCCTCCGCAAGAAATATCCCCCTGCACGTAAAACCCCGTTCCGTAAAGACGGGTAGCGTCCCCCTGTGCGATGAGGAACGAGTCATTGCTGCCGCCCACATTGTTTTCCAGATACAGCTCAGAGCTGGCTCGTTGAATAATAGCCTTGCTGGTACCCGCACAATACGTGGCGCCATTCAGATAATTTACGAACCCGCTCTGAATGTCGGAATAGGGGTCATAGGTATATCCCATCTGCAGCTGTCCGGCGGCGTTCTTGTACCCCACGCCGGTCAGGCCGGAGGTGGAGAACAGAGCCGTCAGGGTGCGGTTGAACCAGGTCCAGTTATTTTCGATGCCGGAACGCAGTTCCCCGTCGGTATAGCTGTTGAAGCCGTTCCACAGGAACTTGGTGTAACTGGTGGCCGAACCCGCCCGCAGATCGGCATTATTGCCCGCTACCAGGGCGGCGTTGTCCAGGTCGATGGTCAAAGCGCCGTTGCTGCTGCGCACGGTGCCGGTGGTGATGTTGCCGCCGTTGATGACGGTGCGGCCGCTTTCTTCCAGGTCGTTAAACTCCACCATGCCGGTGAGGGCGATGCGGGCGCTGGACAGTTCCGCCGCCCCGGCGCTCAGGCGCAGGGCGGTGATTTTGGCGGAGGTGATCTGTGCCCCGGGTTCCTCCACCTCCAGGGTGCCGGTGCCCGACTGGATGTTGGCAAACAGGTAGATGCGCTTCAGTGGCACCGAGGGTACGCGCATCCGGGCGGAAACCGTGGTCCAGCCGCATTCCGCTGCCGGATTTTCCCCATCCGCGATCCGTACCAGTTCTGCCCAGACGTATTTCTGGCTGCCGTCCTCCTCATAATCCGCAAAGGCCCGGATGTAGGCTCCCAGCACCTCCGGGTCCAGAATGGTGATGGGGGCTGTGACCCGGTACTGCACCGTAAAGTCCAGGTCCGCCCCGGGCATCAGGTCCAGAAATTCATCCGGGATCTCCACCACCGCACCGCAGCTGCCGGTGCCGTCCCCCTGCAAAACGGCGTGGCGGCCGTTGAGGACGACGCTGCCCCCTGCCGTGCTGCCGGAATGCCCGCTGCGCCAGTTGACGCTTTCCAGCCGGTTGCCCGGGAAATCCTGCTGTACGTTGATGGAAAGGCCGTCCACGGTGGTCTGCATCTCCATCACCTTGCCTTGCAGATCCTTGTAGGACTGCCGGTTCACCGCAAGGGTAGAATCCCGCCGGGCATGGCCGGTGCTTTCCAGCTGCATGGTCTGGCCGCTCACCGTCCGTTTCATCACCAGGGTGTGACGGACCTGCCCATAGGGGTCCACCACATCCAGGCGGGTCCCTGGGCGGATGGCTTCGTCAAACGGCAGGGTCAGCTGCAAGGGAGTGTAGCTTTCCCGGGAAATCTGCTCAAACAGGGTTTGGGCCACCGGTTCCAGACGGGCGGCGCTGTCGGTGGTCAACAGCAGGTTGCCGCTGATGACCAGGGCGTTGTCCCCCGTTTCCTCCGGGGGCCAGATCACCCCCACATCGGCCTCGCTCTGCTTGAGCTGCACCTTGTCCACCGGTGCGGTGTCGTAATCCTCATACCGCAGCGAGTCCTGCAGGTAATACCCGGTCTTTTGGGTAATGCGCCACACCTGCCCTGCCGCCGTGCGCAGCACTGAACCGGAAAGCCGCACCCCCGCCGGGACAATGCCTTCCTGCGGGGCAGCCACCATCGGCATGCCGCCTTCCGTCGGATACCAGGCCAGTTCCAGATTGCCCGAAGGCGTCATGCGGGCAAACCGACCCGCCGCCTGGGCCGCCCACTGCAGCAGCTGCCGCCCGGTGATGCTGTCCGCTGTAAAGGGGCGGATCTCATACCCGCCGTTGGGCAGACTATCCAGGGTGCCCGGTTCCGGCATTACCCCGCAGGCAGCGCAGAGGTTTTCCACAAAACGGGCCAGTGTCAGTGGAAAATCCCCCTGTTTTTCTTCCAGCCATTGGGTCATGTCCCGGTCAAACAGGGTCATCCGGTCATAGGCGGTGATGGTGCAGACGTTGGCGCTGGTCCGGGTGGGCTTTTCCGCCAGAAAGACACCGGCGGGGGTCTCGGTCCCGGCGGCGGTATCCACCCGCACCAGGGTCAGCGTTTCCCCCTGGGCGATGGGCAGGCTGTTTTCCGGCACCCACAGTTCGATCTCGGCACAGGCGGCGCAGGCCGCCCCGGGGCACAGGTCATCCCCGCTGTTGACCTGTTCGGTCAGGGTCACGCTGCGGATGGCGCTGCCGGTGCTTTCGCCGCTGGTCAGGACAGTGCCGTCCGCCAGCAGCAGCTTGTGTTTCAGCATGGTCCCCTCCTCAGCACTGAATGATCTTGAAATTGAAATTCCGCCACAGCCCGGTGCGCTGGCTTTTCCACACGGCGCTGTACTGGCTCATGTAGGCGGTACAGGTCTCGGTGGCGCCGCTGGCCCCAAATACCGGGTGGGTAAAGCTGAACTGGGCCTTGCCCGCAAACAGCCCCCGCAGATAGGCCAGTTCTTCGTCGGTGAGGTGGGAATAGGTAAAACTCCAGGTCCCCACCTTTTCCCGCACCAGGATTCGGTGCATGACGCCGCTCTCATCCCGGCCGGAATCGCTGGCGTCCAGGTCGGAAAAGCTGAATTCCGGTTCGGCGTCGGGGGCAGGCATGGGCAGGCCGTCCACCTGATAAAAATCCACTTTGCTGCGCATATCAGTAACCTCCCGTGATCACGGACTGCCGGGTCTGGTAGCGCTGGGCGGCCCGGCCGATGACCTCGTCCCCCACCCGGATGCCGTACACCGCCCCCAGGATCTCCCGCAGCAATGCGCTGACCTGGTTCAAGGCGGCCTGTTCGCCTTCGGCCATATCCTGCATGGTCTCCGCCACCGCCTGCTGGATGGTGGCCAGGGGGGCTTCCACATTGCTACCGTGTTTCTGGTCGCCCAGCACCGCCAGGAATTCCCGGTTGGGCGGAATGACCGCACCCCGTGCCAGGGCGGGCACCTGCAGCGCCCCCTGGGGCAGCGAGGGCATGACGCTGAAGGTTCGGCTCTGCCCATAGTAGGAGGAAGGAACCTTCCCGCTGACCGCGGTTCCGCCCAGCTGTCCCAGGGCGTTCAGGGCGGTCTGGGCGGCCTCCACAATGCCGGAAACAAACCCGCCCACCAGCTCCTGCAGCCCGGAAATGGCCGTCTGGATGGTGCCGGTGATGCGCTCCCACACCCGGGCGGCGGTGTCGGCCATGCCGTTCCAGGCATCCTCCCAGCGGCCGCACAGCACGTCGGACAGGAAATCCGCCATCCCCTGCATGGCGGTGAGCAAGGTGCTCATCAGCCCTGCGATCACCCCCACGGCGGTGGTCACCGCGCCGCTGATGGCCAGGCACACCTGGGTGACCACCGGGCCGAACGCCGCCGTCAGCCATTGGAGCAGCGGGGCCAGCACTTCGTTCCACAGGTTCAGCAGCAAGGTGGCCGCGGAGCCCAGATACATGGTAAAGTCGGCGAACAGGGGCACCAGACACTCCTGCCACAGGGCGCTCACCTGCTGCAGAACCCCCTGCAGGATGGGCAGCAGAGTCCCGGTCCACAGGTTGTTCAGAACGCCGCACAGGTTGTCCGCCGCCGCGATGATGCCCGCATAGATGGGCTGGCCGTAGGCCTGCCAGGCGTTGTAGACCGCCTGCATCATGGCGTACCAGACGGTCTGGACGCTTTCCAGCGCCGGGCGGATGACCCCGTCCACCGCCTGGCCCGCCACATCAGCCAGCCACACGAAGGCGTTGCCCAGGGCAGTGACGGCGGCAGCCCCCAGACCGCCCACCACCGGCCACAAAGCCAGGGAAAAGCTGTTCACCAGCCCGGGCAGGAATTCGGTAAGCAAGTAATTGCCCAGGGGCACCAGGGTGCCTTGCCACAGTTCCCGGGCGGCTTCGCTCACCGGCCCCCAGGCGGCCAGGGCAGCTTCCCTCATGCGGTTCCAGGCGGCGCTCCAGGAAAGGATCGCCGGGGCGTAATAGGACCGCAGATAAGCCCAGAAGGCATCCAGTGCCCCTTTCAGGGTATCCAGCACGCCGCGGGCGCTGCTCACCGCCTGTTCCGTCTCCTTGCCGCTGTCCTTCTTGCTGCCGGAGGACCCGGAGCCGCTCTTTTTGGACGAGGACGAAGCCGCCCCCAGGCGGATGATCTCGTCAAAGCCCGCCAGGGTGCGCACCGCTTTGGCGGTGCTTTTGACCGCCGAGGATGCCGCCTGTTCCACCTGGTCCAGACCGGCGGCGGCTTTGACGGCGCCGCTGCGGCCGCCCAGGGCCCCGGTCAGGCTGTTCAGTTCGGTCAGAGCCGGGTTCAGGGTGTCGGTCAGCGGGGCCGCTGCGTGCACAAAGGCCGCCCGCAATCCCTGGGTGGTGGCAGCGGCACGGCGGGCGCCGGTCTCGGCGGTGCGCAGGGCGGCGTCCAGCCCCTGCAGGCTGTCCTGCAGGGTGCCCACCCGCTGCTGCATCCCGTCCATGGTCTCATCAAATACAATGGTTCTTGCCAAATCGTTCCCCCTCTCTCAGCCGCCCACCAGGGCCAGCAGACGGTCGTGTTCCGCCTGTTCGGCGGCGCTGCGGGCGGGGCGCAGATCTACCTGGTCCCGGTGGGCACGGTAGTAACTCAGTTCCCAGGGTTCCAGCTTTTTGCCCCGGCGCAGCTTGTCCCGGATGGCCACCACCGTGGCCAGGGGGCCTTCCCCGATGGCGGAAAACCACCCCAGAAAGCTCCACCAGTGCACAAAGGGCAAAGCCCGCACCTCGCACCCGGCGGCCCGGTTCACCCCCGCCGCAATGAGGGGCGCGTCCCGCTGCCAGTCCAGCAGCCGGGGCCCCGCCGGGCCGCTTTCCGCCCGTCCCCCGGCGATGAATTCCGCCAGCTTTCGGGCAGCTTCGGGGCGGCAGGTCTCGGGCATTTGGGGGAAATCCCGGTAAAACAGGGCCAGGGCCACATACCAGCGTTCTTCGGGCAGCAGGGTCTCCCCTTGGGCCCCGTCCAGCCAGCCGATGACATCCAGCACGTCCCGGAAATCCGCATGCACCGCCCAGTCCCGCCCCCCTACCCGCACGCTGCGGGGCAGGTCCCAGCCGGTCATGCCTCTTCGCCCCGGGCGGCGCGGGCGGCCTCCGCCGCGGCCACAGCGTCAGCGGCGGTGGCCTGCACCGTGCGCCGGGCGCCTTCCTGCAGTACGGGGGCCAGGGCGTCCAGCAGGTTTTCCACCACGCGGCGGCCGTTGACCCCCACCCCCGCCAGGTTCACTCCGTCCAGAATCACATCAAAATCGTTGGGCGCACCGAACACCCGGTTCAGCAGTTCCTTCACCCGGCGGTCATACTCCGCCAGCAGGTCCAGGGATTCGCCCCCCTGGCCCCCGCCGGGCAGTTCGGCGCTGCGCCGGACCAGTTCCTCGTCCAGGGCAGTCAGTTCCTCCCGGGCGGCGAAAAAACGGTGGTAGATGTTGGGGTCCCCGGGGTTGACGCGCAGCACGCCCCGCCCGTTGACCTCGAATTCCTCCACACCGGTATCCACCAGCAGTTTGTGCATCGAAAAATCACGCTCCTTTGTGTTTCCCACCCGCCCGCCCCGGGGACTTTACGCCGCCGGGGTGGGGGTGAAGGTCTTGGTGCTCACATTGAAGGTACCGGCGGTCTTCACGCCGGTATAGTGGACGTTGAAGGGGATCTGGTAGCCGGTGGTGTCGCCGCCGTAGCTGACGATCTCCACATACACTTCCTCCTTCACGGCGGGGTAGGCGCCGTCGCCCTCGTCGCCCCACAGCTTGACCTCCACCATGTCGGTCTTGAGCTGATCCAGCACCAGGTCGCCGTCGATGATGGCCTGCAGCTTGGCGAACAGGGGATCGTCCTTCTCGGCGTAGTAAGGGGAAACCTCACCCTGCTTCTGGTAGCTGTCGATGACCACCGAGGTCTGACCCAGGATGTTGGTCTTTTTTTCCACATTGGCGCTGAGTTCCGGGGAATATTCCTCCAGGTCGGCGCCCAGGCGGCAATACTCGCTCTCTTCTTCCGAGAAAGCCGCGTTCAGGTAGTGGGCCATGTATTTGCGTTCGATCTTCAAACCGTTCTCTCTCCTTTCAGTACTGGATGGTGTATTCGGCTTTCAGCTGCACAGCGTAGACGGCGGTGCCCTCGTCGCCGGTCTTTTCCAGCTTGGCGTCGGCGGCGGTCAGGCGTTCCTGTTGGGTGTCGGCGTTGCCGAACACCGGCGCCCGTCCCCCGGCGCTTTCTTCCAGAACCCAGCGCTGCAGTTCCAGCAGCAGGGCGGCATTTTCCCGGGCACGGCTGCCGCCGTAGGGCAGCACCAGCCGCAGGGTGAAGGAAGCCCGGCATTTTTCCCGCACTTCCCCCAGCAGGTTCACCCGGCGCTGGGTCACCTGGACCCCCGCCGGGAAGAGCCCTGCCGTGCCCGGCACCGCCGGGGCGCCGTCCACCCACAGTTTTTTCACCCCGGCCAGGGCGGGGGCGGTGCGCAGCCAGTCGCACAGGGTCTTGAGCTGGTATTCCTCCATGGTTTCCCTCCTCAGTTGGTCAGGCTGTGAGCCCCGCTGCCGGACCGGGTCCACCAGCCGCCCGCTTCCAGGTGGCTGAACCGTCCCCGCACCTTCTTGGGGTCCACGTACTGCACGCAGCAGATGCCCTCCCGCAAAGCGGGCAGAAATTCCGGCCATTCCTGCCAGGAAAGTTCCGGCCCGCTGCCTTCAAACACCCGGTCCCCCGGTTCCAGAGTATAGGCATCCCCGGGCTCCCCCGCCGCGGCGGGAATCACCAGCAGAAAAGCCTGGGCGGCCTGGCAGCCTGTCTCGGTGAAATTCATCTTCACCCGCCGGTCCAGAAACACCCCCGCCACCAGGGTGCGGGTGACAGTCTCGCTGTCCGGGTCGGGGTGGTAGAGGGTGACCGTCTGGGCGCAGAGGGGAAAGGCCAGTTCCTTACCCATGGCGCACCCCCCGCCGCATGAGAAGGAAGTCCCCGGCCACCTGGCGGAAATAGGCTTCCCGCAGATAGAGGGTAGTGGCGGACAGTTCCGCCGGGGCGGTGTAGGTCTCGGTCACCGAGCCCACACTGGCGGAAGCCAGACCCCGGCGGCTGTCCTCGGCGTCGAACTCATACATGGCGTCGGCGATGGCGCACAGGGCGTTGTCCTCGGCGTCGGGGATGCCCTCCCGGGGCGTCACCCGGAACACCTGGTTATAGTGGGCCAGCTTGGCGGCGGCCCGCTTGGCGTACCGGGGGAAGTCGGCTTCGGGGATGTCCTCCCCCAGGTAGGCATCGGTATAAAAAGCGTAGTCCGGCAAGGCGACGCCCCCTCTCACACCTTGAACTTGGCCAGCACCACCTTGGCTTCGTTGGACAGCACCGCCACATAGAATTCGTCGGCAGTGATCTCGGTGGTACGGATCTTGGGCTTGCGTTCCGCCTCCACATTGACCTCACGCTTGCGGTAGATGGTCAGGGCCGGGATCTCGTCCTCGGTCTCGGGGTCGCTTTCCAGGCGGACGATGGGGCAGGAGTAGTTGGCGTCCTCATCCACCAGGGGCACCTTCTTGGAAGGCACCACCCGGCAGCCGGCCACCATGCCGATCTCGCCGGAGACCACGACGCCGGCCTGGTACTTGTCGGCGGAGAGGAAATCCGGGTCCTTGCGCAGCTGGGTGACCTGCTTGGGGTGGACGAAGATGACCTTGTCGCTGCCCTGTTCCTCCTCGAACAGGTCCAGCGCGTCCACGATGCCTGCATAGCTGATGGTGCCGCTGCTGCCGTCGTAAGTCAGGCTGGCACCCTGCAGGGCATCCATGCAGTCGTTGTCGATCTTGGCGGCGATGGACAGGGCCAGCTGGGTGTTGGCTTCGCCCACGGGGTTGCCGTAGCCGGAGAGCACCGCCTCGTCGGTGAGGCTGATGCCCTTCATGGCCTTTTTCACGGTGGCCTTGCGGGTGGAGGTGGTCATCTTTTCAATGGCCACTTCAGCGCCCTCGGCCACGTCGGCGGCGTCGCCGATGTAGCCGTAGGCGGGCACGGTGATGGTATCGCCGGGCACGCCCACCAGGGTGTCGTCCACCTTGGCAAAGGGGGCAACGCGCAGCTTCTTGGGAATGCGGGCGCTCACCATGTCGCCCATGACTTCGGGGTCGATGAGGTCCGCCAGTTTGGTGGTCATATCTGCCATGTGTTTTCTCCTTTCAGATGTGGTTGGTTCAGCCGCGGCGCAGCTGTTCGTAGGTGGCGGGATCGCTGTGCTTCAGGGCCAGGCGCTCCCGGTAGTTCATGCGGTCCAGGGCTTCTCTGCCGGGGAGCATAGCCGCCGTGCCGGTGCCCGCCGCGTAGGGCGCGGGGGCCGTGGGTTCATTCTGCTTGGGTTCCATCCGTTTTCACCTCCTTTTCGCCAGGCATATACCGCTCACGTACCGCGGCCAGATCGGCCTCGGTCTCGTGGGGGAGCCCGAAATACCAGGCCAGGGCCAGTTCGGGGCGCAGAAGGCCGCCGTCCACCATGTCCAGGTACTCGTTCCAGGTGCGGGTACGGTCATACAGCACCCCGTCTCCCCAGTCCAGGGACAGGGCGGTGTCCGGGTCAAAGGGCGCGCCGCTGCACAGGCCGTAGGCCCGGCCCAGGGCGTCACACAAGGAAAGGGCTTCCCGCAGAGCCTCCTCCCACATGGCCTGAAAATCCCGGATGGTCAGGTCATAGTCCCCGGTGCTGGCGGTCACCTCGGTGGCGGTGCGCTCGGTGGCTTCCACCTCGCTGAGCAGCCCCCGTTTCAGCCCGATCAGGCTCTCGCACCCCCGCAGAATGTCCTGCTTGCGGGCCAGATAACTCTGTTCCCGCAAAGCGGGGCTGTACACCGTCACCCCCAGGTTGGCGGGGTCGTCGGGCAGGCCCACGAAGAGGTCGTCCCGCAGACCACGGCGGCCGGAGGCATCCTGTTCCAGCAGATCCTCCGAAGCAAACACCCGGGCGGCGCCGTTCTCAAATTCCCGGCGCAGCTGGTGTTCGGTGCGCCCCAGGCTGTGGATAAGCCCCACCGCCGGGGCAAAGACAGCCACCGCCTCGGGGCCGCCGTCCACGCAGTTGAGCAGCGGGGTTCGCAGAGTGGCCAGCCCCACCCCGGGCACGCCGGGCAGCAGCAGGGTGGGGCGCAGGACCTCGGTCTCGGGCAGGGCGGAGAGGGGGGCTTCCCGCCCCAGGGTCTCCCCCGCCAGCTCAAAGAGACGGGTCTCGATGCACAGCCCATCCGCCCCGGCGCTGCGCCGTTCCAGCAAGGCGTACCGGCGTGGTCCCCGGGCCAGCAGTTCCATGGTGCCCACCGCCTGCAACCGGCCGTGGGCATCCCGGGCCAGGGGGGCAAAGCAGTCCCGGCGCACCGGCACAAAATCAAACCCGCCGCCGCACAGCACCGGCTTGAGCAGACATTCGCCCCCCACCAGGGCGCTTTGCAGGGCGCGGCGGCGCACGGCGTTCAGCGCCCGCAGGTTGGCCTGCATCCAGGGGGTGCCCTCCAGCCGGGTCTCGTATTCCGCAAAGACGGCCCGGTAGAGCTTGTCCACAATGAGCACCGGCAGACGGCCGGAGGGGTCCTCCCCCGGGGCGGCCCGGCCGAAATACAGGTCGAACCATTCACGGATGGCCCCGTGCATGGCCGGTCCGGTGACGTCCGACCGGCCGAAGGCCTGTTCCAGAAAACTCTTCAATCCTTCCTCCTTTGTTGTCAGCTGCCCCGCCGCCGCCAGACACTTTCCACCGCATACCGCACCGCGTCGATGTGGTGGTTGTTCACATCGGGGTAGCCGGGCAGCACCGTGCCTGTGCGTGGGTCCCGCTCGTACTCATAGGCCGCGAACTCGGCGGCGGTGTGGGGGCAGCGGGCGGGGTCAATGACGATGGCATGCAGGCTTTGCAGCCATTTCATGCTCTGTTCCACACTGCCGGGCCCCTTGCGGGCGGCCCGGCAGGGCAGACCGAACGCCCGGTAGTCGGCACAGCTTTTGGGTTCGGCGGAATCCGCGGTCAGCCAGCCGCCCTCGTCCCCGCCGATGCCCCGGTCCAGCAGCAGTTTGGCGGTGTCTCGGTTGGGGGTGCGGTTGCGGGTGAGCTCGTCAAAGATGTAGAGCACCCGCCGCCCCGGGTCGTAGGACACGGCGTTGTAGGCCCAGGGGTCGGGGTACCAGCCCCAGTCCACCCCATGGTACAGCCGGTCAAAGGCCGCGATGGTCTGCTCCGGGATGGGTTCCAGCTTCAGGTTGTCGAACACCGCCGCGCCGCTGCCCACCACCTCGCCCAGATATTCGTGGCGGTAGGCCACCGGATTGGCCTGTTTCAGGTGTTCGGCGTCCGCCAGAAACCGGGGTCCCAGCCAGTGGGGCGGCAGGTCCTTGTAGGTGGAGTGGAGCACCCGCCGCCCCGGTTTGGTTTCCAGGGCGTAGCGGTTGACCCAGCTGCGGCCCATGGCGGGCGGGTTGAAGCTCTTGAAGGCCAGGCTGAACCCGCCGCCCCGGAACACGCTCTGCTCCACGCTGCGCACCTCCTCGGGGCCGTCAAACTGGTCCAGTTCCTCGAACCAGGCCAGCCCGATATACCCGAAAGGCGCCCGCACGCTCTTGAGTTTGCCCGCATCGTCCAGGCCGAAGAAAAGGATCTTCTGCCCGGTGGGCAGGTAGGTGCACTCCATGGGGCTGACGGTGCACCGGAACTTTCTTGCCAGTCCCAGGGCAGCGATGGCCCAGCAGATCTGGGCATAGACGCTGGAACGCATGGTGCCGCCCACCTTGCGCAGCACCACGGCGTGGCAATCCGGGTGGCGCAGCAGCTGCAGGATGATTTCCAGGGAAATATAGCTGGATTTGCCCGAGCCGCGGCCGCCCTTCATCAGCAGTTCCTGCACCTCGCCCCGGCGCACCTCACAGTGAACGCCCCAGAACACCGGGGCGACCACATCTTTCAAACGTACTCGGATGAATCTTTCCTCCTTTCCTGCGGGAGATCAGTCCCCGTCCACGATGACCACCCCCTCGTCGCTGCCCGCGCCGTCCCCCATGCCCAGGTAGCGGTAGATCATTTCCAGCGCCCGCAGCTTGTCCGCCGCCTTCACCGGCAGATCGCTGCCCCGCAGGTCGGCAAAGGCGATGTGTGCCAGTTCATCCAGCACCCGGTCGGGCGTGATATCCTCCTGCATGGTCCATCCCCCTTTCCGCATCCTTAGCCTACCACGTCACGCCCCGAAAGTTCAACAAAACGTTACCGTATTCTGTAAGAAAAAGAAACGAAAAAGCCCCGAAATCCTATAACGTCCCCCGCAGCCGCGCTTTTTGCGCGTTTTCCGTTCCGGTTTCCTGCAATTCAATGGCAAGACGGCGCACCCCTTCGGTCTGCAGCTGTTCCACCCGCCGGGGCACCACTCCCATCTCATCGGCGGCTTCCGCGGCGGTCTGCCCCTGCAAAAAGCGGCGGCAGAGCACCTCCCGCTGGCGCTCGTCCTCCAGCCGGGCAATGGCTTTCACCATGCGGCGGCGCAGCAGCAGGCACCGGGCGGCCTGGGCTTCCATATCCTGCCGGGCCTGGGCCAGGTCTTTGGCAAGCCACTGGGGCATTTCCGCCTCTCCGCTGTCCTCCCGCACCCGGCAGACCTCCCGCCCCTGGGCACGCAAGGCATCCAGTTCGGTGCACAGCAGCCGCAGACGGCTCTGCTCATGCCGGTATTGTTCCAGCCACTTGATTTTTTCCCGATTGGTCATAGCTCCTCCTTTGCTGTCTCTCCTTGAGCATCGTTACTGTTTTCTGTAAATGCAGTATAGCGCAACAACCATACGTTGTCAAGTATAAAAATCGAACCATTTTTCTCCGGGCATCAAAAATCCCCCGGCAGAGGATTTCCGCCGGGGGAAGGTTTTGATCGGTTTGTCAGCAAAGGGGCGCCAGCAGGCGCAGAGCAGCGGAAAGCAGAGTGCCGAACCAGCCGGTGCGGCATTCGCTCAGGTCCACCAGGTGGCTCTTTTCCTCAATGTCCAGCATGTCCGCCCGCAGGTCCTCCAGGGCCTTGCAGCCGTAGAGCAGGACGCTGCACTCAAAATGCAGGTAGAGGCTGCGGTAGTCCAGGTTGATGGACCCCACCGCGCCGATACGCCCGTCGCACAGCCAGTTCTTGCTGTGGAGGAAGCCGGGGGTGTAGGTGAATATCTTCACCCCCGCCCGGATCAGCACCGGGAAATAGCTGCGGGTGAGCTGGTAGATGCTCTTCTTGTCCGGGATGGCGGGGGTGTACACCCGCACATCCACCCCGCGCTTGGCAGCCAGGCAGAGGGCGGTGAGCATGTCGTTGTCCAGGATCAGGTAAGGGGTGGTGATGAACAGTTCCCGCTGGGCCTGGTTGATCATCTCCAGATACACATTCTTGGCCACGCACTCGTCGTCCACCGGGGTGTCACAGAAGGGCTGCACCAGCCCGGTGTGCTCGATGCCCCGGGGCGGCTGCGGCCGTGGCACCGCCCGCTCGTCGCTCTGGGGGCGGTTGGCGGTCCAGAATTCCAGGAACATGGTGGCGAAGCTCCAGGCCGCCGGGCCCCGCAGCCGCACACCAGCGTCCCGCCAGTGGCCGAACCGCCGGATGCGGTTGATGTACTCGTCCGCCAGGTTGATGCCCCCGGTGAAGGCCACCGTGCCGTCCACCACCAGGATCTTGCGGTGGTCGCGGTTGTTCATCACCAGGTTGACCATGGGCACAAAGGGGTTGAAGGGCAAAGCACGGATGCCCTCCTCCTCCAGCTTGCGCCAGTATCCCACCGGCAGGCGGGTAACGCTGCCGGCGTCGTCGTAGATCAGCCGCACGTCCACCCCCTGGGCGGCCTTGCGCTTGAGAACGTCATGCACCGCGTCCCACATCTGGCCCTGGGCGATGATGAAGAATTCCACAAAAATGTACTGTTCGGCGCTTTCCATGGCAGCCAGCATAGCGGGGAACATGGCCTCGCCGGAGGGATAATAGGTCACGTCGGTGTCCCCGTACAGGGGGAATCGGGCCTTTTCCCGCAGATAAGCCGCCGTCCGGGCCGCCCGGGGGTCGGTGGCCTCCAGGGCCACGTAGGGGGCGGGGGCGTCGGTGCGCAGAGGGCCGATGCGTTTGCTGGCCTTTTCCAGCTTGCGGCGCAGGCGGTAGGCGGGGCGGTGGTCGCCCCACATGAGATACAGAAGCCCGCCCTGTACCGGCATGATCATAAACAGGGCCATCCAGCTGATCTTGAATTCCGGCACGGTGGAATCCTGGCGGATGAGGGCCGCACACATGATGATGCTGATGAACAGGCAGATAAAGTTGATCCAGTCCGCGTAGGCGGTAAGTTCATGGAACAGCACGAACATCCAGACCACCTGCAGCAAAAGCAGCAGCATGGTGACCACCAGGCGGCTGAAGACAAACTGCAGAAGGTTCTTGATCTTTTTTCTGACTTCCTCCATAGGATTCCTTTCTGTTCAACTTCGCGGGGGAAATGTTTGGTAAATACTGTACCACGGCCCCCGGGCAAATGCAAGGGCGTGCAAAGGCAAAAGCCGCCCCTTCGGGCGGCTTGGGTGTTATCAGGCTTCCCCGTTCCGCATGGCCTGTTCATACATGGTGCAGACTTCGTCGGCAGGGCCGTCCCCGCGGATCACACCGTGGTCCAGCCACACAGCCCGCTTGCACAGCATGCGCACCTGCTCCGAGCTGTGGCTCACGAACAGCAGGGTGGTGCCCTTTTCCAGCATCTCGTTCAGACGCATGAGGCACTTGTGCTGGAACATGAAGTCGCCCACCGCCAGCACCTCGTCCACCACCAGAAGGTCGGCGGTGACTTCGGTGGCAATGGCGAAGCCCAGGCGGGTCACCATGCCGGAGGAGAAGTTTTTCACCGGCACATCGATGAAATCCCACAGTTCGGCGAAATCCACGATGTTCTTGAAGTGTTCGTCCATATAGGCCCGGTCATGGCCCAGCACGGCGCCATTCAGATAGATGTTCTCCCGGGCGGTGAGGTCCATGTCGAAACCGGCGCCCAGCTCGATCATGGGCGCAATGCTGCCGTTGACGGTGCACGCCCCCTGAGAGGGGTACATGACCCCCGCCACCACCTTGAGCATGGTGCTCTTGCCGGAACCGTTGCGGCCGATGAGGGCCACCGATTCCCCTTTGCGCACCTTGAAAGACACATCCTTCAAGGCGTAGAATTCATTGAACATGAGCTGACCGCGCACCATCTTGAGCAGATACTCTTTCAGGCTTTCGGTCTTTTCCTGCGCCAGGTTGAAGCGCATGGAAACATGGTCGACGTCCACCACCACGGGCGGCATGTTGCCTTCCATCGGGGTCCCCCTTAAATATACAGGATAAAGTTGCGCTGCAGTTTGCGGAATACCCACAGCCCCAGGCAGAGCATCGCCCCGCTGGATACCGCACAGGCGATCCAGGTGTTGGGACCGGGGATATTGCCGTACATCACAAGGTTGCGGAACAGGTTGATGAAGTGGTACATGGGGTTGAACTTCATCAGATTCTGGGCAAAGCCGGGCAGCTGTTCGATGGGGTAGAAAATGGGCGTGGCGTACATCCACGCCAGGGTCACGATGCCGAAGAGATACTGCATATCCCGGAAATACACCGTCAGGGCGGACAGCGCCAGCACCATGCCGCAGCAGAACAGGAACAGGAACACCAGCGGCACCCAGAACAGGCAGATGGTCCAGTAGAAAGGCGACCGAGTGAACACCATGACCAGCAGCACCGCCGCCAGACTGAAGCCCATGGTCACGAAACTGGAGGTGACGCGGCTCAGCGGGAAGATGTATTTGGGGATGTACACCTTCTTGATCAGAGAGGAACTGGACAGGATGGACACCATGCCCATGTTGGCGCTCTCGTTGAAGAAGGTGAACAGGGTGTTGCCGCAGATCAGGTACAGGGGATAGTTGGGGATGTCGGTGCGGAACATATAAGAAAAGATGATGGTCTGCACCGTCATCATCAGCAGCGGGTTGAGGATGCTCCACACATACCCCAGAAAGCTGCGGCGGTACTTGACCTTGAGATCACGGGTCACCAGTTCCCGGATCAGCGGCCGGTACTGCACAAAATGCCCGGCCATGCTTTTGTACTGGTCCATCCGTTGTGGCATGGTCCTGCTTCCCTCCTGCGTTTCAGCCCTGGTATCCGGGGTTTTTGGCCCGGATCTCCGCCTCAAAGGCATCAAAATCCCGGATGTATTCGCTCTCGTCATAGTGCTCGCTGGCCAGGCACAGCAGCACCGCGTCGGGGCTGAAATCGTACATTTCCTTCCACGCCATGGTGGGGATGTACACCCCGGTGCGGGGGCGGTTCAGGCAGAAGACCGCCTCGTTGCCCAGGCCGTCCATCACCTTGACCTTGCTCTGCCCCGCCACGTTGATGAGCACGAACTGGGTCTTGCGGTTGGCATGCTGGCCCCGCACCATATCGGTGTCGGAACCGTAGATGTAGAACACCCGCTGGATGGCAAAGGGAACGTCCCGTTCCCCTTCCACCACCACCAGGTTGCCCCGCTCGTCCCCGTGTTCGGCGAACTCAATGAAATACGCGCTGTCGTTTTTATTCATAATATTACACCTTGTAATCAGCAGAAAGCATTGATGGCGTCGATCACATACCCCTGCTCTTCCTCGGTCATGCCGTTGTACATGGGCAGGCTGAGCACCTCATCGGCATACCGTTCGGCGATGGGGAAATCCCCCTTCTTGTGGCCCAGACAGGCATACGCCTGGCTGAGGTGGGGCGGGATGGGATAGTGGATGATGGTGCCGATGCCCTTTTCTTTCAGATACTCCGCCATGCGGTCCCGGCAGCCGGGCAGGTGCACCACATACTGGTGCCAGCTGCTGTCCGCGCCGGGGCGGATCTTGGGTTTTTGCAGGCAAGGGTTGGTGAGTTCGGCGTCGTACCGGGCGGCCAGACGGCAGCGCTCGGCGTTGAACTCTTCCAGGTGGGTGAGTTTCACCCGCAGCAGCCCGGCCTGGAGCTCGTCCAGGCGGCTGTTGGCGCCCACCACCTCGTTCTGGTAGCGCACCCGGCTGCCATAGTTACGGAACACCCGGCAGCGGTCGGCCAGGTCAGGGTCGTTGGTGGTCAGGCAGCCTGCGTCCCCGAAAGCACCGCAGCCCTTGGTGGGGTAAAAGCTGAAACAGCCCGCGTCCCCGAAGCTGCCCACCACCTGGCCGTGCCAGTGGTTGCCGTGGCTCTGGGCGCAGTCCTCCACCACCTTCAGGCCGTGTTTCTTCGCCACGGCGCCGATGGCGTCCATATCGCAGCTCTGGCCGTAGAGATGCACCGCCAGGATGGCTTTGGTGCGGGGGGTGACGGCAGCTTCGATGCGGGAAGCGTCGATGTTGTCGTATTCGTCCGGCTCCACAAAGACAGGGGTGGCCCCGTTGATGGTAATGCCCATCACACAGGCAATGTAGGCGTTGGCGGCCACGATGACCTCGTCCCCGGGGCCGATGTTCAGCAGCCGGAAGGCGATCCACAGGGCGTCCAGGCCGCTGGCCAGGCCCACGCAGTATTTGGTGCCCACCATGGCGGCCCATTCTTTTTCGAAGGCTTCCACCTCTTTGCCCAGAATGTACCAGCCGCCCCGCAGCACTTCCAGCGCCTTGGCTTCATATTCCGGCGCGTGCAGATCATACTGCCGTTTCAGATCGTTTGCCAGGATACGCACCCGCGCACCTCCTTCTCCGGCCAAGCCGGCAAAAAACATGAGTTCTTTATATTATAGCATATCCCGCCTTAAATTCAAAGCGGTTCAGCGTCGTTTCCGCCGAAGGATTTGCCCATTTCCCGGTACAATTCGCAGGCTTTGCGCAGAAATGCTTCGGTGACGCAGAAATATTCCGCCGCTTCGGCGGGGGTATCCCCGGCCCGCAGACGGGCGGCCAGCTCGGCATAAGGCAGGTATTTCAGCACAGCGGCCTTGTCCGCCCGGCGTTCCGCCTGGGCTTTGAGCTGGTAGGGGCTGTAAGCGGTGTAGAAGGCCCCCGAAGCAAAGTGCCCGTCCTCATGGATGAGGGCAGTGCGCAGTTCGGCCTGGGTGTCGAACCGGCGGGAATCCACCCCCACCAGCCGCCCCTTTTCCAGGGCCAGACAGCGGTTTGCCCGCAGAGGGCAGTCCATCACGCAGATGTCCTCCCGTTCCAGTTCGGCCACAGTGCTTTCCAGGTCGTGTTGCATGGGAATCCTTTCCCCAAGGAGCAAGGCGGTCAGCGCCGCCCCCGGTTGATCTCCGCCCGCAGGCGGATGAGGGTGGCGATGTCGGCCTTGTCGTCCTCGGTCAAATATCGCTTGCAGTTTTCGTAGGCCGCGATGGGCTCGTCCAGCAGGGCAGGATCGTCCGCCGGGGCGGGCTGGGTGGGGTCGGCGGGAAGGGGTTCCTCCCCTGCCAGCTGGGCGATGCTCACCCCGAAAAATTCCGCAATGGGAGCGGCATGTTTCAGGGTCAGCTGTTTGGTGCGCCCGGACCCCAGTTCCGACAGGGTGCTGCGGGGGATCTTCAGCTGGCGGCACATCTGGGTGACGTTCATGCCGTCACGGCGGCAGAGTTCCAGGATATTTTCGTACATGGCATTCATGGCGGCGGCTCCTTTGGGCGGCAGTGATATTTCTGAATTCAGATTATCTTGTTTTCGATTTTCTGTCAAGTCCGCAGGAGTTCTTGCTATTTTTATCCTATCATAGCATGATGGTCATAAAGCGGACTTTGGAAGGTCTGTCCCCCGGAGGGGTTGCCGTGTTGCTGCCGGGATAACGGCTGGCAGCCGTTTACTCCTTCCTTTTCGTGCCCGAAAAGGAAGCGAAAAGGGCCCGCCGTTCCGATGCGGCGGTTTTTCCGTCGCTTTTTGGCGGCAAAAAGCGACAACTCCCCGGCAGACTGCCGTCTACCAAGAAGCAACCAACAAAAAAGAAAGACGGGCAGACTTTCGTCTGCCAAAAAACAAAAAACCAGGCGCCCCGCCATACAGCGGAGCGCCCGGTCTGGGTTTGGTTGATAAGTACAGGGATCAGAAGTCCACTTCAGTGTCGTAGTAGCAGCACTTCAGCAGCTTTTCCATCTCTTCCTGGCTGGGCTGACGGGGGTTGGACCCGGTGCAGGCGTCGCCGATGGCGTTCTTGGCGATCTCGGGCAGACGCTCCAGAAAGACCTCTTCCGGCACGAAGCCCTGCTCGCAGGGATAGCTGTCCGCGCCGTAGAACTTGATGCCGTGGGGGATGTTCAGGTCGTCGTTCATGCCGCGCAGATACTCGATCAGCAGCTTGACCTTCTCGTCGTCATTGGAGCCGCCCAGCTTCATCTCGTCGGCGATGACGCCGTAACGGGCCTTGGCAACGGGGTCCTTGGCGTTGAAGGCGATGACCTTGGGCAGATACATGGCGTTGGCCGCACCGTGGATGATGTGGGCGCCGTAATCCGCAAAGGCCGCGCCGGTCTTGTGGGCCATGGAGTGCACGATGCCCAGCAGCGCGTTGGAGAAAGCCATACCGGCCAGGCACTGGGCGTCATGCATGGCGTCGCGCTTGGCCATATCGCCGTTGTAGCTGCCCACCAGGTCGTTCTGGATCATGCGGATGGCAAAGATGGCCAGAGGATCGGTGTAAGCGCAGTTGGCGGTGGATACATACGCCTCGATGGCATGGGTCATGGCGTCCATACCGGTGTGGGCCACCAGCTTCTTGGGCATGGTCTCGGCCAGTTCGGGGTCCACGATGGCCACGTCGGGGGTGATCTCAAAGTCCGCGATGGGATACTTGATGCCCTTGGCGTAATCGGTGATGATGGAGAAGGCCGTCACCTCGGTAGCGGTGCCGGAGGTGGAAGAAATGGCGCAGAAATGGGCCTTCTGGCGCAGCTTGGGAATACCGAAGACCTTGCACATCTCCTCGAAGGTGATGTCGGGGTATTCGTACTTGATCCACATGGCCTTGGCCGCGTCGATGGGAGAACCGCCGCCGATGGCCACGATCCAGTCAGGCTCAAACTCCGCCATGGCAGCCGCACCGCGCATGACCGTCTCCACAGAGGGGTCGGGCTCGATGCCGTCAAAGATCTTCACTTCCATGCCGGCTTCCTGCAGGTAGCCGACCGCCTTGTCCAGGAAACCGAAACGCTTCATGGAGCCGCCGCCGACGCAGATGATGGCCTTCTTGCCTTCAAAAGTCTTCAGCGCTTCCATTGCGCCTTTGCCGTGATACAGATCGCGCGGCAGAGTAAATCTAGCCATGGGAATTACCTCCTTTTGATCGGGTCAACGCCCGTACACATATGATTTCGGGTGGGGATGCCCCCCATCGGAGTGCCGGGCGTGCTTGGGGGGCGCCCGGCACAAAATTGACAAAAGTCAGTCACAATTTGGACATATTTGATAAACTTTTATCAATCTATGGTTTCAGTATACATCCAAAACGGTTGGGAATCAACACAGCAAAAGCGCCAAAAATCCGGGGCATTTTCCGGCCATTTGCTCAGGGACCGCGCTGGGACGAAAAAACACAAAAACCCCCGCCGGCCCAAAGGGGCAGACGGGGGTAAGGTTCAGCGTATCAGCGCTGTGGCATCAGATCAATCGACCTGAGAAGCCGCAACGGCGCAAGCCACGGTCATGCCGACCATGGGGTTGTTGCCGGCGCCGATCAGGCCCATCATCTCAACGTGAGCAGGCACGCTGGAAGAGCCGGCGAACTGGGCGTCGCCGTGCATACGGCCCATGGAGTCGGTCAGGCCGTAAGAAGCCGGGCCGGCAGCCACGTTGTCGGGGTGCAGGGTACGGCCGGTGCCGCCGCCGGAAGCAACGGAGAAGTACTTCTTGCCGTTTTCCAGAGCCCACTTCTTGTAGGTACCGGCGACCAGGTGCTGGAAGCGGGTGGGGTTGGTGGAGTTACCGGTGATGGAAACTTCCACGCCTTCCATCTTCATGATGGCCACGCCTTCCAGAACGTCGTTGGCACCGTAGCACTTGACAGCAGCGCGCTCGCCGTCGGAGTACGGGGTGGAGTTGACGACCTTGACCTCGCCGGTCTTGAAGTCGAACTCGGTCTGCACATAGGTGAAGCCGTTGATGCGGCTGATGATCATGGCAGCGTCCTTGCCCAGGCCGTTCAGGATGACGCGCAGAGGAGTCTTGCGGACCTTGTTGGCGGTACGGGCAATGCCGATGGCGCCTTCGGCGGCGGCGAAGGATTCGTGGCCGGCCAGGAAGGCGAAGCAATGGGTGTCTTCATGCAGCAGCATGGCGCCCAGGTTGCCGTGGCCCAGGCCGACATGGCGCTGTTCGGCAACGGAGCCGGGGATGGTGAAGGCTTCCAGGCCTTCACCGATGGCGGCGGCGCAGTCGGCAGCGTTCTTCAGGCCGCGCTTGACAGCGATGGCGGTGCCCAGGGTGTAAGCCCAGACAGCGTTATCGAAGCAGATGGGCTGCACGCCGCGGATGATCTTGTCGCAGTCGATGCCTTTGGAAAGGAGCAGCTCGTTGCAGGCGTCCAGGGATTCGAGGCCGTTGGCTTTCAGGCACTCGTTGATTTTGGGCATGCGGCGCTCCTGAGATTCAAAAGTAGCCATATAGATTTTACCTCCCTGTCTTATTCTTCGCGCGGGTCGATGTACTTGACAGCGCCCTGCTCGGCGGAGAAGCGGCCATAGGTGCCGATGTTCTTCTCGTACGCAGTCTTCGGGTCAACGCCGTGGCGGATGTCTTCCATCATCTTGCCCAGGCGGACGAACTGATAGCCGATGACCTGATCGTTGGCGTCAACGGCGGTCTTGAGGATGTAGCCCTCGGTCAGTTCGAGGTAACGCACGCCCTTCGCCTTGGTGGAGAAGATGGTGCCGGTCATGCTGCGCAGGCCCTTGCCCAGGTCGTCCAGGCCGGCGCCGATGGGCAGGCCGTCTTCAGAGAAAGCGGTCTGGCTGCGGCCGTAGACGATCTGCAGGAACAGTTCGCGCATGGCAACGTTGATAGCGTCGCAGACGAGGTCGGTATTCAGAGCTTCCAGGATAGTCTTGCCGGGCAGGATCTCGCCGGCCATAGCGGCGGAATGGGTCATGCCGGAGCAGCCGATGGTCTCCACCAGAGCTTCCTCGATGATGCCGTTCTTGATGTTCAGGCTCAGCTTGCAGGTGCCCTGCTGGGGGGCGCACCAGCCCACACCATGGGTGTAGCCGCTGATGTCCTCGATCTTATAGGCCTTTACCCACTCGCCCTCTTCCGGAATGGGCGCGGGGCCGTGCTTCGGGCCTTTGGCGATGGGGCACATGTGTTCGACTTGTGCAGAGTAGGTCATAATTTTCTCTCCTTTGCCTGTATTGTGCGCATGCCGAAGGCCGGCGCACGCCTTGTGAATTCATTCACAGCCATTTTTATTATACGTCCCTGCCTGGCAATTTTCAAGGTGTATCGACCCAACTTTTGCGGTTTTTGGCGTTTTGTTCGCCGATGCGGAAAAAGATTTTTATTTTGTTGTCACGGCAACAATACTTTTGCAGCAAAACCGTGTATACTAAAGGCACAGGGACGGCACCAAGCCCCCTGCACTGATTCGGAACCATACGCGGCGCCGCCGCGATCACACTATTACCAAAAAACGGAGGTTTTTACCATGATCAAGATTTATCGCTGCGCCCATTGCGGCAACATCATCACCATGCTCCACGACTCCAACGTGCCTGTCTTCTGCTGCGGGCAGAAGATGGACCTGCTGGTTGCCGGCAGCGTGGACGCCGCTCTTGAGAAGCACGTCCCCGCCGTCACCGTCAACGGCCGCACCGTGGAAGTCCAGGTGGGCAGCGTGGTCCATCCCATGACTCCCGAGCATTATATCGAGTGGGTCCTTCTGGAGACCGACAAGGGCTTTTCCGTCAAGAACCTGGCCCCCGACACCGCCCCCACCGCCACCTTCGCTCTGGCGGAAGGCGAAGCCCCCAAGGCCGTCTACGCTTACTGCAACCTGCACGGCCTGTGGAAGACCGACCTGTAAGCCGGTTCCTGTTTCCCTGACAATTCCCTAAATCTTTCCCTTTACTCTCCATACAAAAAGCGGCGTCCGCCATGCGGACGCCGCTTTCCCTTTTGTTTATTCCTTTTCGGGCAAGGCCCCGTACACCCCCGTCCACTGTCGGGGCGCCTGGGCAAACACCGCCCCCGCCAGCAGCAGCGCCGCCGGGTTGGTGGTCAGGTGGAAGCTCTGGCATTCCATATAGGCATACACCAGCATGGCCAGCAGACAGCACACCTCCACCCGGCCGCCCCGCCGGGCAAAGCCCCACAGAGCAAAGCCGGTGAGCACCGCCAGCAGCACCGCCACCACCGGGCCGAACTGGTACAGGGTGAACACAAAGCTGTTGTCCAGGGCGGGCCAGTCGGGCAGCATCTGCCCGGCGATCTTCACATCCAGCACCCGGTAGGCGATCCACACCAGGGACAGCCGCCCGGTGAGCAGATCATCCAGCTTAGCGATCCATTCGGGGCCGAAATCCGACCACCAGGGGCCGTTTTTCACCATGGGCAATGGCAGCAGAAAACTCACCGCCGCCAGGGCGGGCACCACCGCCGTGCACAGGGGCGCGGCAAACCGGGGCATGGGCTTTGCCCGGCGCAGACGGCACCAGATCAGCAGCACCGCCAGCCCGAAGCAGCACAAGGCCGCCGTGCGGCAGGCCGGACCTTTGTAGAGGAACACCCCCACCGCCGCCACGATACCGGCATCCAGCCACCGGGGCTTTTTCGCCCGCAGCATGGCGAAGGCCATGACCAGGCCGAAGGCCAGACCGCCGAAGGTGTTGGGATGGCCGTAGCCGTAGGTGCCCCGGATCTCGTCCAGGTTGCGTTCCGCTGCCAGACCCGGCGCAGGGGGCAGCATGCCCACATAGTTCAGCCCCACCACCAGAAGGATGGCCGCCGTTCCCGCAATCAGGAAGGTTTTCAGGGCTTTTTCCAGGGGCAGGTCCTTGGCGGCCAGCACTGCCACCACCAGTCCCAGCCACCAGATGTTATGACAGTTGAAATATACCCACCGGGCAATGAAATACAGTGCCCCGGCCACGCCCAGACTGCGCCAGGTATACCGGGTGCCGAAGAGGATCTTCGCCCCGAAACAGAGGAAGGCCACCCAGTCCAGCACTGGGGAAAGCACCCCCTGTGCCCAGGGCCAGGCATCCCGGGCCATGCTGTTGCAGAAGGCCACACTGACCTCGTAGGCGGCCAGACCCACCGCAAAACACACCGCCCCGGCCTTGCCGCGCCAGGGGTTGCCCCAGCTGCCGAACAGATAGTGGTCATTGCGCCACAGTCCGGTCAGCGCCCGGCGCAGCCGTCCTGTTCCCGGCGCCTGGGCAGTCCATGCCTGCCCCAGGTCCCATATGGCCGCCGCAAACAACGCCAGCAGCAGCCCGTTTGCAAATCCGAACACCCGGCCCGGCCCCCTTTGTGCAAAAGATTCTGGGCCTATTATACCCGCCGTCCCCCGGTTTGACAAGCCGCCCGGGGGATGGTATCCTTGACTTACCTTATATAATGGGGTGATGTGCCCTGCCGGATTTTGCCAAAAGGAGGCCCGCCATGACCGCAGACCGCTACCGGGCGGTATTCGCCTGGTTCAACGCCCGCCCCGCTGCCAAAAAAGTCCTGCGCGCCGCCTCGGTGGGCGGGGTAGCGGCGGTGTACCTGCTGTATGCCGCCCTGGCCGCCCGGCTTCTGTGGCTGCGGGACCCGCTGCTGTGGCCCTTCCTGGCGGTGCCCGCCGTGGTGTTCCTGCTGGGCACCGGGGTGCGCCGGGCCATCAACCGTCCCCGCCCCTATGAGACCCTGGGCTTTGCCCCCCTCTTCCCCAAGGATACCAAAGGCCAGAGTTTTCCCAGCCGCCACTGCTTTTCGGCGGCCTGCATTGCGGCGGCGGCCGCCTGGGTCTCGCCTCTGCCCGCCCTGGTTCTGAGCCTGCTGGCAGCAGTCATCGCCCTGACCCGGGTGCTGTGCGGGGTGCACTATATCAGCGATGTACTGGCCGGATTGTTCTTCGGCGCGGCAGCCTCCTGGGTGGGCTTTCTACTCTGGTTCCGCTTCATATAAAAAGGAAAGGATCATTTTCCATGAAACACAGAATCCTCCTGTCCCTGCTGGCCGCCGGGCTGGCTCTGAGCCTGAGCGCCTGTTCCTTCGGGGACTTCATGTCCTACCTCTACGGCAGCGAGACCGCCTCCAAAGAAGAAGCCGCCTACCAGCAGTACGACGGTTCCAACGGCGTGTCGGTGATCTACGACACCAGCGTTTGGGAAGAACCCACCGAACCCCAGGAGGACACCGTCAGCCTGATGTGCGGCACCAGCTTCAACTATACGGCGGTGCTGCTCCAGGTCACCGACAGCTACACCGATTTCCTGGCCCAGTCCGGGGAGGAACTCACCGCCGAGACCACCGCCCTGGAATACGAGATGGAGTTCACCGTGCCCAGCGCTCAGACCAAGGCGGTGCGGTACGACTGCGGCAGCTACCAGGCCGTTTTTGCCGAGGTCACTTATGACAACGGTCTCACCGTCTATGTCTCCTCCATGACCCATTCTGCCGACACCGACCACATCGTGGCCCTGCTGCAAGGGGTGTTCCCCACCGGTCAGACGCCGGAAAGCGCCGCCACCCTGCTGACGGAAGACTCTGCGGCCTGACAGATACAGACAAGGCCGGGGAAATTCCCCGGCCTTGCCTGTAAGATTCAGCGGATGAAGTTGGTGCGCAGGGTGTTTTCCGCCACCGGGGGCTCGATGCCCGCGGCGCGGCCCGCCTCGATGCACTTCAGCACCCAGGCCATGTTGTGGCCCAGATTGCGCATGATCTGCATGCCCTCCTCGTCCTGCCAGGCCTGTTCGGCGTTGCTGCCGTGGACCATGGGCCAGTAGGTGGAGCTGATGAGGGGCATCTCATAGAACTGGGGCACCTTTTCCAGGGCTTCCAGGCTGGTGGTGGTACCGGCGCGGCGGGCGCTGGTCACGATGGCCGCCGGCTTGTGGCGCAGGGTCCGCCCGGCGCTGTACGCCAGACGGTGCATGAAGCCCAGCATCCCCGCCGCCGCGGTGGCATAGTGCACCGGCGCGCCGAACACAAAGGCGTCGGCCTTTTCAGCCAGAGGCACCACGTCGGCCACCGGACCGCCAAAGACGCACTGCCCGGCCTTGGCGCAGCCGCCGCAGCCCACACAGCCCCCCACCGGGGCCGCCCCGATGTGGAAGATGGTGGTCTCGATGCCGTCGGCGTTCAGGGCCTTGGCCACCTCCTGCAAGGCGGCGTCGGTGCAGCCGTGGGCGTGGGAGCTGCCGTTGATGAGCAAAACATTCATATTCGTATCCCTCCGTATAAGCGGCGCGGGCATGGCCCGGGCCGGAAAACTGCTTCTACAAACAGTATACCATATGCGGCAAGCCCCCCTTGCCTGTACCTTATATATAAAGGAAGTTGCCTTATGTCCACCCGGAAATGTCCCTTGCAGTCCCGCAGCTGCGGCGGCTGTCCCCTGCTGCACCTGCCTTATGAGGAGCAGCTGGCTCAAAAGCAGCAGAAAGCCCGGGCCCTCCTGGAGCGTTACGCCCCCGTCGCGCCCATTCTGGGCCAGGCAGACCCCTGGCATTACCGCAACAAGGCCATTGCCACCTTCACTCAGGGGTGGGACGGGCTGCAGGCGGGCATCTACGCCGCGGGTACCCACCGCGTGCTGCCCATGCCGGAGGAAGGCTGCCTTTTGCAGGACGAAGTTCTCAACCAGACGCTGAAAGCCGCCGTGGACGCCGCCCGCGCCTGCCGCTGGCCCGCCTATCACGAGGACCGGGGCACCGGCCTTTTGCGCCATGTCCTGGTGCGCCGGGGCGTGCACACGGGGCAGGTGATGGTGGTGCTCGTCACCGCCTCTGACCGTCTGCCCGGCAGCCGCAATTTTGTGGCGGCTCTGCGCAAGGCGGCCCCCTGGGTCACCACGGTGGTGCACAACTGCAATCCCCGCCACACCAGCGCGGTGCTGGGCAAGGATGTGCGGGTGCTGTACGGGCCGGGGCATATCCTGGATACCTTGTGCGGGCTGAAGTTTTCCATCTCGGCCTCCAGCTTTTACCAGGTGAACCCCGCCCAGACCGAGGTGCTGTACAACAAGGCCATGGGAGCCGCCGCTCTCACCGGCAAGGGGACAGTGCTGGACGCCTACTGCGGCACCGGCACCATCGGACTGTGCGCCGTGTCCGCTGGAGCGGGGCGGCTCATCGGGGTGGAACGCACCCCCGCCGCTGTGCGGGATGCCGCCGCCAACGCCGCCCGCAACGGCATCAGGAACGCCCGGTTCTTCTGCGCCGATGCCACCGAATGGATCGTGCAGGCCGCCAAAGAGGGCCTGCGCCCCGACGTGGTCTTTCTCGACCCGCCCCGGGCGGGCACCACGCCGGAGTTCATCGCCGCCGTCACCGCCATGGCCCCCAAGCGCATCGTCTATGTGAGCTGTGACCCCGAGACCCTGGCCCGGGACATCGCCCTTTTCACCCGCCGGGGCTGGCAGGCCACAGGCTTCCAGCCCGTGGATCTGTTCCCTCACACGGAACATCTGGAGACCGTCTGCACCCTGGTGCCGGAAAAGTAAGCCTTGCAGAAAGGAGCCCGTTCCCATGCGCATTCCCTCCCTCCTCATCCGACCCGCCGCAGAAAGCGACGCCGAAGCCATCGGCCGGGTACACTTTCACGCCTGGCAGGAAACCTACACCGGACTGCTCCCCGGCGAGATCATGTCCCACCTGTCTGAGGAACGCAGTGTGGGCATTTTCCGGCGGGAGGGCTGCCGCAATATTTTCGTAGCCGTGCTGGAAGAGGAAACCGTGGGCTTCTGCGGCCACGGTCCCTGGCGGGGCGAAGCGCCTTCTCCCACTCCTGGTGAGGTCGTGGGGTTGTATGTGCTGCAAAAGTCCCAGCATAAGGGCATCGGTGCCCAGCTGCTCCACACCGCCCTGGACACCCTCCACAGCCAAGGGTACACCACCGCCGCCCTGTGGGTGCTTGGAAGCAACATCCGGGCCATGGAATTTTACCGCGCCCAGGGGTTCCGGGATACCGGCATCACCCAGGGCAGCGGCCCTCTTCTGGAACGAAAAATGGAAATACACCTGCCTGCGCAGCATTGAACAGCGGGGCGGCGGACTTTTGTCCGCCGCCCCGCTGTTTCTCTTTTTTCAGTTCAGGATCCACACACCCAGGTTGAGATACCCCGCAAAAGTCAGCCAGACCAGGTACGGCCACTGCAGTTTTGCGGCGATGGCGTCCACCTTTTCAAACCGGCGGATCATCACAAACACCAGCGCCCACAGCGCCGCCAGCCAGAGGAAGGCAAACCCGTACCACTGCCCGTTGAAGAAGATCAGGCTCCAGAAGAAGTTGAAGCCCAGCTGCACCAGATACACAGTCAGTGCCTTGGTGCGCGCCTCGGATTCCGGGCTGCGGTCGATGACCGACGCGCCGTATCCCATCAGGACATAGAGCACCGTCCAGACGATGGGAAAGACGATCCCCGGCGGCGACAGCGGCGGTTTGCGGATCTGCCGGGCATAGAATTCCGCCCCGCCCCGGCTCAGCCAGCCGGAAAACGCTCCCACGGCCTCGGTCACGATGATCCAGAAGGCCACATTTTTCCACCCTTTTTTGCGCATAACAGCATCACCCATGGCCAGTATATGCGGTTTTCAGGCCGGTATGCGTATTTCCGGGATTAAGCCCGCCGCCACAAGGCCATACTTTCCCAAAACCCGCAGGAAAGGAGACATCCCCTCATGCGCCGATACCGCTTGGACGCCGCCGGGCGGCTGCATACGGCGACCGGGCCCCAGGGCAGCGTTTTTCTGCTCACCCCCGCAGAACTGCCCCGCTGCCCCGGTCTGCCCCACCGCAAAGCCCTGTCCGCCGCACTGGAAAACATCCGCTACTGCCGGGCGGCCGCCTACCGGGACTGCGTACAGGGCACCATCCGCCTGCCCACCGGGGGCGAACCTCTGCGGTTCTGCTTCTGTCTGACCGAAGCCGGGCTGTACCTGATCCCCGCACCGGAAAGCGCCCCGCCCCTGACCCCCGGCCTGCCGGCGGCGGCCCCCGCCTCCCCCGCCGGGGTACTGCTGGCCATGCTGGAACAGCATATGGGAGCCGACGCCCTGGTATTGCAGGCGCTGGAAAAGCGGCTCAACGCCCTGGAGGAAGCCCTGGCCGCCGGGCACATCCGGGGATTTGAGCACACCGTCATGACCGAGCGCCGCACCCTGGCCGCTTTGCACGGGGCCTATGCCCAGCTGGTGCTGCTGGGGGACGAACTGCAGGCCGACGCCCCCCGGATGCTGACCCGGGCGGAGCGGGCGGCCTGGCAGCGGGCCACCACCCGGGCCGCCCGCCTGCGGGACGAAGCTGAGACCCTGCGGGAATACATCCTGCAATTGTGGCAGGTGTACCAGTCCCGCATCGAGCTGGAGCAGAACCGGGTGGTGACCATGCTCACGGTGGTGACCACCCTCTTTCTGCCCCTGAGTCTGGTGGCAGGGTGGTACGGCATGAATTTTGACAGCATGCTGGCCCCCAATGCTGCCTGGGGTTACCCAGCGGTGGCCGCCGCCTGCCTGGTGCTGGTGGCGGCGGAACTGCTGTTTTTCCGCCGCCAGGGCATGTTATAACCAAAAAGGCGGGGCCCCGCCGCACAAACGGGGTCCCGCCCTTTCTATGACTGCTGAGAGTGAATCGCTTTATTCCACGTCCTGCAAGGCGTCGTAGTCCACCTCGCCGGTACGGACCTTGACCACCTTGGCCACGTTGTAGACGAAGATCTTGCCGTCACCGATATGACCGGTGTACAGCGCCTTGGTGGCCGCCTCGATGATCTTATCCACCGGGATCTTGCTCACTACCACTTCCACCTTGACCTTGGGCAGCAGGGTGGCGTCCACTTCGGCGCCGCGGTACTTTTCACCGCTGCCCTTCTGCAGGCCGCAGCCCATGACCTGGGTCACCGTCATACCGGTGACGCCCACCGCGTTCAGGGCGCGCTTCAGTTCGTCGAACTTGGCCAGCTTGACGATCATGGTCACCTTGTGCATACCGGAATCCAGTTCCGCCGGCAGAGGTTCTTCCTTCTGCACCTTGACGGCCGCCGCTACCTGGGCGGGGCTGGCCTTTTCCAGATCGCTCTGGCCCAGGTCGGTGTTTTCGTTCACCGACAGATCCGCATAGCTGGCGTCGCTGATGGCAAAGCCCGCATAAGCGCTGGTCAGGCCGTGTTCATGGCTGTCCAGACCGTCGATCTCTTCCTGTTCGGTCACCCGCAGGCCAACGAACTTCTTGATGAGGCTGAAGATGATGAACATGCTCACCAGGACCCAGGCCGCCACGCTGACCAGGCCCAGGGCCTGCACGCCCAGGCGGGCGAAGCCGCCGCCGTAGAACACACCGCCGTCAGTGGCAAACAGGCCAACGGCCAGGGTGCCCCAGGCGCCGTTGACGCAGTGGACGGATACGGCGCCCACAGGGTCGTCGATGCGGGCGATGCGGTCAAAGAATTCCACCGAGAAGACGCACAGCACACCGGCAACGATGCCGATGATGGCGGTGCCGTAGGGGTCCACCTGGTCGCAGCCGGCGGTGATGGCCACCAGACCGGCCAGAGCGCCGTTGAAGGTCAGGGACACATCCGGCTTGCCGTAGCGCAGCCAGGTGACGATGAGGGCGGCCACGGTGGCCAGGGCGGCCGCCAGGTTGGTGTTGAAGCAGATCAGGCCGGCGGAGATCATGGTTTCGTCACCGGTCATGGAAACGGTGGAGCCGCCGTTGAAACCGAACCAGCAGAACCACAGGATAAAGACGCCCAGCGCCATGGCGGTCATGTTGTGGCCGGGAATGGCCCGGGGCTTGCCGTCCTTGTCGTCCTTGCCGATATGGGGACCCAGCATCCAGGCGCCCAGCATGGCGGTGACGCCGCCGACAAAGTGCACGGCGGTGGAACCGGCGAAATCATGGAAGCCCAGCTGGGCCAGCCAGCCGCCGCCCCAGATCCAGTGGCCGGAAATGGGATAAACGATCAGGCTGATGGCTGCGGAGTACAGGCAGTAGGCGCTGAACTTGGTGCGCTCGGCCATGGAGCCGGACACGATGGTGGCGGCGGTGGCGCAGAACACCGTCTGGAACACCACATACACCCACACCGGCAGGCTGCCGAAATCGTAGCTGCCCCGGATGAAGGGGTCAAAGCCCCCGATCAGGGCACCGGACCCTGCAAACATCACGCCGAAGCCTACCAGCCAGTAGCAGGGCGTGCCGATACAAAAGTCCATCATGTTTTTCATCAGGATGTTGCCCGTGTTCTTGGCACGGGTCAGGCCCGCTTCGCACAAAGCGAACCCCGCCTGCATGAAAAAGACCATAAACGCCGCTACCAGCGTCCAGGTCACGTCTGCGGAATTGTACATAACTCATGTCTCCCCTCTTGCAAGTTCAAATCAAAAAGCAAAAGGCGCCGGACGGTGGGTTACCGTCCGGCGCCTTTGCCTTTGCTTTGTTGTCCCCATGCTAGCACAGCGGTGCCGCCGGGTCAAGAGTTTTTGTTCACATTCCGTTCATCTTTGTCGCTTTTTCTTGGCCAATGGACCAGGTTTTCCACAATTCTTGTGCAAAACTGTTAAAAAGCGGGTCGGTTTACTGTCCGTCCCCGGCGTGCAGTTTCTCCAGCAATTCCATCACCGCCAGGGTGCGGGTGCGGGCTTCCGCCTCGGCAGCGGTGTCCTTCTCAGCCACGATACGCCCAAATTCCGCAAACTCATAGGCCATGCGGTGACGGTCCGCCCGGGGTGCATCCACGCGGGTTCCGCCGCCCCGGATGCCCCCCATCATCCCGTAGACCTCATCCAGGCTGTTGGTGCCGCCGTGGACCACCAGGTAGCCGCCGGGGCCCTGGATGCTGGCGAACTTCTCGCTTTCACTGTCCTTGGCAGCCAGGCAGGCGGCACAAAAATCCGGGTAATACAGCAGGGCGGTGCCCGCCGTGTCGATGCCGTTGGGCCCCAGGCTGGGCCGGTATTCGCAGGATTCCGGCATGCCCAGCAGCCCCCAGAAAAAGTGCAGGTTGTATACGTTCATATCATTGAGGGCGCCGCCGTTGCAGGCCGGGTCGAAGGTGGTGTTCCAGATGCCCTTGAGGTAATCGTCGTACCGGGCGCTGCGGGCGCAGAAGCTGGCCATGGCTCCCCGCACCGGGCCGATGGCGGCCATTTGCTCCTGCAAGAAGCGGTAGGCGGGCAGGTAGGGGGTGGTGATGGCCTCAAAGAGGATGACCCCCTTGCGGTCGGCCAGTTCAAACAGTTCCCGGGCTTCGGCGGCGGTGGCGGTGAAGGGCTTTTCCAAAATCACATGGTAGCCGGCTTCCAGGGCCTTTTTGGCAGCCGCATAATGCAGATGGTTGGCGGTGCCGATATACACCGCCTCAAAGCCGCCCGCGGCGTAGCAGGCGTCCTCGTCGGTAAAGACCCGGGGCACGCCGTACTCGGCGGCCATGGCTTTGGCCTTTTCCTCGCTCTGGGGGCGGCAGCACAGGGCGGCGACTTCGATTTCGGGCATTTCGGCCACATGGGCCATGAATTCCACCACGATGCGGCTGGTGGACAGAACAGCAAGTTTCAGCGGCATAAAACGTTCCACCTTTCGTCGGTTTTTTGCCCCGTGTTTCCGGCTTTTGGGGCAGGTTTGCCCCCATTATACCCCACCGGGCGGCATGGTGCAAATTGGCAGGACTTGCCCTTGTTTTTTGCGGGGCGCACCGTTATAATGAGTATAGTGGGGGTGGTGCGGCCCTTCGCCGGGTCCCCGCCCCCAAATTTGAACTGTGAGGTGGATTTTATGGAACCCCTGGTCATCACAATGGCACGTGAATATGCTTCCGGCGGCAGCGAGATCGCACAGCGGGTGGCGGACCTTCTGGGTGTGCCCCTGTACAACAAGGAGCTGATCTCTCTGGCTGCGAAAAAGAGCGGCCTGACCGAAGAGGCCATCGCCGCCAGCGAAAACCAGCGCAGCGGCAGCCTGATCTACAGCCTGTACATGATGGGCAACACCATGCCCCTGGCGGATCAGGTGTACATCCTGCAGTCCAATGTCATCAAAGAGCTGGCCCAGCAGGGTTCCTGCGTGATCCTGGGCCGCTGCGGCGACTATGTCCTGCGGGACCGCCCCAACGTGCTGCGCACCTTTGTGTACGCTCCGCTGGATTCCCGCATCCAGACCGCCAAGAACCGCCCCGGCGCCAAGGATATGCCCGACCGCCTGTGGGAGACCACCCTGGCCAAGCACGACCGCGCCCGCGCCAGCTACTATAACTATTATACCGAGAACCGCTGGGGCGAGGCGAAAAATTACGACCTGTGCCTGAACGCCGCGCTGGGCCGCGAAGCCTGCGCGCAGCTGATCGTTCAGGCCGCCAAGGCAATGGAGGCATCCGTTTAAGCATGAGCAAGTCCGTTTCCGCCGCCCGTATGGGCACCGAACCGCTGAACCCCCTGCTGCTTTCGCTGGCCATCCCCATGATGATCTCGATGCTGGTGCAGGCGCTGTACAACGTGGTGGACAGCATCTTCGTTTCCTACGTCAACGAAGCGGCCCTGTCCGCCGTCAGTCTCGCCTTCCCCATCCAGAACCTGCTGATCGCCTTTGCGGTGGGCACGGCGGTGGGCGTCAATGCCTATCTGTCCAAGAACCTGGGCGAAGGAAACCACGAAGAAGCCGACCGCGCCGCCGCCAACGGCCTGTTCCTGGCGGTGTGCAGCGCCATCGGCTTCCTGATCTTCGGTCTGTTCGGCGCCAGGGCTTTCATCCACGCCCAGACCACCGACCCTCTCATCGCCCGCTACGGCACCGAATACCTGAGCATCTGCACCATCTTCAGCCTGGGCTGCTGCGTGCAGTGCATGATGGAAAAGATCCTGGTGTCCACCGGCCGCAGCACCTTTGCCATGACCACCCAGCTCATCGGCGCGGTGACCAACATCGTGCTGGACCCGGTGTTCATCTTCGGGTTGTTCGGCGTGCCCCGGCTGGAAGCCGCCGGTGCCGCCGTAGCCACCGTCATCGGCCAGTTTGTGGGTGCTGCCGCGGCCCTGACCCTGCACTTCCTGTATAACAAGGACGTGCAGATCTCCCTGCGCAGCTTCCGCCCCAACGGGCGCACCATCCGCCGCATCTATCAGGTGGGCATCCCCTCCATCGCCATGAACGCCATCGGCAGCGTGATGACCTTCGGCATGAACGCCATCCTCATCGCCTACTCCAGCACGGCTGTGGCGGTTTTCGGGGTATACTTCAAACTGCAGAGCTTTGTGTTCATGCCGGTGTTCGGGCTGAACAACGGCATGGTCCCCATCGTCAGCTACAACTACGGCGCCCGCAAGCCCGAGCGCATCCTGGGCACCAAGCGTCTGGCCGTCATCTATGCGGTGAGCATCATGGTCCTGGGCTTCCTGGCCGGGCAGTTCCTGCCCGGGGTGATGCTGAGCATCTTCAACGCCAGCCCGGACATGCTCAGCCTGGGCACGGTGGCGCTGCGCATCATCTCCATTTCCTTCCTGATGGCAGGCTTCAACGTCATTTCTTCCGCCTACTTCCAGGCCCTGGGCCACGGCGTGCTGGCTCTGTGGGTGTCCATCATCCGTCAGCTGGTGGTGCTGCTGCCCACCGCCTGGCTGCTCAGCCTGGCCGGACGGGTGGAACTGGTTTGGTGGGCCTTCCCCATCGCGGAAGTGGTGGCCCTGACCCTGTGCGTCATCTTCCAGCGGGTGTGCTATAACAAGATCATCCGCCCCATGCGCAGCGAGACCGTCCCGGCCTGACGCTTTGCAAGGAGGTCTTTTCCATGCTTCGCAATCTTCGCACCGGCATGCTGGTGCTCAGTGTGCTGTACTTTGTGCTGGGTCTGGCTTTGCTGGCCGCCCCCGCCGCCAGCCTGCCCTGGATCTGCGCCGCTTTCGGGGTGCTCATCGCCCTCACCGGTGCCCGCAATCTGTGGCGGTATTCCCGCAACAAGGAAAAGGGCTTTGCCGCCGCCTTCACCCTGCTGGGCGGGGTGGTCACCCTGGCCCTGGGGCTGTTTGCCCTGCTGCGCCCCGACTTTGTAGAGTGGGTGCTGCCGGTGGTGTTCGGCTTTTTCCTGCTGGTGGACGGCGGTGCCCGGGAACAGAGCGCCTGGCAGCTGGTGCGCCGCAAGGGCCAGCGCTGGTGGGTGCTGATGCTGCTGGGCTTTGTCACCGGCATCGCGGGCATTATCCTCATCATGCAGCCCTTCGCTTCCTGGCCGGTGGATGCCATCTGGCTGTGCGGCCTGCTGCTGATCCTGGAAGGCGTGCTCAACGCCGGGTGCACCATCTACACCGCCATGATGCTCCATGATCTGGACAAGGCCGCCGAAGCCGCCCTGTCCGCCGGGGATACCGCCGGGGAAGGCCAAGCCCCCGCCGAAGAGGAACCCGCCCATTCCGCCGAATCGCAGAACTGATTCTGCTTTATCATTTCATACACAAAAGGAGACCCGTTCCCCATGCAAAACCAGTACGATCTTATCATCGTCGGCGCCGGCCCTGCCGGTATCTTCACCGCCCTGGAACTGCTGCGCAAGAGCAGCAAGCCCCAGGATCTCAAGATCCTGCTCATTGAAAAGGGTAAACCGGTGGAGCGCCGCCACTGCCCCAAAGCCGAAGTGGGCCACTGCATCAACTGCAAGCCCACCTGCGCCATCACCACTGGTTTTTCCGGCGCGGGCGCCTTTTCGGACGGCAAGCTGTCCCTCTCCCGCGAGGTGGGCGGCGAACTTCCCGAACTGATCGGGGAAGATTTTGCCCAGGAACTCATTGATTACACCGACAAGATCTACCTGGAATTCGGCGCCGACCCCCATGTGGAGGGCGTGTATGAAGGCACCGAGATCAAAGAGATCCGCAAGCGCACCATCCAGGCCGGCCTGCAGCTGGTGGACTGCCCCATCCGCCACCTGGGCACCGAGAAAGCCCAGCAGCTCTACCTGAACATCCAGAACTATCTGGCCGCCAAGGGCGTGGAGATGTGGTTCGACACCGAGTGCGACAACATCCTGCTGGACGGCGATGTCTGCCGCGGCGTGGTGGCACGCCGCACCGGCAAGCCGGAAGCGGAAGCGGTGGAGATCACCGCCCGCCAGGTGGTCATCGCCACCGGCCGCCGGGGCGCCGACTGGCTGGAAAAGATCTGCGCCGAGCATCACATCGCCCACCGTCCCGGCACCGTGGACATCGGTGTGCGTGTGGAATGCCGCAACGAGATCATGGAGACCATCAACAACGTTCTCTATGAAGGCAAGCTCATCGGCTACCCCAATCCCTGGAAGAACAAGGTCCGCACCTTCTGCCAGAACCCCGGCGGCTTTGTTGCCCAGGAAAACTACGACAACGACCTGGCGGTGGTCAACGGCCACAGCTTCAAGGACCTGAAGAGCCACAACACCAACCTGGCCATTCTGGTCAGCCACAACTTCACCGAGCCCTTCAACCAGCCCATCGCCTACGCCCAGAAGGTGGGCGAACTGACCAACATGCTGGGCGCCGGGCACATTCTGGTGCAGCGCTACGGCGACATCCTCAACGGCAAGCGCACCTGGCCCCAGGAACTGGCCCGGTCCAACGTCCGCCCCACCCTGAAGGACGCCGTGGCCGGTGACATCACCGCCGCCATGCCCTACCGCGCCATGGTCAACATCATCGAGTTCATCAAGATGGTGGACCATGTGGTGCCCGGCTTTGCCGCCCCCGAGACCCTGCTCTATTCCCCCGAATTGAAGTTCTATTCCAACAAGGTCCGTATGGACACCGACCTGGAGACCAACGTGGCCAACCTCCACTGCCTGGGCGACTCCTCCGGCTGGACCCGCGGCCTGATGATGGCTTCGGTCATGGGCGTGCTCATGGGCCGCAAGCTCATCGAAAACCACAACTTCTGATTTTTCCCCTTTTTCTGCAAACTAAAACCCCCCGGCACGAAGCCTCTGCTTCGTGCCGGGGGTTTTCTTATATTATGGGATCAGGGTCCGGTTCAGCCCGCGGCGTTCTCGGTGGTGGAAGCCGTGGTGTTGCCGCCTTCGCCCAGCACCATCTGATAGGTGGCCATCTTGCCGTCGCGCTCGATCTGCAGGTTGACGGTGTCGCCCACAGCCTTCTGCTGCAGGTAGCCGGTCAGGTCACTGCTCTCGGAAACGGAATTGTCGTCAATGGCGATGATGCGGTCGCCCACCTGCAGACCGGCGTTGGTCGCGCCGCTGCCCGGGGTGATCTGGTAGATATACACGCCGTAGTTGGACACACCGAACTGCATGGCGTTGTCCTGGGTGACGGTGACCACGGTCACACCCAGAGCCGGGCGTTTCACGTAGCCGTTCTCAATGAGATCCTGGGCAATGTCCATGGCGGTGTTGATGGGGATGGCAAAGCCCAGGCCTTCGGCGTTGGTGGCTTCGCCGGTATCGGTGGTGGAACCGCTCTTGGCGTTGACAATGCCGATGAGTTCGCCCTGGCCGTTGAACAGGCCGCCGCCGGAGTTGCCCGGGCTGATGGCCGCGTCGGTCTGGATCAGGCTCATTTCATTGCTTTCCACTTCCACCGAACGGTTCACCGCGCTGATGATGCCGTTGGTGACAGTGCCGCTCAGGGTACCCAGGGGGTTGCCCACGGCCACAGCCAGCTCGCCCACCGCCAGGGTATCGGAATCACCCAGAGTGGCGGCGCTCAGGCCGGTGGCTTCGATCTTCAGTACCGCCACGTCGGTGGAGGTATCCAGGCCCACGACACTGGCGGTGTATTCGGTATCATCGGAAAGCTGCACCGTGATGTTGGAAGCGCCGTTCACCACGTGGGCGCAGGTCAGGATGTAGCCGTCCTCACTGATGATGACGCCGGAACCTGCGCCGCTCTGTACATAGCTGCCGAACCAGCTGTTGGTGCTGACCATCTGCTCGGTGGTGATGGCCACCACGCTGGGCTGCACCTTGGCTGCAATTTCTGCCATGGACAGGCTGTTGCCGTCGGCGCTGCCCTGGGCGGAAGCGGTGGCGTTTTCGTCACGCTGGACCTGCTGCACCACCACCTGGCTGCCGTTCAGGCCCAAGCGGGTGCCCGCCACGGTGCCCAGCATACCGCCGCCGAAGCCCAGCAGCACCACGCCCACACCGGCCAGCACACGCAGGCCGGTCTTGCCGCCCTTTTTGCGGCGGGGGGGCTGGGGCGGTTCGGGCTGAGCGCCGTAGCCGTTCACCGGGCCGTTGGGGCCGCCGGGGCCTGCGGGACCGTTGTCCTGGCTGTTATAGCTGTACCCGGTATGGGCGCTGCCCGCGCTGTGACCGTTGTCCTGGCTCTGGGCCGAGGGCTGTTCCTGGCTGGTGAAGTCGGTGCGGGCGGTGTTGGCGGTGTTCATGCCGCTGCTGCCCACGTTGGGATATCCGCCGGACTCCCCGCTGTTCTGAGGCGGGGTATTCTGCGGGTTCTGGTTGTACAGACCCGAGTAATCGTACTCACTCATGTTTTATGCACTCCTTTAATCTATTCCAATACACGGGTTGGGCGAAATGCCGCCCCCGGCTCTTTGTTTCGAGCTTGGTACCCAGTATATCCATGAATTGTGAAATTGGTTTATCTTCACCGTGAAACAAATGTGAAATGCCGTTTACACGACCGGTTTCTGCGCCCTTGACAAAAAGGCCCGTGCCGCCGTATTCTAAGGACAGATTTACGCTGAAAGGAGCCGTTTCATGCAGGTCACACAGCAGGGCAGCCGCTATCTTTTATATAAAGAGTCCATCCTCATCGGCCAGGCCGAGCTGGAAGATGGGCAGATCACCCTGTTCACCGTGAATCCCCAGTGGCGGGGCCGGGGCTACGGCAGCTATCTTTTGCGGGAAGTACTGCGCCGCAACGACGGTTTTTCCCGTCAGACCGCCAGCCGGTTCCTGGTCCCCGCGCCGGAATCCGCGGCGGCGGCTTCCCTTTTGCACAAGTTCGGCTTTACCCCCACCGGGTCGGCGGACGGGTCCTGGCAGCGGCTGCGCGCCCCCGACCTCACCGCCGTGGAACTGTGCCACCGCTTTTTGTCCGACAACCTGCCCGCGGGCGGGTCGTTCCTGGACGCCACCTGCGGCAACGGGCACGACACTCTTTTCCTCTGCCGCAAAGCCGCCCCCAACGGCCGGGTGCTGGCTTTGGACATCCAGCCCGCGGCGGTGGAAGCCACCAACCGCCTGCTGGCGGAAAACGGCCTGCATCAGGTGGGCCGGGCCATCGTCTGCGACCACAAGGACCTGGGGCATCTGGTGCCGCCGGCCTCCCTGGACGGAGCGGTGTTCAACTTCGGCTGGCTGCCGGGGGCGGACCACAGCATCCATTCCGGCACCGAAAGCACCCTGCCCGCCCTGCAGGCGGCGCTGGACGCCCTGAAACCCGGAGGCGTGCTGGCGGCGGTGCTGTACAGCGGCAAGGTCATCGGCAGTGACGAGAAACAGGCCGTGCTGGAATTTTTCCGGTCCTTGCCCCTGACCCGGTACACCGTGCTGGTGTGCGAGTTCGCCAACTGGGCGCCCACAGCGCCTTTGCCCTGTTTCGTGCTGAAAAAGCCCGGCGGACAGGACCTTTGACCATTATAGCATACCCCGCCCCGGCGTCCAAGGCGCTCCGGGGCATTTTTCCGGCCCGCAGATGTAAAAATTCGTTGCAATCCGGCCAAAAACAGGGTATGATAGAAAGGTATGTATAGAATAGAGGAGTGTGCCCCCATGTGACCGAGTTCCATTCGCCGTCACTGCCAAGAGAAACAAGGAGTTAATGGAAATATGCCTTCTTTGCGTGAAGAAATCGAAAGCCGGCGCACATTTGCGATCATCTCGCACCCCGACGCCGGTAAAACCACCCTGACCGAAAAGCTGCTTCTGTACGGGGGCGCCATCCAGACCGCCGGTTCGGTCAAGGGCAAGCAGAGCGCCAAGCATGCGGTGTCCGACTGGATGGATATTGAAAAGCAGCGCGGTATCTCGGTCACTTCGTCGGTGCTGCAGTTCCGGTATCAGGGCCGCTGCATCAACATTCTGGATACCCCCGGCCACCAGGACTTCTCCGAGGACACCTACCGCACCCTCATGGCGGCGGACTCCGCCGTCATGGTCATCGACGCCGCCAAGGGCGTGGAAGCCCAGACCATCAAGCTGTTCAAGGTCTGCACCCTGCGCCATATCCCCATCTTCACCTTCATCAACAAGATGGACCGGGAAGCCCGTGATCCCTTTGAACTGATGGAAAACATCGAGGAGATCCTGGGCATCAAGACCTATCCTATGAACTGGCCCATCGGCTGCGGCAAGGGCTTCAAGGGCGTGTTTGACCGTGCCAGCCGCCGGGTCCTGGCCTTTGAGGGCGACGGCCGCGCCAACGGCGTGCGGATGGTGGATGAGATCGAAGCCAGCCTGGGCGATGCCGCCCTGGACGAGCTCATCGGCACCGAAAACCACCAGCGCCTGGCCGACGACATCGAACTGCTGGACGGCGCCGCGGAGGAATTCGACCTGGAAGCGGTGCACCGCGGCGAGCTGTCCCCGGTGTTCTTCGGTTCCGCTCTGACCAACTTCGGCGTGGAACCCTTCCTGCGGGACTTTTTGCGCCTGACCCCCACCCCGCTGCCCCGCAAGGATTCCGAGACCGGGGAGCTGGTGGACCCCACCCGGCCGGAATTTTCCGGCTTCATCTTCAAGATCCAGGCCAACATGAACAAGAACCACCGGGACCGCGTGGCCTTTGTGCGCATCTGTTCCGGCAAGTTCGAGCGCGGCATGGAAGCCTTCCATGTGCAGGAGAACAAGAACATCAAGCTGGCCACCGGCACCACCATGAGGGCCGACGACCGGGCCATTGTGGACGAAGCCTATGCCGGCGACATCATCGGCCTGTTTGACCCGGGCATCTTCTCCATCGGCGATACCCTGTGCACCGGCAAGCAGCATGTGCGCTTTGCGGGCATTCCCACCTTCGCCCCCGAGCACTTCGCCCGGGTCACCCAGGTGGACACCATGAAGCGCAAGCAGTTCGTCAAGGGCATGGAACAGATCGCCCAGGAAGGCGCTATCCAGATCTTCCGCGACCTGGGTTCCGGCATGGAAGAGGTCATTGTGGGCGTGGTGGGCGTACTGCAGCTGGAAGTGCTGGAGTACCGCCTGAAAAACGAGTACAACGTGGACATCCGCCTGCAGACCCTGCCCTACGAATACATCCGCTGGATCTTGAACTCCAACGATGAGCTGGACCCCAAGACCCTGGACATCACCAGCGACACCCGCCCCATCGAGGACCTGAAGGGCAACCGCCTGCTGCTCTTCGGCAGCCCCTGGAGCATCAACTGGGCCCAGGAGCACAACAGCGAGCTGCGCCTGTCCGAATTCGGCAACCTCACCTTCTGATCACAGCCTTTGCACCCGTCCGCACACCGCGGGCGGGTGTTTTTGTTTGTTGGGCAGTTGCCTTGTTCTGGCCACGGTTGTGTGATATAATAAGCCTCATACTGCAACCTTGATTTTTCCGGGCGTGCCGCCGCGGTCCGCCCACCTTTTGAATATCATACAGGAGGGTATCTCATGCCGCTTTTGAGCCGGGCCGAGACCCAGTTTCTCCGCCGTCACCTGGACGGCGTCTGCCACGTCACCCTGGACCCCGATGGTCCCGGTGCGGTGCGCATCCATCTGGTGCCCAGCCGCCACCAGCACACCGACGTGCCTTTTGTGGCCATCCTCAACGGGCGGGACATCCTGCCCCTGAGCGTTTCCTGGGCCATTCTTCTTGCAAACCTCATGGAAGCCCTGCGCCCCTATGAGGGCAGCCAGATTGGGGAGGAGGAATGGCAGCAGGCCGCCGACGACGCGGTGAAGGCCACCGCCGCCGTCTACAAGCGCACCCCGCCGGAACAGATCGCCGCCGACCTGCGATCCATGCTGGACTCCCTGTTTGCCATTGCCCGGGGCGAAACGCCCGAAGCGGAAGTCCAGCCCATGGACCTGGGGGCCTATGCCCGCCACATGGCGGCCCCCCACCGCATGGACCTGCTCATCAGCGCCATGGTCAAGGACGGCGCCTGGCACTGCAACCAGAAATGCCTGCACTGCTACGCCGCCCGCCAGCCCTACGGCGAGACCGAGGAGCTGGACACCGACCAGTGGCTGGCCGTCATCCAGAAATGCCGCACCGCGGGCATCCCCCAGCTGACCTTCACCGGGGGCGAACCCACCCTGCGCCACGACCTGGTGAAGCTGGTGGACGCCGCCCAGTGGTTCGTCACCCGGCTGAACACCAACGGCCGCATGCTCACCAGCGCTTTGTGCCATGATCTTCACGAAGCCAGCCTGGACAGCGTGCAGGTCACCCTGTATTCGGCGGAAGAATCCATCCACAACACCCTGGTGGGAGCCCCCGGCTACGCCGACACCATCGCCGGCATCCGCAACGCCTTGGCCGCCGGGCTGAATGTGAGCATCAACACCCCCCTGTGCAGCCTGAACAAGGACTATGCCGCCACCCTGGCCCTGGCCCACGAACTGGGCATCCGGTACGCCACCTGCAGCGGGCTCATCCCCGCGGGCAGCGCCCAGACCCCCGAAAGCCGGGGCACCCGCCTGACCACCGCCCAGCTCACCGAGACTTTGCGGCAGGCCCGGGCCTTTGCGGATGCCCACGGCATGGAACTGGACTTTACCAGCCCCGGCTGGCTGAAGGACGGGACTTTGCGGGAACTGGGCTTCACCCAGGTGCCCAGCTGCGGGGCCTGCCTCTCCAACATGGCCATTGCGCCGGACGGCACCGTGCTGCCCTGCCAGAGCTGGCTGTGCGGCCCGGGTCTGGGCAACATCCTGCACCAGCCCTGGCGGCGCATCTGGAACGCCGCCCCCTGCCGCAACATCCGCCGCCAGAGCGCCAAGATGCTGCACACCTGCCCCCTGGGCGAGACCCCCTTGCAGGAGGACACCCCATGAAACATCTGATTTTCCGGGCCCGCCGCCTGACCGCCCTGCTGGCGGTGGCGCTGCTGGCCCTGCTGGCTGCCCCCGCCGCCCTGGCAGACAGCGGCGACCTGGACCGCATCAATTCCTATGTTGTCACCGTGGATCCCCGGGAGGATGGCAGCGCCGACATCACCTATGACATCGACTGGGAGGTCATCGGCGGCAGCGCCGACGAACCCCTTTCCTGGGTGAAGATCGGCCTGGCCAACGACCAGGTGGACAGCTTCGAGAACCTGACCCCGGACACCGTTTCCGGTGTGCGCTCTCAGACGGAGGACGGCAACACCTTCGCCCGCATCACCTTTGTGCGGCGTTATTACGCCCCGGACTACGCCGCCCAGACAGGGCAGCAAAGCCAGGTGCAGTTCTCTTTCCGGGTGCACCAGAGCCATCTGTACACTCTGTCTGATGACGGCACCGCCACCTATCTGTTCACCCCCGGCTGGTTTGACGACCTGGAAGTGCAGGAACTGACCATCCGCTGGAAGGCCTCTGAAGGCATGTCCGCCGACACCGAGACTTTGGAAGACGGCTACTATGTCTGGACCTTCGGCCCCATGGACCACGGGGAGAAGGCCACCGTGCGGGTGCAGGTGCCCGCCGAGGTCACCGCCGTGTATGACCCGTCCACCGAGATGCTGCCTTCCGAAGGCAGCGGCGACGACGACCTGGCTGTCGCCCTGATGATGCTGCTCTTCTTCGGCTTTGTGGGGTTTGCCATCTATTGGGATATCGCCGTGCGGCCCCGGTGGCGGGGCGGCTTTGGCCGCAATGACCGCCGCTGGTACACCAACGGCATCCGCACCATCCACCTGGCTCCCGGGGCAGTGCCGCCCCAGGGCTACCGTCCCACCACGCCCCCGCCTTCTTTCCGCGCGGGGGGCGGGTCCTTCCGGGGCGGCGGCGCGGGCCGTGGCAGCGGCGGAGGCTGTGCCTGCGCCTGTGTTTCCAGCTGTGCGTGTGCCTGCGCCTGTGCGGGCGGCGGCCGCGCCGGCTGCAGCGTGAAGAATTTCTACCGCATCACCGTCAAGAGCGCACCGCGCAGTGAGGAGGAATCCCATGAGCATTGAGGACGGATACGACGCCTGGGTTCGTGGTCTGATGGGCAACGGCCGCTCCCGCCCGGACAAGGAACAGGCCGATGCGGCCGCTGCCAGCCTGGCCGACATGCAGGCCCAGCTGGACGCCCTGGCCGCCGGGAACAAACGCAGCCGGGCTGCCGCCGACGCGTTGGACGCGGTGGACAAAGCCGCGGCTTCCACCGCCGAGAACGTCCGCCGCATGAGCAGCGAGCTGACCCGCAACCTGCGCAGCGACGGCCTTTTGCAGAACAACGCCCAGCCGACTCCGGCTCCCGCCCCCACCCGGGGCGCCGGGTTCCAGGGTCTGGCCGCCGAGGTGCGCACCGAGGTGCTGGGCCAGGACGCCTTTGTGGCGGATGTGGTCAAGGCCTTCCGCCGCCCTTTCGTCATGGGCACCGACGACGCCCAGCGCGCCCGGGGCCCCATGCTCCTCTGCGGGCCGGAAGGCACAGGCCGCCACTACACCCTGCGGTGTGTGGTGCGGAAAATGGCCGACCGGGGACTTTTGAAAAACCCCGACATCGAGACCATGGACCTTTCCCTCTACCCCGGTCCCGCCCAGGAAAAGCTGTTTCTGCAGGACCTGTACGCGGCTTTGCAATCCCCTGCCGAGGTGCTGGCCTTTGACCACTACGAAGCCTGCGCCTCCTCCTATCTGAACATGCTGGCCGACCTGGCCATGGACGGAACCCTGGCCCTGACCAGCCGGTATGTGCTGCAGCGGGGCATCCTGGTGGATGTGGGCACCGCCCTGGCGCCCGGCGCGGTGGGTGAACTGAACGCCGGGGGCAAGTATTTCGTCTTTTTCTCCGAGAAGGACGAGGCCGCCCTGGCCGACCGGTTCGGCGCCCGGTTCGTGGACGCCCTGGCCGGGGATATCTGCCGCACCGACCCCTTCACCCCCGAAAGTCTGGCCGCCATCGCCGCCCGGGAACTGAATTTCCTGGCCCAGAAGGCCAAGACCCGGTGCGGACTGACCCTCTCCATGGGGGCGGATATGCGGGATTACCTGGCCGCCCAGTACGGCAAGCGGGGCGGCATGACCTCCATGCGGGAATTTGCCGACCTGCTCTTCCGCGCTCTGGCGGAATACGTCCTTTCTTCCGACGCCAACCCCGCTGAGGGCACCCCTGCCGTGCTGACGGTGCGGGAAGGCCGGGTCTTTGCCGCGGTGAACGGGGGCGAAGCCTTCGACCTGCTGGCTCTGCTGCCCCAGCAGTACCGCGGGGATGTGGAAGCCGTAGAGGCGGAACTGGACCGCATCGTGGGCCTGGATGAAGTCAAGACTTTTGTGCGGGACATCGCCAAAAACGTGCAGGCCCAGCAGCGGCGCAAGGCCCAGGGCATGCCGGTGGCGGACATCAACATGCATATGATCTTTACCGGCAACCCCGGCACCGGCAAGACCACCATCGCCCGCATCCTGGCCAAGTACCTGAAAGCCATCGGCGCTTTGCGGGGCGGCCAGCTGGTGGAGGTGGGCCGGGCCGACCTGGTGGGCCGGTATGTGGGCCACACCGCCCCCCTGACCAATCAGGTCATCAGCAGCGCCTTGGGCGGCGTGCTCTTCATCGACGAAGCCTACAGCCTCTACCGGGGCGGTGAGGACAGCTTCGGCCTGGAAGCCATCGACACCCTGGTGAAAGGCATCGAGGACCACCGCAACGACCTGGTGGTGATCCTGGCGGGCTACACCCATGAGATGCAGACCTTCCTGGCCGCCAACTCCGGCCTGGCCAGCCGCTTCCCCAACCAGATCGAATTTCCTGACTACACCGCCGACGAGCTGTGGGCCATTCTGGGCAGCCTGGCCGCCTCCAAGGGCTACCGCCTGGATGAAGGATGCGCCATGCCCCTCAAGACCTGGTTTGCCCGCCGTCAGGCGGAGGATGCCGCCAAGGCAGGCAACGGCCGCATGGCCCGCAACGCGTTGGAACGGGCCATCCTGAACCAGTCCCGCCGCCTGGTGGCGGACCCCGGCGCGCCCCTGGACCTGCTTTTGCCCGGGGACTTTGACCTGGACGAATAAACGACAACGGACCCCCTCGGAAGCCGCACAGGCATTCCGAAGGGGTCCGTTTTGATTTTTCTGTTTCCGGCTTACCCGGCGTTGTCCTCCTTGCGGGGACCGCTGAGCATGAACTGTGCCAGCTGCACAAAGCCCACGCCCATGGAGATCATGGCCACCACCTTGGCAAAGTTCACGATGGCGGGCAGCATCTCCCCCACCAGCAGGGCCAGCACGAACATACCGGCGGCATATTCAAACCGGATGGCCGCCTTGGGCGGGCGGGGCGCGCCGCCCCGGGACACCTTGGTCCCGGTCTCTTCCATCACCGCGTCGGCGTAGTAGGCCACCACAAAGTACAAAAGGGCCGCACCGGCCACCACCAGCATCTGGAACAGGCTGCCCCCGTCCAGAACGGTCCCCAGGGCGAAGGCCACCGCCCCCGCCACCGCAGGCTTGGCTGCCCGCAGATACCCGGCGCCCACGCTCCGCAGCATCAGGCAGCCTGCCGCCAGCACCGCCGAAGACAGCGCAAACAGCACGCAGCTTACCAGGTTCCAGGGCAGGGCCAGGCTGCCCAGCAGCCCGCACACACAGCCCGCGGCCATTACCCGCCGCGCCTTCGGATTTTTCAGTTCCATCAGTCAGACACCTCTTTGTCCGGAATATTTCTCCCATGATAACACAAACCCGGACGGTGGGCAAGGCAGGGCACGCATCTTGCCTTGCCAAATTGATTTAGATCTATTTTTTGGCGTTCAGACGCCCAGACCACCCCCTTTGCCCCGCCCCCTTGTGCAAATTGACCGGGGAGTGGGTCTTTCCCGGGGTCAAAGGCACAATTTCTTGCGCGCACACGCCTATCAATAGTGCCCTTGCAGGCCGATTTCCCGGTCTTTGCCCCACCGCACAGTTCTTGACAACTTCCCGCTTCCGCGTGCATAATAGAGTAGATCCCGTCTGCCCTTTCGGCAGACAAAAAATGCCTGTTTATCGTCCCGAAAAGCAAGCATTCCTGTTTTTTATCAAGATAAAGGAGTTGTGGTGGATGGTACATATTTTGACCAATTCTGCCTGCGATCTCACCTCGCAGCAGGCCAAAGAACTGGGCATTACCATCATCTCTGATTTTATCGCGTTCAGCCCCACGGAGCAGTACCGCAACAATATCGAGATCGATCCGCCCACCCTCTACCATCGCCTGGCCGATTGTGCGGAGCTGCCCAAAACCGCCCACCCCAATCTGGACCAGTTCATGCAGGCTTTCCGCGTGGCGGCCGCCGTGCCGGGCTGTACCGAACTGCTGTATATCAGCCTGACCAGCAAGATGTCCGGTTCCTGCAACACCGCCCGCAGCACCGTAAAGCTGCTGGAAGAGCAGGGCTTTTCCACCCCCGTCACCGTCTATGATTCCCAGCAGGTCTCCTACGGTTTGGCCGTTCTGGTCAAGGAAGCCGCCCGCCTGGCGGCCCAGGGCCTGACCGCCGCCCGGATCGTGGAAAAGCTGGAGGAACTGCGTCCCCACGTGGGGGTCTATTTCGCCATGGAATCCCTGGCCAACGCCCGCAAGGGCGGCCGCGCCGGGGCCATCCGGGTACTGGCCGCCGACCTGCTCAAGGTCAAGCCCATTCTGGTCTTCCGGGACGGTCTGGTCAGCGATATCGGCATCGTGCGCGGCTTTGACCGCGCCGTGGACCGGGTGGTGGACCTCTACCGGGAAAAAGCCGTCTACGGCGGGGAGGTCTATCTCTTCCACGCCGACCGGGAAGAACTGGCCCAGCAGGTGGCCGGGCGTATCCTGGCCATCGACCCCGCCGCAAAAATCACCATCGGCTGGGTGGGGGCCGTCATCGGCATCTACACCGGGGCGGGCTGTCTGGGCCTGGCCTTCCTGCAGAAATGACCGCCCCGGATTTTGTGTGGCTGGGGCTGGGCGCCCTGGCCTTCGGGCTGATGGTCCTGTCCGACTACGGGCAGGTGCTCCGGGGCCGCCGGGGCGCGGGGCTGCTCTTTCCCCTGGGCGGGGCGCTGCTCATCGCCGCCACCGCCGCCCTGCTGGTCCGCCGCTGGCGCACCGCGCCGCCGGGACCGGGTTCGCTGTTCTGGTTCGCGGGCAGTGCCCTCATGCTTCTGCTTCTGATCTATACCCTGTTTTTTGCTTTGCCGGCGGGCGGCAGCAGCGCCGCCACCGCCCAAAAAGATGAACTGCGGCCCCTGGTGGACACCGGCGTGTTCGCCCTGTGCCGCCACCCCGGGGTTCTGTTCCTGGGCGGGTTTTACGCCTGCCTGTGGGGCGCCCTGGGCGGCTGGGCCCTGGGTCTTGCCTTTGTGCTTTTCACCCTGCTGGACGCCGCCTATGCCGCCTGGCAGGGGGAAACCGTCTTTCCCCGCAGCATCCGGGGGTACACGGCCTACCGTGCCGCCACGCCCCGGTTTATCCCCACACCCGGCAGCCTGCGCCGCTGCCTGCACACCCTGCGCACCCCGAAGTAAAAAAGAAACTGGAAAAGGGATGTCCGACCATGACCTTTGAGGAAAAACTGAAACAATGCCCGGCCGCCGAGGTCTGGCAGGAATACTGCGGTTTTCTGGACCTGAGTCTGCCGGAATACATGCAGATCCAGAAGCGCCTGGTCATGGAGCAGGTGGAGCTGATGGCCGCCTGTCCGTTGGGGCAGCGGCTGTTCAGGAACGGGGTGCCCCGTAACGTGGAAGAGTTCCGCACCATGGTGCCTCTGACCAAATTTGATGATTACGCCGACGTCCTTCTGCCCCAGCGGGAAGAGATGCTTCCCGCCAAGCCGGTGGTGTGGCTGCACACCACCTGGGAGGGCGGCGACTTTCCTTCCAAGCGTGCGCCCTACACCGAAAGCATGCTGGAAGCCTACACCCGCAACATTCTGGCCGCCATGATTTTGTCCACCAGCAAAGGCCGGGGGCAGTTCCATGTGCGCCCCGGGGCCCGGGTGCTGTACAGCCTGGCTCCCATGCCCTACGCCACCGGCATGTTCCCGGACCTGATCCGGCCCCAGCTGCGGCTGCGGTTCATGCCCTCGGTGCGGGAAGCCCGGAAGATGAGTTTCGGCCAGCAGACCCGCCTGGGCTACAAGCTGGCGGTGAAGCACGGCATGAACCTTTTCTTCGGCATGAGCAGCGTGCTCTACGGCGCCACCCGCAGCCTGGACAGCCTGGCCGGCGGCGGGGGCGGCGGCCTGAAGATGCTGTGGGGCATAAGCCCCCGCATGCTGGTGCGGCTGCTCTCGGCCCTTTACCGCTGCCGCCGGGACGGCACCCCGCTGCGCCCCCGGGACCTGTTCAAGCTGGACGGTTTCGTCTGCGTGGGCACCGACACCGCCCTGTACAAGAACGAACTGGCCGAAGCCTGGGGCATCCGTCCCCTGGAACTGGCGGGCGGCACCGAACCTTCCTGCATGGGCACCGAGACCTGGAGCAAGAACGGCCTGGTGCTCTTCCCCGACGCCTGCTTCTATGAGTTCATCCCCGAGCATGAATACGCCCGGGAACTGGAAGATCCCGCTTACACGCCCCGCACCTACCTGATGGATGAGCTGGTGGCCGGGCAGAAATACGAACTGGTCATCACGGTGCTCAAGGGCGGCGCCTTCCTGCGCTACCGGGTGGGGGACATCTACCGCTGCCTGCGGCTGCGCAACCCGGAGGACGGCCTGGACCTGCCCCAGTTCGAGTATGTGGACCGCATTCCCTCGGTCATCGACATTGCGGGCTTTACCCGCATCACCAAGCGGGAGATCGAAAAGGTCATCTCCCTGTCCCGTCTGCCCATCGCCCACTGGTTCGCGGTGAAGGAATACGACGCCGACGGCCATTCCTACCTGGACCTGTATGTGGAACTGGACAACGAGGACGCCGGTTCCGCCGCCCTGACCAAACAGATCCTGCAGGAACACCTGTCCATCTATTTCCGCTCCTATGACGGGGACTACAAGGACCTGAAACGCCTGCTGGGCATGGACCCGCTGCGGGTGACGGTGCTGCGCACCGGCACCATCGAGGCCTACACCCGGCGCACCGGCCGCACGGTGCTGCCGGTGGGCGCGCCCCGGGAAGTGGTCCTGGATATCCTGCACCTGCAGGATACCCTTGGGGAAGGGGGCGACGTCCAATGACACTGAACGAACGCCTCTTCATCATCGTTCCCCTGCTCTCGCTGCTGTGCAACCTGTTTTTGTTCCTCACAGCCCTGAGCACCAAGAAGGACCGCCTGGTCTACGCCTTCATCGCCCTGCTGGGTTCCTTCACCATGTGGTCGGGCGGGTCGCTGTTCATGCGCCTGCAGCTGGCCCCGGGGGCTTCCTTCTGGTACATGGTGTCCATCACCGGCATCTTCCTGGTGCCCTTCCTGATCTACAACTTCATCTACCGGTTCACCTCCACCCGTGCCCCTTTCTCCCACATCGTTCAGGGCATCATCTGGCTGGTGATCCTGCTGCTCAACGCGGGCAATGTGTTCATCACCGACCCCCACATAGTCACGGCGGGCCACGAGACCCGCTTTGAATACGGCGTTTCCGTCTGGTGCTTCATCCCCATCCTCATGGCGGCATACACCCTGCTGGCTTCCTGGCGCCTGGCGTACAAAAGCTGCCAGGACGGCCACTCGGACATTTCCCAGTTCACCCCCATGCTCATCGGCGTGGGCGTCATGTTCGCCTGTACCCTGTCCGCCACTTTGCCCCAGATGGTCTCCCTGCCGGTGGACACTTTCTCCTGCCTGGTGAACGCCATCTGCCTGTACTACATGCTGTACCGGCGCCGCCTGGTGCCTCTGCGCAGCTTTACCACCAACGGGCCGGTGTTTGCCATCGCCCTGACCTGCGCCACCGTGCTGCTCATCAGTGTTTACCGCACGGCGGACAACTTCTATGCGCTGTATTTCGACGCCTATCTGCCTTACAAGACCATTGTCTTCTCGGTAGCGGCGTCTGTGCTGACGGTGTTCCTCTTCTGCATCGTCCGCCGTCTGATGACCGCCATCCTGCTGAAAGGCGCGGAACAGCAGAACGAGGAACTGCGCCGGTTCAGCACCGACGTAAACAAGACCCTGAGCCTGGAGGCCCTGCTGAACCTGTACCGGGATTATCTGCAGCATTCCATGCCCGGCTACACCGCCCGGGTCTTTGTGCTGGACAGCCGCACCGGCTGTTACGACATGCGGGGCGCCACCGAGATGTCGGTGGCCTGCCGGGACAGCTTTGCCGCCGATGATCCCCTGATGGCCTGGCTGAAAAGCCGGGGCTGCTGCGCCCAGTATGCGGAGTTCACCCGTTCCCGCCATTTCCGTGCTTTGTGGCAGAAGGAAAAGGACCGGCTGGAACAGATGCGGGTGGAGCTGCTGCTGCCCATCATGAGCGGCAGCGAGATGACCGCCGTGGCCCTCTTCTCCCGCCAGGACGATGCCCCCCGCCGGGCTTTGTCCCAGGAGCGGCTGGGCATGCTGGATTCGGTGGCGGCGGTGCTGGCCATTGCGCTGAACAACGCCTCTTTGTACGAAGCCCTGCGCAAGAAAGCCCAGTACGACCCCCTCACCGGCCTGTATAACCGCAGCTATTTCCAGGAAGTGCTGCAGAACGACTTCACGCTGGCCCATCACGCCCAGCTTTCGGTGCTCATCATCAGCTTTGACGATTTCCGCCTGTACAACGAACTGTACGGCGCGGCGGAAGGCGACCACATCCTCAAGCGGTTTGCCGACGCCTTGCGGGTGCTGGTGGGCAGCCGGGGCACCGTGGCCCGGTACAGCGGCAAGGAGTTCATCGTCAGCTTCCCCTTCTGCCCGCCGGACACCGCCACCGACTGTGCCGAAAAGGCCCGCCGGTGGCTGGAACGGGAGGTGGTGAGCGCCGGTTCCGGGCCCCGCCGCTTCCTCACCTTCTCCGCCGGTGTGAGCAGCTATCCCACCTGCGCCCGCAGCGTGGAGGAACTGCTGACCTACGCGGGCATGGCGGTCTATTCCGCCAAGAACAACGGCAAGAACCGGGTCTGCCTGTACACCCCCGAACCGGAGGACAAGCGCATCGCCAAGAGCTACGCTTCCAAGCGCGCTCTGGCGGACAGCTGCTCTTCCACCATCTTTGCTCTTACCGCCGCCATCGACGCCAAAGACCATTACACCTTCAGCCATTCCCAGCATGTGGCGGAATACGCCGCCGCCCTGGCCACCGCCGCCGGGCTGGACAACGAACATGTGGAGATCGTGCGGCAGGCGGGTCTTTTGCATGACATCGGCAAGATCGGCACCCCGGAAGCCATCCTTTCCAAGACCGGCCGCCTGACCGCCGAGGAATACACCATCATCAAACAGCACGTGGAAGCCTCCACCGCCATGATCCGGTATCTGCCTTCCATGGACTATGTCATTCCCTCGGTGCTGGGCCATCACGAACGGTGGGACGGCAAGGGCTATCCCCGGGGCATTGCCGGGGAACAGATCCCCATCGGCGCCCGGTGCCTCTGCCTGGCCGATTCCTTCGACGCCATGGTTTCCCGCCGCAGCTACAAGGAAGCCATGAGCGTGGAACGCGCCCTGCGGGAGATCGAAGCCAATCTGGACACCCAGTTTGATCCCCAGCTGGGCAAGCTGTTCATAGAACTGGTGCGCAGCGGCAAACTGCCGGTGCACACCGACGCCCCGCCCGAACCCTGACACAACAAAGACCGGCGCTCCTGCCAAAGGAGCGCCGGTCTTTTTCTGTTCGGTTTTTCGTCAGGCTCAGCAGCCGCGGCCCAGCAGAGCCGCGCCGATCACACCCGCCCGGTAACCCAGGGTGCAGGTGGTGATCTCGGTCTTTTTGTGGGCATGGGCCGCACCGAAGACCTTGGGTTCCACCTTTTCCCGCAGGGGAGCCAGCAAGGCCTCGCCCTGGTTGGCAATGCCGCCGGAAAGCCCCACCACCTGGGGGAAGAAGACGTTGATGAGGTTGGCCACGCCCTCTGCCAGATAGCCGATGTAGTTGTCCACCACCTGGGCAGCCACGGCGTCCCCGGCATCCCGGGCGTCAAAGACGGTGCGGCCGGTGACCTCTTCCAGGGTGGGGGCCAGCTTCCACAGCCCGCTTTCGGGGTGCTGTTCCATGGCCTGCCGGGTCTGGCGGATCAGGGCGGTGGCGCTGGCGAATGCCTCAAAGCAGCCGCGGCGGCCGCAGGTGCACAGGGGGGCGCCGGCGCTGCCGTCAATGACCATGTGGCCGGGCTCGGCAGCCGCGCCGGTATAGCCGGTGAGCAGCTTGCCGTCCAGCACCACACCGCCGCCCACGCCGGTGCCCAGGGTGATGATCACCGCGCTCTGGGCACCCGCGGCACAGCCCGCGATGGCTTCGCCCAGAGCGGCGGCGTTGGCGTCGTTGGCCAGGCGCACCGGCAGGCCCAGGGCCTTGTGCAGGTAGTCGCCCATGGCGAAATCCGCCCAGTCCAGATTGTTGGAGTACAGCACCATGCCGGTGGCGTCGTCCACCGTGCCGGGGCAGCCCACGCCCACGCAGGCCACGTCGGCGGGGGTCAGGCCCTTTTCGGCCATCAGGTCCTTGCACAGGGCGGCGATGTCATCGCACACCGCTTCCGCCGGGCGGGGCAGGTTGGTGGGACGGCTGCCCTCCTTCAAAATCTGCCCCTGTTCATCCACCAGAGCGGCCTTGATGTTGGTACCGCCCAGATCCACGCCAAGATAGATCATCTGTTTTCCTCCTGTTATTTCAAATCGCCCCGGGGGGCGTTGGGTCCTTCAGCACATCCCTATTGTAACATCTTTGCGGCGGCTGGCAAGCCCCCGGCCAACAAAAAAAGCGCCCCTTCCGCCGGGGCGGGAGGAGCGCTGCGGGATTCAGTTTTCTTTCTTGGGGCAATGGCTGTGGGCGGGGTTGAACCGGCGCAGACCGGTGCGGTCCAGGGCCACCATGAAGGCGGGGATGAACACCAGCTGCAGGATGATGCCGGGGATGGCATTGGTGAAGGCGCCGGCCATAAAGGCCGCCCAGGTAAAGGCGGAACCGCTCAGCCCCAGCAGCACGATCTCCGCCAGGCCCCACACCAGACGGCCGCCCAGCATGGCGCCGATGAGGCAGACATACAGGGCCTTGACGCACTTCCAGCGGGAATGGGCGTACAGCCAGCCCGCCAGAATGCCGTAGGCCGCCAGCTCAAAGGCCATGGCCAGGCCGGTGGGGTAGATGGGGGGCATGCCGAAAAGCATGTAACGCAGCAGCGGCAGGACAAAGCCCACCAGGCCGCCGTACCGCCAGCCGCAGATCAGCCCGCAGAGCAGCACGGGCAGATGCATGGGCAGCAGCATGCTGCCGATCTGGGGGATCTGGCCGGTGAAGAAGGGCAGCACCAGGCCGATGGCCATGAACATGGCGGCCAGGGCCAGGTTCTGCACCTGGGGGTTCAGGGTCTTTTTTTCCATAAACAGGTTCTCCTTTTCCCGGCAGGGCATCCGTCCCGCCCCACCGTGTGTGTTTTTCATCATACCACACAGCGCCGGGGGTTGGCAATCGCTCTTTACACCAGAGCCGCGTAGCCGGCGGGGTCCACCGCCTCGCACCATTCGTTGGAAGTTTCCTCCCCCGGCACCTCAATGGCCAGATGCTGGAAAGCGCTGTCCGGGGCGGCGCCGTGCCAGTGCTTGACCTCCGGCGGGATGTTCACCACATCCCCGGGATGCAGTTCCCGGGCAGGCTTGCCCCATTCCTGGTAGTAGCCCCGGCCAGCCGTCACCAGCAGGATCTGCCCGCCGCCCTTTTTGGCGTGGTGGATGTGCCAGTGGTTGCGGCAGCCCGGCTCAAAGCTCACATTGCCGATGCTCACCTGCTTTAGGGACAGCATGTTCAGCCAGCTCTGCCCGTCAAAATACCGGGCATAGGCATTGTTGGGTTCCCCCACCGGGAAGATGCTGGCGGCTTTCAGTTCGTTCCAATCCATAGTAAGGCCCTCCTGTTTTCCGGCCGTATACGCGGCGCTTTTTCTTTTATTGTACTCCCCCGCCCCTTGACAGGGAAGTTCCGGTTTTGTACCATAGTATAAACCAAAAGTTTTTACTGTAAGGAGGCCGCCCCATGTTCAATCCCCAGCTCACCGCATTTGTCCGGGTGGCGGACCTGGGCAGCTTCAACAAAGCGGCCGAGACCCTGTACATCTCCCCCACCGCCGTGATGAAGCAGGTCAACGCCCTGGAAAAGCACCTGGAACTGACCCTGTTTGTGCGGGGGCGGCGGGGCGTGACCCTGACCCCCGAAGGCCAGGTGATCTACCGCCACGCCCTGCGCATGTTTGAGCAATCCGCCCAGGCTCTGCAGGAAGCCCGGGCTGCGGCGGACTTTGCCGCCACCACCTTCTGCGTGGGCACCTCCATCCTCAACCCCTGCAAGCCCTTCATGGACCTGTGGGACCGGCTCAGCGACCGGTTTCCCGGCTACCGGCTGCACATCATCCCCTATGAGGACGACCATGAAGGCATCCTCAACGAAATCGGCGCCCTGGGCACCAAGTTCGATTTTCTCATCGGCGCCTGCGATTCCCGCCAGTGGCTGGACCGGTGCCGGTTCCTGCCCCTGGGGCAGTACCATCACTGTGTGGCGGTGCCCCGGGACCATCCCCTGGCCGGGCGGCAGCGGCTGACCATCCGGGACCTGTACGGCGAGACCCTGATGATGGTCAAACGGGGGGATTCCCCCTCGGTGGACCGGGTGCGGGATGAGATCGAACGCCATCCCGCCATCCGCATTGAGGACACCTCCCAGTTCTACGACCTGGAGGTATTCAACCGCTGCGCCCAGACCCGCCAGCCCCTCATGACCCTGGATCGCTGGGCCGACGTGCACCCCTCCCTGGTGACCCTGCCGGTGGACTGGGATTTCACCATTCCCTACGGGCTGCTGTACCAGCTGGACCCCATCCCCGATGTGGCCCGTTTCGTGGAACTGGCCCAGGCCCTGGCACAGCCGTAATTTTCTCATGCCATGCAAAGGAGCCGTCCCGGCCGGGACGGCTCCTTGTTGTTGCGGTGTTATTCCACCCCGAAGGTGAAATCTTTCAGATAGACTGCCGCGCTGCGGCTCATCTCCTTGCTGAAATCGCTGTTGTACTTGAAGGCGCAGAAGGGCGGGATCTTGGTATCAAAGTCATACGTGCCCCCGGCCCGGGCGGCAAAGTCGGCCCGCAGCTCCTCCTCGGTGCGGTCCCGGTAGACGTTCTCGCACACGATGGCTTCCCGGGGGAAGCGGGCGGGCTTGGCCCGGTCCTTCTGCTGCCGGGTGGGGCGGCCGAAGATCAGCATGGCCGCGGGCACCACATGGGCCGGCAGATGCAGGGCTTCGCGCATGGCCTCGCAGTTTTCCAGCACATCCCCGATGTAGCAGCTGCCGATGCCCAGGCTCTCGGCGGCGGTCACGGCGTTCTGGGCCGCGATGCAGCTGTCCGCCACGGCCAGCAGCAGGTCCCCGGGGCCGGGGTCCCGGATCTCCTGTCCCGCCGCCCGGTACACCCGGGGCCAGCGGCGGCAGTCCGCCAGAAACACCAGGCAGAAAGGCGCCTTGGTGATCATGGGCTGGTGGTCGCACAGATCGGCCAGGGTCTGGCGCAGGGCGGGGTCGGTGATGTTCAGGATGGTGTACAGCTGCTGGTTGCCGGCGGTAGGCGCCTGGAAAGCGGCTTCCAGAATGGCGTCCTGCTCCTCCGGGGTCACCGGTTCGTCGGTGAAGGCCCGCACCGACTTGCGGGCATACAGTTCCCGCAGGGTCTGGTTGTCGGTCATGCTCACACCTTCTTCAGCACATAGTCCTGGGTGCC
>CALXHS010000026.1 GCA_944388165.1 uncultured Gemmiger sp. | reverse complement strand
CCGTCGAAGAAGTTCACGAAGGGAACACGGCCCTCAATGGCGGACAGATGCGCCACGGGGGACAGGTCCATGACTTCCTGGGGGTTGGATTCGGCCAGCATGGCAAAGCCGGTCTGGCGGGTGGCGTAAACGTCGCTGTGATCGCCGAAGATGTTCAGCGCATGGGTAGCCACGGTACGGGCGGAAACGTCAAAGACGCAGGGCAGGCCCTCGGCCGCGATCTTGTACATGTTGGGGATCATCAGCAGCAGGCCCTGGGACGCGGTGAAGGTGGTGGTGATGGCACCGGTGCCCAGAGAGCCGTGCACGGCGCCGGCCGCGCCGGCCTCGGATTCCATCTCGACGACCTTGACCTGGTTGCCGAAAATGTTCTTCAGCCCCGCGGCGCTCCACTGGTCAACGGTGTCGGCCATCGGGCTGGAGGGGGTGATAGGGTAGATGGCAGCTACGTCGGTGAACGCATACGCTACGTGGGCCGCAGCGGTGTTGCCATCCATGGACTGTTTTGCTCTTGGCATTTTTCTTCCTCCGTTTACTTCGGTGTGCCGAAGGCCGCCCGGCCTTGTGACCCACCAATTTGGATTCAGCACCCGCGCACGACCATACGGGGCCCACGGTCAGACCATGGCCCCGAACGGCTGTTTGCAGGAAAGTTCCCCGCCCTGCGGCCCTCTGCCTTGCGGCACAGGGCAGCCCCGCCGGACGGGAACGCTTTTGCTTGTTCCCATTTTACCAAATTTGCGGCGGTTTCGTAAAGTAGTATTGCATAGAATGTTGTACGATTTTTTTGTTAAAATATTGGCAATTTGACGATTCTCTTGTTAAATATGACTGTATTTTATATGGCCCCCTTGTGTAATAGATAGATATTTTGTATAATTCAACTTGCCACGCCCGCCCTACCCCCAAGATGTGGGGATTTTCCCTGCCGAAAGCGCAAAATCAGGGCTTGCAAAAACCGATTTCTGTGGTAAAATAGGGGACGCAAAGTTAGTATCAACTAACCACATAGGCGGCAAACTGTTCTCATCGCCGCTTCCTGTTGCCCACGCAACAAACCCAGACCCCGACCGGGGGTATACTGGGGTTGGGGCAAAGGGCTTTTGCACCGTCAAACCGCGCACCGCGCGTTTTGGAGTATATGTTTTCCCTCAGTTTTTAAGGAGGTACCGTCGATGCACAATTATCCCCAGTGGGAAGGCTTTGAAGGCCGCATCTGGAAAGAGGAAGTCAACGTCCGCGATTTCATCCAGAAGAACTACCGTCCCTATGAGGGCGATTCGTCCTTCCTGGCCGGTCCCACCGAAGCCACCAACAAGCTGTGGGGCGCTTTGCAGCAGCTGCAGAAGGAAGAACGCGCCAAGAACGGCGTGCTGGACATGGAGACCGAAGTGGTTTCCAGCCTGACTGCTTACGGCCCCGGCTACATCAAGGAAGACCTGAAGGATCTGGAAAAGATCGTGGGTCTGCAGACCGACAAGCCCCTGAAGCGCGCCTTCATGCCCTACGGCGGCATCAAGATGGCGGAGCAGGCCTGCACCACCTACGGCTACACTCCCAGCGAAAAACTGCACGAGATCTTCACCAAATACACCCGCACCCACAACCAGGCGGTGTTCGACGCCTACACCCCCGAGATGAAGAAGGCCCGTCACAGCCACATCATCACCGGTCTGCCCGACACCTACGGCCGCGGCCGCATCGTGGGCGACTACCGCCGTGTGGCCCTGTACGGCATCGATCACCTGATCGCCGCCAAGCAGGAAGACTTCGCCAACTGCGGCGACGGCACCATGGTGGATGATGTCATCCGTCTGCGGGAAGAGATCGCCATGCAGATCAACGCCCTGAAGGGCATGAAGGAGATGGCCGCCATCTACGGCTGCGACATCTCTGCCCCCGCCCAGAACGCCAAGGAAGCCGTGCAGTGGCTGTACTTCGGCTACCTGGCCGCCATCAAGACCCAGAACGGCGCCGCCATGAGCGTGGGCCGCATCTCCACCTTCCTGGATATCTACATCCAGCGCGACCTGGACAAGGGCATCCTCACCGAGACCGAGGCCCAGGAGCTCATCGACCATCTGGTCATGAAGTTCCGCATGGTCAAGTTCGCCCGTATCCCCAGCTACAACCAGCTGTTCAGCGGCGACCCCGTGTGGGCCACCCTGGAAGTGGGCGGCATCGGCATGGACGGCCGTTCCATGGTCACCAAGACCTGCTACCGTTTCCTGCACACCCTGGAGAACATGGGCCCCGCTCCGGAACCCAACCTCACCGTGCTGTACTCCTCCGCCCTGCCGGAGAACTTCAAGAAGTACGCTTCTGAGATCTCCATCAAGACCAGCTCCGTCCAGTACGAGAACGACGACGTGATGAAGCCGGTGTGAGGTGACGAATACTCCATCTGCTGCTGCGTTTCCGCCACCCAGACCGGCAAGGAGATGCAGTTCTTCGGCGCTCGCGCCAACCTGGCCAAGTGCCTGCTGTACGCCATCAACGGCGGTATGGACGAAAAGTTGCATGAGCAGGTGGGCCCCAACTACGCCCCCATCACCGGCGAGTACCTGAACTATGACGAAGTCATGAAGAAGTACGACGTGATGATGGACTGGCTGGCCGGCCTGTACGTGAACGTGCTGAACCTGATCCAGTACATGCACGACAAGTACTACTACGAAGCCGCCGAGATGGCCCTCATCGACACCGATGTGCGCCGCACCTTCGCCACCGGCATCGCGGGCTTCAGCCATGTGGTGGACAGCCTCTCTGCCATCAAGTACGCCAAGGTCAAGGTCATCCGCGACGAGACCGGCCTGGCTGTGGGCTACGAGACCGAAGGCGAGTTCCCCAAGTACGGCAACGACGATGACCGCGCCGACGAGATCGCCGTGTGGCTGCTGAAGAGCTTCCTGGAGAAGATCAAGCGCCGCCACACCTACCGCAACTCCGAAGCCACCACCTCCATCCTGACCATCACCTCCAACGTGGTGTACGGCAAGGCTACCGGCGCCACCCCCGACGGCCGCAAGGAGTACACTCCCTTCGCCCCGGGCGCTACCCCCAGCTACGGCGCCGAGACCCACGGCCTGCTGGCTTCTCTGAACTCCGTTGCCAAGCTGCCCTACCACTGGGCTCTGGACGGCATCTCCAACACCCAGACCATCAACCCCGACGCTCTGGGCCACTCCGATGACGAGCGCATCAACAACCTGGTGCAGGTCATGGACGGCTACTTCGACCAGGGCGCTCACCACCTGAACGTGAACGTCTTCGGCACCGAGAAGCTGCTGGACGCCATGGAGCATCCCGAGAAGGAAGAGTACGCCAACTTCACCATCCGCGTGTCCGGCTATGCGGTCAAGTTCATCGACCTGACCCGCGAGCAGCAGCTGGACGTCATCGCCCGCACCTGCCACAAGAAGATGTGAGCCTGACGCGCCCCGCGGCGTGCCCCTGATATGAAAGCACCCCCCGCAAGCGTCATGCTGCGGGGGGTGTTTGGGATTTTTGGGAAAGGGTTCAGACCCGGGTCTGGTCGTTCACCGCCTGGCTGAAGGCCCGGTATTCGCCGTCCGCCAGCAAAAGGCCGTTGGCGGCGCACTGCACCCCGCCGTCCAGCAGGGCGGCCAGGATGTAAAGATACAGCAGGGGATGGCTGCCGGCCATCTGAATATAAGCCCCGATGTTCAGCAGGAACAGCGCCAGCGCGGCCGCGCCCCCGGCCACGCCCAGCCAGGCCAGTACCCGGACGCCCCGGCGCAGCATGTAGCTGATGCCCAGGGCCACCACAAGGCCCAGCACCGTGCTGCCCACCACCGTGGTCTTGAAGATGCCCGCGGCCACCATCACCAGGGCAGCGGCGGCACAGACCAACCGCATGATGATCCAGATACGGGTATTGCGCACACTGCGGGCATAAGCCGCAGCATATTCCTGCCGAAGCCGGAGCATATTTTCTTTGAGTTCGGTATTTTTCTGCGATTCTGTGTTATTCTGCATCCGCCGCACCTCTCTTTTCTGTGTATCAGTGTAACATAAACGGCCCCGGATTTCCACCTGGGAATTGTTGTTTCGTCATCTTTTTCCGTTATTTTATCATATTTCACAAAGGACACTCCGGCGGTCCGGCACCGCCGGCAAGGAGGACACCCATGTCTGAGAGCATCAAACAGCCCCTGGGCTATATCAATTCGGTGGAGACCTTCGGCCTGGTGGACGGGCCGGGGGTACGGTACGTGCTGTTTTTGCAGGGCTGCCGCATGCGCTGCCGCTACTGCCACAACCCCGAGACCTGGGCCTTCAGCCAGGACAACGCCCAGACCCCCGCGGAAGCCTTTGCGGCGGCCTACCGCTACCGCAATTACTGGAAAAACAACGGCGGCCTGACGGTGAGCGGGGGAGAACCCCTTCTGCAGATCGACTTTCTCACCGAGCTGTTCCGCCTGGCCAAAGCCAAGGGGGTTCACACCACCCTGGACACCTGCGGCCAGCCCTTCACCACCGAGGAGCCCTTCTATTCCAAGTTTGTGGAGCTGATGCAGTACACCGACCTGGTGATGCTGGACATCAAGGAATGGGACAGCGGCCGCCACAAGGCCCTGACCGGCCACGGAAACGAGAACATCCTGGAGATGGCGCGGTGGCTGTCCGACCACGGCAAGGATATGTGGATCCGCCACGTGCTGGTGCCCGGCCTGACCGACGGCGAGGACGCCCTGGCCGCCACCGGGGAGTTCATCAAGAACCTGAAGACCGTGCGCCGGGTGGAGGTTCTGCCTTATCACACCCTGGGCCTGTTCAAATGGGAAAAGCTGGGGATCCCCTATACCCTGGAAGGGGTGCCGGTGCCGACGGATGAGCAGGTTGCCAAAGCAGAAGAGCTTTTGGGGGTTGTGAAGGAGTAAGATTTCCTTCACGCAACCTTTGCTTTGCAGGCAGACGGCAGGCTGCTGTTTATACCTTCATCCTATTTGTAGGGACGGGATTTATCCCGTCCTTTTTTGTTGAGTGTTTCTTGGCAGACGGCAGTCTGCCGGAGTGTTGTCGCTTTTTGCCGCCAAAAAGCGACGGAAAAACCGCCACCGTTTCGAGGCGGTGGACGCCGACCAGGGCTGCGGCCCTGGACCCGGGGAGTGCGGCCACCTTACGACGGCCTACTCAGGCC
>CALXHS010000025.1 GCA_944388165.1 uncultured Gemmiger sp. | reverse complement strand
TAAACCCTCGCCCGGCCGGGCATACTCTCCCTGACCAAAACTTTTCAGGGAGGGTTTCGTACATGGAAGTACATCGCGGAGAGGTCTTTTACGCCGATCTGAGCCCGGTGGTGGGCTCGGAGCAGGGGGGCGTGCGGCCGGTACTTATCATTCAGAACGAGATCGGCAACCGGCACAGCCCCACCGTCATCGCGGCGGCTATCACGTCCCGGCAGGACAAAAACCGCTTGCCCACCCACATCGGGGTGCGGGCGGACCGATGCGGACTGTCCAAGGACAGCATCGTGCTCACTGAGCAGATCCGCACCCTGGACAAACGCCGCCTGCGGGAGCGGGCCGGGCGCATCCCGCCCGAGGATATGCAGCGGGTGGATGAAGCGCTGGGCGTTTCCATGGGGCTGGTGGAACAGCCGCCCCGGGGCAGCTTTACCTGAAAATGCAAAAGACCTTTCCTGACCGGACATCCCGGCGGGAAAGGTCTTTTCGTTTGTGTTGCTGTTACTGGGGCCAGTTTGCGGAAGGGGAGAGACTGCCGTTCTCCAGCACCCACAAAGCGGCGGCACCGTCGGTCTTTTCCAGAACGCGCAGTCCCTGTTCCTGAGGCAGGCAGAACAGTCCGGTGGAAAGGGCGTCCCCAAGACCACTGTCGGTGCACAGAACCGCCACGCTGCGGCAGTACCGGGCAGGCTGCAGGGTCTGCAGATCGATGAGGTGATGGTAGCGCACACCGTCCACCGTGAAATACCGCTGATAGTCGCCGCTCACCACCAGGCTTTGTCCCGGCTGCAGCTCCACCTGGGCCAGATACTCGCCCCCGTCGGGGTCCTGTACCCCGGCGGTCCACAGGCTGCCGTCCGGTTTGGTGCCGATGGCCCGCACGTTGCCGCCCACGTTCAGCACAGCGCTGGTCAGGCCGCGGGCTTCTGCCTTTTGGGCCGCCTGCTCCACCGCCCATCCTTTGGCGATGCCGCCTACGTCCAGCCGCAGGTCCGGGTCGGTAAAGGATACTGTGTGGGCACTTTCGTCCAGCACCAGGTCTGCCATGTCAACGTGCGCTGCGGCCTCTTCCAGGGCATCCTGCTTCGGCAGGATATCTGCGGTCAGGGCGGTCTCGCCGGTGGCGGCTTCGGCGGCGGTGCGGGCGTCGTGCCACAGGGCCAGCACGGTGCCCGCCGCAATGTTGCAGGCGCCGTCGGTCAGCTCATAGGCCTGCTGCCCGAACTGCAGCAGGGCAAACAGGCCCTCGTCCACCGTCACCGGTTCCTGCCCGGCCCGGGCGTTGACCGTGGCCATGTTGGTCACACCGTCGTATTCGTTGTAGATGTCGAACAGCTGATGGTACCGCTGCAAGTCCTGATGCAGGGCTTCGGTCTGCTGCTGCCATTCTTCCTCGCTGGCGGCATAGCCGGTGACCACCGTCACGGTGTCGAATACGTCCCACCAGGTCACGGTGTAGGATTTGGGGGCGGTGCGGTCCCGCCAGAAGCTGAACCCCACCACCGCCGCCAGCGCCGCGCACAGGCCCAGGGCGATCAGCCGCTGCCGGGTCATGAATTGCCCCCCACAGCGTTATGCTCGTCACACAGTTCTGCCAGCAGGGCGGAAAGGGTCCAGCCCCGGCTGGTAGGGGTGACCATGGCCCGCAGGGGAATGGCCGCCCCGCCCCGGCGTACCTCGTCCACAAAGCGGCCCAGAGTGCCGTCGTCGTGGCGCAGCCCGCTGATGATCATGGCGGACATGGGGGTGGGGGAGGGGATCGCCGCCCCGGCAGCGGCGCGCCGCCCGGCGCACAGGTCGCCCACCGGGGTGTTCAGCTCATCGGTGCTCACCGCCCGGACTTTCAGCCCGAAAGCTGCCGCCGTGCGGGTCAGATGGTCGTATCCCGCGTTCAGCGGGCCGAAATTCCACAGCAGCACGCAGCGCGGCTCGGATTGGATATGTGCTTTCATGGGGGAAACCTCCGTGGTTTCTTTGAAAATGGGGTATGGCGAATACTCTTTATTCTACCACATTCCACCCCGAAAGCAAAGGCCGCGGGTCACCGCATATCCTTGCGGCGGTAGTGCAGGAAGCCCAGTACCAGGGCCGCTATGCCGTAGGCCATGCCGGGCAGCACCAGGGCCGGGTCCAGGCCCCCCTCGGTGAGCAGGTCGGCGCCGTCGGTGTAGGCAAAGGGGGTAATGTAGTTCAGCCAGTCCGCCGCTGGTGCGGCATTGGCGATGAGGTTGGCAAAGTATAAACTGACGGCCAGCCCCAGACCGATGCCCAGCCCGCTGCTGTGGCGGAAGGCAGAAAACCCGAAGCAAAGGGCGGCCAGTTCCAGGTGCAGCAGCAGATAAGCGGCATGCAGCAGACCCAGGTCGCCCCAGGGCACCGGGTGGTCTACCAGCAGGACCGAGAGCACCCCGAATCCGAAACAGGCCAGGTCCATCACCGTCACCTGCACCAGAACAGCCGCCAGCTTGGTCCCCGCCGCAAAGCCGCGGGAGAGGGGGTGGGTGAGCAGAAACTCTGCCGTGTGGCCGCTTTCCTCCTTGGCCAGGGCGGAAATGCCGGTAAGAGCGGCGTAGAACGCACCGCCCAGCCCGATGATGCTGCCGCACTCGATGGCGTAAAAGCCGGTGAGGGTACCGATGTTCAGCCGGTCCATGCCAAAAGCGGCGGTGAAGCCGCCCATGGAAGCGAACATGGCCCCCATTTCCTCCATCTGGCCCTCAAATTCCGGGTACATCAGAACACAGACCAGCACAAAAAAGCCGATGCACAGGGTCCAAACCGCCAGACTCAGGCGGCCCTGGCGCAGTTCATGGCAAAACAGGGTCATGCGGGCTCACCTCCTTCGGCGTAATAATGCAGGAACACTTCTTCCAGGTCCGGCTCGGTGATCTGCACATCCCGCACCGGGGCGGAGGCCAGTGTCTGCAGCAGAGGCTGCATAGGTCCGCTGTACAAAAAGCGGACACCGTCCTCCAGCGTTTCCAGGCCCCGCACGCCGGGCAGCCCTGTCAGGTCGGGATTGCCCCGCACCAGAACCCGGCGGGCGCCGGTGTCGGCCAGGTCCTCCACCTTGCCGCAGGCGATGAGCCGTCCGTCCCGGATGACCCCTGCCCGGGTGCAGTGGCGCTGCACTTCGGACAGGATGTGAGAGGAGAGAAACACCGTTGCCCCGGCGGCGTTGCGCTCTCGCAGGATGGAGAAAAATTCCCGCTGCATCAGCGGGTCCAGCCCGCCGGTGGGCTCGTCCAGAATGAGCAGGGCGGGGTCATGCTGCAAAGCGCAGACGATACCCACCTTTTTGCGGTTGCCGAAGGATAGGGCGTCCACCCTGGCGCTGGTATCCAGCTGCAGGCGGCGGCAGAGTTCCCGGGCCGTGGCGGTGCAGTCTTTGCGGCGCAGCCCGGCGGACAGGCGCAGCACGTCCCGCACCCGCTGCCCGGGGTAGAAGAAGGCCTCGGCGGGCAGATACCCCACCTGGCGCAGAATCTCCTGCCGCCGGGTGCGGATGTCCAGCCCCAGCACCCGGGCGCTGCCGCCGGTGGGGGCAATCAGCCCCAGCAAGGTGCGGATGGTGGTGCTTTTGCCCGCGCCGTTGGGCCCGATAAAGCCGAAGAATTCTCCGGCTTCCACTTCCAGGTCCAGCCCTTCGATGCCCCGGGCGCGGCCATAAAATTTGGTCAGGTTTTCGGTTTGGATGGCTTGCATGGCAATTCCTCCTGATGGCGGCAGATAGTTTCCCAAAAACGCAGGATCTCTTCACATTCCCGCAGCAGTGCGTCCAGGTCCAGGCGTCCCCGCAGCTGGACCTGCCACAAAAAGCCGATCCAGTCCCGGCACATGGCCTGCCAGATCCGCTGGGCGTGGCGGCCGGGGAACAGCTTTTCCCGGGGCAGGCCGGTGAGCTCTGCCAGGCAGTCCAGCTTCAGGTAAGGGGCCGCCCGCTGCTGGATATCGGCGCAGACCTCCGGGTCTTTTTCGTAGTAGGCCCGCAGGGCGAACATGGCCATATCCGGGTAGGTGCGCAGCAGCCCCGCCTTGGCTTTCATGGAACAGCGCAGGATGGCGAACAGTTCCCCGGAACTTTCGGCCACGCAGCGGTGCAGTTCCGCCAGGGTCAGTTCCACGCAGTGGTCCCACAGATACAGGTACAGCTCTTTCTTGTTACGGAAATAGTGGAACAGCAGGCTTTTGCTGATGTCTGCTTCGTCGGCGATCTCCTGCACCGGGCTTTTGCGGTAGGGGCACCGGGCAAACACCCGGTAGCCGGCGGCCAGAATGGCCTCCTGCTTTTCAGGCGGAAGCAGATAAAATTTCTCGTTCACCGGGACCCTCCTCTCATTGACCGGTTTGGTCTGCCTATGCTTTCATTATAAGCCGTTGACCGTTTTTGAGAAGACCCCGCCGCACTTTTGGCATAAAAAAGACCGGACCCGAAGGTCCGGTCTAAAATATTCCATTACAGGTCGGGGTGGTATTCCTTGCAGGTGCACTTCTTCCACTTCAGACCGCTGCCGCAGGGGCAGGGATCGTTGCGGCCGATCTTCTGCACACGCACAGGGGCGCTGCCCTTGGCGCCGGGACGGGCGGGGGCGCCTTCGCCGGTGGGCTTGGCAACCTGTTCCCGCTGGGGCTGGGCTTCGGGGCGGCGGATCTCGATGGTCAGCAGCATGTGGACGGCATCCTCACGGATGGTGGCGATCATCTCGTCGAACATGGCAAAGCCTTCCAGACGGTATTCCACCACGGGGTCATGCTGGCCGTAGCCGCGCAGGCCCATGCCCTGCTTCAGCTGGTCCATGTTGTCGATGTGATCCATCCACTTGGTGTCCACGTTGCGCAGCAGGCAGATGCGTTCCAGTTCCCGCATGGTCTGGGCGCCGTACTTGGCTTCCTTGGCCTGCAGGATCTGCATGCCCCGCTCGTACAGGGTGTTGGCCACATCCTCCCGGGTCACGCTGCTCAGCTGCTCGGTGGAGTAGTTAAAGTCGGTGGGCAGGCACAGCCAGTTCATGTAATGGCGGCGCAGGGCGGCAAAATCCCAGTCATCCGGCACATCGCCGCTGAGGAAGGAATTGCAGCTCTCGTTGATGGACTCCCGCATCATCTCGTGCAGCTTGTCCGAAATGTCCTGGCCATCCAGAACCATCTGGCGCTGCTTGTAGATGATCTCGCGCTGCTGGTTCATGACGTCGTCATACTGCAGCACCTGTTTACGGATGGCAAAGTTGGAGGCTTCCAGCTTCTTCTGGGCGCTCTCGATGGTGTTGGTGATGAGCTTGTTCTCGATGGGCATGTCGTCCTCGATGCCCAGGGAGTTCATCATGTTCTGAACCCGCTCGCCGCCGAAAATGCGCATCAGGTCGTCTTCCAGGCTCAGGAAGAAGCGGGAAGCACCCGGGTCGCCCTGACGTCCGGCACGGCCGCGGAGCTGGTTGTCGATGCGGCGGCTCTCGTGGCGCTCGGTGCCGATGATGAACAGACCACCGGCGGCGCGCACAGCTTCGGCTTCGGCCTTCACTTCGGGCTCATACTCGGCCACCAGTTCGTCGAAGCGCTTGCGGGCGGCCAGAATGTCGGCGTCGTCGGTGTCGGCGTGGCCGTCGGCTTCGGTCAGCAGCATGTCCAGGCGGGCGGTGTGGTCCACCGGCGCGGGCTTTTCGGGCAGGGGCTGATCGGCGGCCTTGGCGGCGGCACGGGCGGCCTGATACTCGGCTTCCCGCTTCTCGTCGTCCTGGGCCAGGCTGCGTTCCAGTTCCTTGCGCAGGGTGGCCTTGGCCATGTAGGTCACGTTGCCGCCCAGCATGATGTCGGTACCACGGCCGGCCATGTTGGTGGCGATGGTCACGGCGCCCTGTTTGCCGGCCTGGGCCACGATCTCAGCTTCGCGTTCGTGGTGCTTGGCGTTCAGCACGTTGTGGGGCACGCCGCGGCCCTTCAGCATCTTGGAAAGGGTCTCGCTCTTTTCCACGCTGACGGTACCCACCAGCACGGGCTGGCCCTTTTCGTGGCATTCCACGATCTGGTCGATGACGGCGTCATACTTGCCCTTCACGGTCTTGTACACGCTGTCCGGCAGGTCCTTGCGGGCCTTGGTCTTGTTGGTGGGCACGCTGACGATCTGCAGACCGTAAATTTCGCTGAATTCGTCGGCTTCGGTGGAAGCGGTACCGGTCATGCCGGCCAGCTTCTTGTACATGCGGAAGTAGTTCTGGAAGGTGATGGTGGCCAGGGTCTTGCTCTCGGCGTCCACGTTCACCCCTTCCTTGGCCTCGATGGCCTGGTGCAGACCGTCGTTGTACCGGCGGCCGTACATCAGACGGCCGGTGAACTCGTCCACGATGATGACTTCGCCGTCCTTGACGATGTAGTCGGTGTCGCGGTGCATGACGCCCCGGGCCTTGATGGCCTGGTCAATGTAATGGCGCAGGGTCATGTTGTCAGCGTCCGCCAGGTTGTCCACGCCGAACCAGGCTTCGGCCTTCTGCACGCCGCTTTCGGTCAGGGTGCAGCTCTTGTGCTTTTCGTCCACCACATAGTCGCCGTCCACCTGTTCTTCGGCGGCCATCTTGTCATCCAGCTCCACAATGACGCTCTTCTTCAGCGTCTTGGCAAAGTCGTCGGCGCGCTTGTACATCACGCTGGAATCCTCGCCCTTGCCGGAGATGATCAGCGGGGTACGGGCTTCGTCGATGAGGATGGAGTCCACCTCGTCCACGATGACGTAGGCATGGCCGCGCTGGACCATGTTGGCCTTGTAGACCACCATGTTGTCACGCAGATAGTCGAAGCCGAATTCGTTGTTGGTGCCGTAGGTGACGTCAGCCTCATAGGCCTTCTTGCGCTCGGCGGGGGTGACGGAATGGATGACCAGACCCACGGTCAGGCCCAGGAAGCGGTAAACTTTGCCCATCCATTCGCTGTCGCGCTTGGCCAGGTAGTCGTTGACGGTGACCACGTGCACGCCTTCGCCGGTCAGAGCGTTGAGGTAGACGGGCATGGTGGCCACCAGGGTCTTGCCTTCACCGGTCTGCATCTCGGCGATGCAGGCGCGATGCAGCACGATACCGCCGATGATCTGCACGGGGTAGGGCTTCAGGCCCAGCACACGCCAGTCGGCCTCACGGCAGACGGCGAAGGCTTCGGGCAGGATCTCGTCCAAGGTGGCGCCGTTCTTCAGCTTTTCTTTCAGCGCGGGGGTCTTGGCCTGCAGTTCCGCGTCGGTCAGCTTCTGCATTTCCGGCTCCAGAGCCAGAACCTTGTCGGCCAGCGGCTTGATCCGCTTGAGTTCCTTGTCGGAAAAAGTTCCGAACAGTTTCTCCATAAATGACATATACGAACCCCTATCATTTCTGCCGCCCGAAGGCGGTCGGTTTTGTCGTATGCAAAAAGTGATATACTCCAATATAATACACCCGCGCAAGGGTCTGTGTCAAACCTTGCGCGGGTGTAAACAGGCATATTCTTTTGTCGAAACACCGTACAGGCGCCGGGGTCAGGCCCGGCCCAGAATATAAGCGGCAGCCTCGCTCAAGTTGGGGAAGACAGGGGCTCCGGTGGAAGCCAGCGTCCCGGCGTCCTGGTGCCCGGCGCTTTGCAGCACGCAGTCTACTCCCATGGCGTTGGCCACCTCAAAATCGTGGACGGTGTCCCCGATCATAACGGCACGGGCGGGGTCCAGGCCGCTTTCTTGCAGATAGTTCAGCCCCAGGTCCACCTTGCTTTTGGCATAGATGTCGCCCAGGCCCAGCAGGCGGTCAAAGTAGTCCCGTACTTCCCGGCGGCCGACCTGCTGTTCCAGCAGATCCACCGGCGAAGCGGAGAGGATGACCTGCCGCAGCCCGGCGTCCGAAAAGGTCTGCAGGACATCCCGGGCATCGGGGGCCAGGGTGCAGGCTTCGGCACTGGGGATGTAATCGGCCATGTAACTTTCGGCCAGAACGGGGAAGGTGTGACGGGAAAAATCCATCCCGGCCCGCAGATAATACTCTTCCACCGGAAATCCGAAGATCTTCCGGTAGGTATCCATGTCATACCGCTGGGAATAGCCGAACCGGGCTAAAAGACGGTTGAGCGCGTCCAGGCCCAGCCGGGCATCGTCCAGCAGGGTACCGTTCCAGTCCCACAAAATCACATCGGGCCGCATAGAAACCTCTTATTTCTCGATAAAAATGCGCTTGAGCGCACGGTTGGATTCAATCAGCTTGACCAGCGCCACACCCACAACGGTGCAGCTGATCAACTCACCGATACCCACCGAAATGCCGTTGCCCACGCACAGCAGCCACAGGGGGGCGCTGGCGGTGGTGTAGTCGGTGAAGAAGACGGTGATCTCAATGCCCACAATGACGGCATTGAAGAGAACAGGCGGCAAGGACGCCGGAATGGCCAGACCCGCAATGCGCAGATTGCGCAGGCGCCAGGTGACCAGGCAGGCCAGCAGGGTGGCCAGGGTGCCGAAGATCACATCAATGACGGTGGAACCGAACAGGTTTGCCAGAAAGCAGCCCAGGGTCACGCCAATGATGTACTCGGCTCCGAACACGGGCAGCAGGCAGAGGGCTTCGGCAATGCGAACCTGCACCGCTCCGTAGCTGAAGGGCTGCAGGGCCAGACAAAGCACCACGTACACCGCGGCAATCAGGGCGCAGCGGACCAGACGGGTGGTGCGCTGTGCCTCCGTGAGGGGGGCGGACCCGGCGGGGGAATCAGCCCGCAGAGCCAGTCGGGTACCCAGGAAGGCTGCCGCAACGACAGCCGCGAACGCAAGAATCCATTTCAACATACATACACTCCGGCGGATAGATTTTGACCGTACGCGGGACCGCCAGCCCCGGCCGGTTTGTCGCCGCACGGCAGAAAACCGGGCGGCGGAGCCTAAAATCCTAAGTTGCTCAACAAAAAGATATTATAGCAAAACCCCCGGCGCCTTGCAAGATGCCGGGGGGCAGAGGGACAAAGAGGAGGTTATTCCACGATGGTTTTCACCCAGGAACTGCCCTTGACCAGAACAAAGCCCAGGATGCACTTGATCAGGTCCAGTACGTTCACCAGGAAGTAGACCAGCACGATGTTCAGACCGGTGAACCGGGTGAGCACAAAGGCCATGGGCACGTTGGCGGCCCAGGTGAAGCAGCTGTCGAACAGGAAGGTGATGAAGGTCTTGCCCCCCGAACGCAGGGTAAAGTACATGGCGTTGGAAGCGGCAAACAGAGGCATGCACAGCGCCGCCATGCGGATCAGGCTGGAGGCGGTGCCGCGGATGGCGGCTTCGGTGTTGTAGATCTGGGGAATCAGCGGGCTGAACAGGGCCAGCAGGGTGCCCATGATCAGGCAGCTGCTCACGCTCAGGCAGATCATCCGCCAGGCGGTGCGGCGGGCACCGTCCTTGCGTCCGGCACCCAGTTCCTGGCCCACCAGGATGGCGGTGGCATTGCCCAGGGAGAGGAAAACCTCGTTGAAGATGACGGTAATGGTGCTGCAGATGTTCAGCGCCGCCACCACCTGGATGCCTCGCACCGAATAGCACTGCAGCAGGGCCGCCTGGCTCACACTCCACAGAAATTCGTTCATCAGCAGGGGCGCGCCCTTGATGGCCACTTCCCGGGCCAGGGCTGCCGGAATGTGGAAATTCCGGTACACCCCTATGAAGAACGGGTACCGCTGGGTGCTGCGGTGGGCGCTGATAACCACCATGGCACATTCCACAAAGCGGGAAACGGAGGTGGCGATGCCCGCGCCCATGACCCCCAGAGCCGGCAGGCCGAACAGGCCGAAAATCAGCAGGGCGTTGAGGATGAAGTTCACCACCATGGCGGTCATGCTGGCCTTCATGGGCAGGGTGGTCTGGCCGGATTCCCGCAGCGTGCCCGCATAGGCCTGGGTCAGGGCGAAGGGCACCAGTCCCACCAGCATGACCCACAGGTATTGCCGGGCGTATACCAGGGTGGCGGCTGCGTCGGCGGGGGAGGTATCGCCCTTCAGATATTGGGTGATGAGGGGAGTTCCGGCGCTCACAAACAGCAGGATGGCCCCGGCGGTGAGGACCGCCGCCGTGACCAGCTTGATGCGGAAGGTCTGGCGCACTCCTTCCATGTTGCCCCGGCCGTAAAACTGGGCACCGAAGATGCCCGCGCCGGCCAGGCTGCCCCAGATCACCAGATTGTACACAAAGAACAGCTGGTTGATGATAGCCACGGCGCTCATGGGCAGGGTGCCCACCTGGCCCACCATCACGTTATCCAGCAGGCTTACTACGTTGGACAGGGTGTTCTGCACGATAATGGGCATAACCACCACCGCCACATGGCGGTAGAACGGGCGGTCGCCCAAAACACATTCCCGCAAGGTCAGGGTATTGCTCGTCTGCATGGGTTCCACATCCTTTTCACACCAAAATAAAAATCCGCAGCAAAAAGGGCCGCCGCCCCGCCGACAATGCACTTTCCACGCCGCAAAGGGCGGGGGAATACATCAAACGGTGAGGGTGACGGCCCGCAGGATCAGGGATCAGGGCAGGGAAGGCTGGTAGTCTACCAAGCGGCGGGGTTTGCCTTCATAAATCAGGGCAATGGCGTCGGGGCCGGTGTTGGCGCTGACCACGCCGCCCAGCTGGAACACCGCCATGGGCGGATGACCGAACTCCTTCTTGCACAGCTTGAGCAGCTCGTCGCGCTTGGCCGTGCTGGAGGTGTAGGCGATCATGTAGGGGGTCTGACGCATGTCATCTACCCGGGTCTTGACCCATTTCACCATGGCGGGGGGCACAGCCGCGTCGCCGCGGACTTTGGCCTCCACATGGCTGATGCCGTCGTTCAGGCTGATGACCGGGCGCAGGCCCAGCAGCTCGCCCGCAAAGGCGGCCGCGGCAGAAATGCGTCCGGATTTCTTCATCTGTTTCAGGCTGTATGCCGCCAGGCAGGCTTCCACGCAGGCGTACTTTTGCTCCAGCTCAGCGATGCAGCCGTGCAGCTCGCCGCCGTTGCGCAGCTTGCGGGCGCATTCGCACAGATAGTAACCGAACACCATGGAATAGGTGTGGCTGTCCACCAGGTGGATCTTCATGCGGCAGTCGGGGCGTTCTTCCGCCAGCTGGGCCGCAGCCTGCTGGGCGTAGCCGTAGGTGGCAGACCCGCCGCTGTTGATGCTTACATGCAGCACATCGGTGTAGCCTTCGTCAGCATAGCGGGTGTAGATCTCCAGCCACTGCATGGCCGTGATGGCAGCGGTGGTGGGCACGCCGGCGGCGTTGCGCATCAATTCATAGAACTGGTCGTAAGTCAGGTCCCGGCGCTCGAAGTATTCCTTCCCGTCCAGGTTGATGGGGAAGTCATAGACGTCAATACCGTATTTTTCCGCTGTTTCCTTGGGGATGTCACAGCTGGAATCGGTCACAATGGCAAGTTTGCGTTCCATCGGTGTGCTCACTTCTCTCACTTCCATTTGTATTTTGTCAGTTGTCCCTGGGTTTCCAGGTCGGCAAAGTCCCACTGGCGCAGGGCTTCGTACACGCCCACCGCCACAGAGTTGGACAAATTCAGGCAGCGTTCCCCCCGCCGCATGGGAATGCGTACGCAGGAATCGGGGTTGGCGGCCAGCAGTTCTTCGGGCAGACCGGCATCCTCCCGCCCGAAGACAAGATACGCACCGTCGGGATAAGAAATGTCCGTGTGACGGTGGGGCGCTTTGGAAGAAAAATAGTAAAACGGGCCGGGATTGGTTGCCAGAAAGTCCGAAAGACCTTGATAGTATGTTATATCAAGCTGGGGCCAATAGTCAAGACCGGCTCGCTTCAATTTTTTGTCGTCGATGGTAAAGCCCATGGGCCCCACCAGGTGCAGCCGGGCTCCGGTCACCGCGCAGGTGCGGGCCACGTTGCCGGTGTTCTGGGGAATCTGGGGCTCCACCAGGACAATGTTCAGAACAGGCATTGTTTTCAACTTCCTTATGTAAAATATTGGCAGGGAAAATTCACGCGCCGGGGATCAGCTTGCCCAGCACCGATTCCAGCCACACGCCCAGGCGCTCATCGGCGCCTTCCGGGGTGGCGCGCAGGCAGTCCCCCACAAAAACGGCGGCTGCCTGAGCGGCGGCTTCGGGCACGTTGCCCTGCAGAAGGCGCCCCACCAGCACCGCGCCGAAGATATCCCCTGTGCCGTGGAACATCCGTGGTACCAAAGGAGTGCGCACGGTGTAGGACGCACCGTTTTTGTCCGCCCCGGCGCAGACCACGCTGTGCCCGGCTGTCACCCCGGTAAGCAGCACGTGGGGGCAGATGCGGGTCAGCCGGGTAGCAGCGTCCGCGGCGGATTCCGGCGTGGCGGAACCGGGTGCGGGCAGGGCGTCGCCCAGCAGCAGGGCAGCCTCGGTGGCGTTGGGCAGGATCATGTCCGCCTTGCTGCACAGATTGAACAGAGCGGGGATCATCTCCTGGGCCAGGCCGCTGTACATCCGTCCGTTGTCGCCCATCACCGGGTCCACCACGGTCAGGGCGTCGGGCCAGTATTCCATGGCCTGTTCCACCAGCAGTGCCTGTTCCGGTTCGCTCAGGTAACCGGAATAGATACAGTCGAACCGCACCCCCAGCCGCCGGTAATGGGCCAGGGCCGCCGGGCCGTACCCCGGGCTGGAAAGTCTTGCCGGTGCGCCCAGACCGCCGGTGTGGGTGGACAGTACCGAGGTGGGCACCGCCACCGCCTGCACGCCCAGCGCCGACAGGATGGGCACAATGACCGAAAGCCCGGCCCGCCCGAACCCGGGCAGGTCGTGGATACACAAAACGGTTTTGGGGGCAGCTGACATGAAACGCACGCTCTTTTCGTGGAGATTTTGCCCTTTTCGGGCGGTGAGATGATTTTATCACATCAGGCGGGAGAAAAAAAGACGCATAATGGCGAAACTGTTTGGAAAACTATCACTGACCCCGAAAACAGGGATTTACCACACCGAAAGGAGCCGTTTTACCATGAAAAACAACACCATGACCAGTATGGCCACCGCCGCCATGGGCACCGCCGTAGGTGCCGCCGCCGTGTATGTGGCCACCCATGACCAGCGCCAGATGCGCCGCACCATGAACAAGATGACCAAAGGCGCCGAAAATGCGCTGAAGGAACTGGACCACATGATTTCCCAGTATACCCGCTGATCTGCGGGCAGCCCGTCAGCCAAAAGCAGGCACCCCCGGCCCGGAAAGCCGAAGGTGCCTGTTTTTGACTGTGATGAAATGGGAGGATGTTACAGGATGCGCACCCGGATGGCGTCGGGGATGGCGGCCAGCTTGCCGGCCAGGGCGTCGTCGATGGTGCCGGTCACGTCCAGCATGGTATAGGCAACGTCTTTCTTGCTCTTGTTCACCATGTTTTCGATGTTCAGGCTGGCGGTGGTGAGCACGCCGGTGATGGCAGAGATCACGCCGGGAGCATTTTTGTGGATCATGCAGATGCGCCGTCCGCCCATGCGGGGCTGCTGCACGTCAGGCAGGTTCACGCTGTGGGTGATGTTGCCGTTGCGCAGGTAATCGCTCAGCTCTGTGGCGGCCATCACGGCGCAGTTGGTTTCGCTTTCCGGGGTGGAAGCGCCCAGGTGCGGGGTGCAGTAGACACCGTGGACACCCAGCAGTTCTTCCGCCGGGAAATCGCAGAAGTAGGAGGCGGCCTTGCCGGTGCTCAGGGCGTCCAGCATGGCGGCATTGTCCACCAGTTCGCCCCGGGCGAAGTTCAGCACCCGCACACCGTCCTTGCACATGGCCAGGGTCTGGGTGTTGATGGTGTGCTTGGTGGAGGGCATGTAGGGAACATGGATGGTGAGATAGTCGCAGCGGGGGAGCATGTCGCTGAGAGCCACACAGTGCTGTACGCTGCGGGACAGGCTCCAGGCTGCGTCGATGCTGATGTAGGGGTCATAGCCCAGCACTTCCATGCCCAGGGCCACGGCGGCGTTGGCCACCCGGGCGCCGATGGCACCCAGACCGATAACGCCCAGGGTCTTGCCCCGCAGTTCGGGGCCCACAAACTGCTTCTTACCCTTTTCCACATCCTTGGCCAGGGTGGGGCTGCCCTTCAGCCCCTTGGCCCACTGGATGGCGTCGGGCATGTTGCGGCTGCCTGCAACCAGGGCGCCCACCACCAGTTCTGCCACCGCGTTGGCGTTGGCGCCGGGGGTGTTGAACACCACGATGCCCGCCTCGGTGCAGCGGTCGATGGGGATGTTGTTGGTGCCGGCGCCCGCCCGGGCAATGGCCAGCAGGCTTTCGGGCAGGGGAGCTTCGTGCATGTCGGCGCTGCGCACCAGAATGCCCTGGGGCGCGGCGGCGTCGTTGTCGATCTCAAACACCCCGGCGGGCAGCTTGGCCAGGCCCACGGGGGAGATGGCGTTCATGGTCTTAATGGTATACATCGGCGTTCGGCCTCCTGTTCATTGCATTGTGCCGGTTCAGACGTTTTCCTTGCGGAACTTCTCCATGAATTCCACCAGCGCCTGCACGCCCTGGGGCGGCATGGCGTTGTAGATGGAAGCCCGCATGCCGCCCACCAGGCGGTGACCCTTCAGGTTCAGCAGGCCCGCTTCGGCGGCCTGGGCGCAGAAGGCTTTGTCCAGTTCCGGGGTGGGGGAGGTGAAGGTCACGTTCATCCGGCTGCGGTAGGGCTTTTCCACCGGATTGTGGAAAAAGTCCTGGCTGTCCAGATAGTCGTACAGCACCTGGGCCTTGGCTTCGTTGATCTTCTGCATCTCGGCCAGGCCGCCGATCTCTTTCTCCAGGTAATCCATGACCAGGCCGGTCATGTAGATGCACCAGCAAGGCGGGGTGTTGTACATGCTGTCCGCCTTCAGCAGGGTGGTGTAGTTCATCATGGTGGGGATCTTGTCGGCGTCGATGCCCTTGGCGCTGTGGCCCAGCAGGTCTTCCCGGATGATGGCCACAGCCATGCCGGCGGGGGCCACGTTCTTCTGTACGCCGAAGTAGATGCAGCCATACTTGCTCACATCGGTGGGCTGGGAGAAGATCATGGAGCTCATATCCGCCACCAGGGGAATGCCCTCCACCTGGGGCACATCCACGAAGGTGGTGCCGAAGATGGTGTTGTTCTGGCAGATGTGGATGTAGCTGGCGTTGGGGTCATATTCAATGGCCTTCACGTCGGGAATGTAGGTGAAGTTCTTGTCCTTGCTGGATGCCGCAATGCGGGCGGTGCCGAACTTGGCGGCTTCCTCGGCGGCCTTTTTGCTGAAGTTGCCGGTGACCAGGTAATCGGCGGTGCCGGTGGTCATGAAGTTCAGCGGCACCATGGCGAACTGCTGGGTGGCGCCGCCCTGGAAAAAGCCGATCTTATAATTGTCAGGCACGTTCAGCACCCGGCGCATGGCGGCTTCGGTGTTCTGGATGATCTCATCGAACCACTTGCTGCGGTGGCTCATCTCCATCACGCTCTGACCGGACCCGTGATAATCCAGCAGCTCTGCCTGCGCTGTGCGCAGCACGCTCTCGGGCAGCATCGAAGGCCCTGCACTGAAATTATACACTCTCGCCATGGGTAACCCCTCCTGTTATCATCATTCGCTTGCGGGCTTTAGCGGCCCGATGCATGTATTATACGCCGCTGAAATTTCTGCCTGCAAGCAAAAATGCACTGGCAAAACACCGAAAACACCCCCGGAAATCGCCGGGACAGGGGGCAATGCAGACAAATGTCCGCGAAATAAACACAATAACTTTTACGTTTGTAAAAGAACAGACAAAATAATAGACGAAAATGTGCTGCTGACTTTGTGCACATTTTCGTCTTGCCAAAATATCTTCCACAAATGTAAAATAAAATACAGAATAACAACCACAAATGTAAAAGAGAGGCTGCCTTATGGAAACTTTATCCCACAGTGAAGAACAGGTCATGACCGCCTTATGGGATTGCGGCCGTCCCGCCGCCCGGCGGGAGATCGCGGCCCGCTTGCCCGCTGACTGCCGGTGGGCGGATTCCACCCTGCTGAATTTCCTTCTCCGGCTGGAGAACAAGGGCTTTGTCCGCCCGGAAAAACAGGGCAACAAGAATATCTACACCCCGCTGGTGCGGCGCATCACCTATTGCGGCGCGGTCAGTGCCGCTCATCTGCAGCGGCTGTACGGCGGGGACCTGCGGGCTATGCTGGGGGCGCTGGCCGATACCGGCCGGGTCAGCTTCACGGATATGGAGCGTTTGGCCCGGTATCTGGACAGCCGTGCCGCCGAAAGCCCGGAGTACGATTACGACTGAGCCTGCTTTTCTGCCAGGGCCTGGGCCCACTGGGCCAGCTTTTCTCCGTCGGACAGGCGGGTCTTGTACCCCTTGCCGTCGATGGTGAAGTGGTCGCCGCAGGCGGTCACGGTCATGGTGGTGCCGTCGTGCTTGTGGATGGTCAGCGCCACCATCTGGCCTGCCAGTTCCTCCTGCTGAGGATGGTAGCACACGGTCTTGCTCAGGATCTTCACCGCTTCGGCGGCATCGTCGCCGCTGGCGGTCATGGTGGTGCCCGGCGGGGTCGTGGTCACTTCGATGTGGTGGATGTCCACCGCCGAAAGATACATCATCTGTCTTGTGCCCAGCAGGCGGCGTACGGCAACCAGACAGAGCAGCACCACGGCTGCGGTGAGCAGGCGGCGCAGAATGATGTGCGTGCGGTTGGGGACTTGCTTGTCCATAGGATTGACTTCCTTTCCGTTTAGGCGTGGGCGGTTATTCTTCGCCGCCTGCCATGGTCACAATATCCCGGATGGCCTGCCCGGTGGGGGTGCCCGCCAGGCCGCCGATGCCTGTTTCCCGCAGGTCGCGGCTCATGGCGGCGCCCACTTCGGCCATGGCGTCAATGACTTCGTCCGCCGGGATATGCCCCACCACACCGGCCAGGGCCATATCGGCGGCAGAAACGGCGTTCACTGCGCCGATCACGTTGCGCTTGATGCAGGGCAGCTCCACCAGCCCGGCCACGGGGTCGCAGACCAGCCCTTCCAGATTGGTCAGGGCCATGGCGAAGGCTTCGGCACAGGCTTCGGCGGTGCCTCCCTTCAAATAGACCAGGGCGGCCGCTGCCATGGCGGAAGCGGCACCTACCGCGGCCTGACAGCCGCCCTCGGCGCCCGCCAGGGTGGCCCGGGCGGCCACTACCTGACCAAATCCGGCTGCTACATACAGTGCCCGGCAGATGGCTTCTTCGTCATAGAGGCCGTCACGCCACAAAGGCAGGAGCACGGCGGGCAGAACCCCGCAGCTGCCCGCTGTGGGGGCCGCTACGATCCGCTTCATGCAGGCGTTGCACTCGGCGGTTTTCAGCGCTTCGGCAATGACCCGGGCATAGTAACCGCCGCTGTACAACAGCCCGGCGGCCGCTGCCTTTTCCACTTTGGCGGCGTCGCCCCCGGCAAATCCGCTGGCCGAGCGGTCTTCGCCCCGGTAGTTCTCGCTGGTTGCGACCATCACCTGCCACAGGTGGTGCATCCGAGCCCGGGACTCCTCCTCGGTCAGACCGCTTTCTCCCAGGTCGCTGCGCAGGATCACTTCGTCCAGGCGGGCGCCTTCGCTCTTGCAGGCGTTCAGAAGTTCCCGCACCGATGTGTAAGCCATCTTTATCTCCTTATATATAGTTACGGTATTTTACAGGTTCAGGCTGGTCACCTTGACGATGCCCGGCATCTTTCGCAGCTGTTCCACAATGTCGGCGGGGATGGGCTGGTCACATTCCAGCACCATCACGGCATAGCCCCCGGCGGCAGAACGGTACAGTTGCATGGTGGCAATGTTGATGTGGTGTTCGCTCAGGCAGGTGGTCACGGCAGATACATGCCCCGGAGTGTCCAGGTTGTGCACGATAAGGGTGTCGTGGTCGGCACCGAAGTTGGTGGTGATGCCGTCGATCTGGCAGATGTTGATGCGGCCGCCGCCGATGGAAGCTCCCATCACTTCCAGCACATGACCATCCTGCCCGCGCAGGCGCAGCAGGGCAGTGTTGGGATGGGCCCCCCGCAGGTTGATGGTCCCCACCGTGAACAGCATGCCGGCCTGCCGGGCCAGGACAAAGCTGCGGGGGATGTTTTCATCGTCGGGCTGCATGCCCAGCAAACCCGCCACCAATGCCTTGTCGGTGCCGTGGCCCCGGCCGGTGGCCGCAAAGCTGCCGTGGAGCAGAATTTCTGCCTGAGCAGGTTGTTCCCCCAGCAGTTTGCGGGCCGTCAGGCCGATGCGCACCGCACCGGCGGTGTGGCTGCTGGAGGGCCCTGTCATCACCGGGCCCAGAACATCAAACAAACGCATGGACAGCGTCCTCCTTTGGTTTCCTGTTCTTTAGTATATCGGCTTGACGGATGCAATGCAAGCATGGACAAAGGAAAAGAAAAAAATCTCTTGACAGGCGGCAAAGTGTATGGTAATATATATCTCGCATTGTGGTGGAGCCACTATGGAGAGGTGTCCGAGTGGTTTATGGAACTGGTCTTGAAAACCAGCGATTCGCGCGAGCGGACCATGGGTTCGAATCCCATCCTCTCCGCCATTTTTTAAAAAGTGAATAATCAGATCACTTTGACTTGGAGTAATACTCAAGAGGTCGAAGAGGCGCCCCTGCTAAGGGCGTAGGGTCTTAACGGGCCGCGAGGGTTCAAATCCCTCTTACTCCGCCAAAAGAAAAACCGCACAGTTATGGGAAAATCCCTTAACAGTGCGGTTTTTCTTTGTTTTAAATACTTTGAAATACGTTTCAATAAATGGTCGTATCCGGGTCGTAAGGTCGTAAAAAGGTCGTAAAAAAAGCAGCCCCCAACCATCCGGGAATGCCGGAAAGTTGGGGGCTGCTTTATTCCGTGTCCAATGTGGACACGTTATTCCTTTTTGGTCTGGGTGCCAAAGTAGAAGGCCACCACCATGGACACAATGGTCATTACCGTGTCAGGCTGCAGCTGGCCGGAAAGAGCCAGGGCGGCAAAAACGCCGATCACCACCAAGGTGACAATAGTCTTTACCTTCAGCAGCGCCGCCAAGTTTTTCCAAAAGTCCTGCACAGGGGTGGAGGGGAGAGAGTCGGCGGACAAGGTTTCAACCGCCGGGGAATTATCGCCCATGATAGATCTCCTTTCAGATACTGCCGGAGCGGATCTCCAGCGCTTCGCATTTGTTCATGATATGGGCCACGGCGGGGTCTCCATCGCCCAGTTTGACATAACCATGCCAGCAATGATATACTGAGTCCAGAAGATGTCCGGCGGCTTATCCGGCGTCCCAACATGAAGGGCGTAGGGGCCGTGGGACATGCCGGTGCCCTGTACACCTGCGAGAAGGTGTACGGGTATAACAGTGGGCGCGCAAAAGAGTGGCTTGAATCCCTTGAGAAAAAGTATCCACTGTACAAGGAGACTACCGGCGATCTGGAAGAGGCATTGGCCCAGCGGATCGCGTTTGCCGAGGAACTGCGAAGGGATGGTGCAAAGTATGGGCTCGTATTTTCAGGATAATCCGCCGACGGCGGAGGAACTGGCAGAGTGGCGAGCGGACCTTGCCGCCGCATGGCCTTATACCGAGGATGACCCCGAGCCGTCGTATTTCGACTGGATTCCTGACCCAGCCCGCAGTGATGCCACCATTGCCATGGAACTGCTGAAAGCCTCCGGCAACTGGACCGAGGAGGATGAAAGAATCGCCTTTGACCCCAGCAAGCCGCCACCCCGGCCTTTCGAGGAGCTGGAAGCGGAACATGATGCTTTTATCGAGCGATTGATGAAAGACGCAAAGCCGTTGTAAACACTTTTCAAACACCATTTGCACCCTATTTTTGGGGTGCTTTTTTCGTGCTCAAATTTGGGAGGACCACATGGGTGAAGTAATCGAAGCGTACAGCATCTTTTACCCTCTTGGCGGGCGGGGCTATATTCGGCTGAAGGTACGCCCCACCAATGGCCGGGCGCTCGCTGCGCCCCGCTGTAAACTGCACCCGCACCGCAATCGGGCGCGAGACAAGCTGAAGAACCGAAGCCAAGGCCCCGCAAGGGGCTTTGGCTCTTGCTATGCACTGCATTTCAAAAAGCGCTGAGACCAAAACCCCCGGAAAGGGAACAAGAGAACAGAGAAAACATAGAACTCCCATAAAAAAGGAAGGCCCCCGTCAATAGGCGGGGACCTTCCTTTTTCGGTTTGTCAGGCTTCCTGCATTTCTGTGGTATCGGAAGCGGCAGGGGAGGGATGCCTGGTCAGCAGCAGCCCCGCCGTCACAGCGGTGAAGGGGGCCACCGTTACCAGGGCAAAGCTGCCCACCAGCGTCTGCAAGATCTCGCTGGCCACATACTTGTAGTTCAGAATATTCAGAATGGGGGTGCCCTGGGCCATGAACACCATCAGCTGTGCCATGCACCCGCCGGAATACGCCAGCAGCAGGGTGGTGGTCATGGTGCCCATGGCCGCCTGCCCGATGCGCATGCCGCTGCCCACGGCTTCCCAGGAGCGGATGCCCGGCTTTTTGCGGATGACTTCGCTCACGCCGCTGGTGATATCTACTGCCAGGTCCATCATGGCCCCCGCTGCACCGATAAAGATGCTGGCCATGAAAATATGGGTCAGGTCCAGGTTCTGGTATCCGGCGTAGAGCAGGGTCTCGCTGTCACTCATCACCGCGCCGTGGATCTTCAGCAGATTGGTGAAGAGCATCCCCAGCCCGCAGGCGGTCACGGTGCCCAACATGCTGCCCAGCACCGCCACCAGGCTGCGGCGGTCATACCCGTACACAAATACGATGATGACCACCGTGAGCAGCGCCACGATGAGCAGCGCCACCAGAATGGGGTTGCCGCCCTTGAGACAGGTGGGGATCATCACCTTCCAGATGGACAGCACCGTGATGACAAAGGAGAGCATGGCCCGCACGCCGCCCGGCCCCGCAAACAGGATGAGCAGCAAGGCAAAGAAGGCGGCCAGCACCCCTTCCCAGGTGATGCGGTAGTGGTCGATCATGGTCACCGAGGTGATGGTGTCGCCCTGGTAGCTCACCACCACAAAGGCGCTGTCCCCGGGGGCGAAGATCTTGTCCTGAGAAAGGCTGCCCGAAAGCAGGTTGGTGCCCTGGGTGATCTGACCCTTGAAGGAACCCTCCTCAATGCGCAGGGTGCAGGTCTGTTCGCCGGTCTGGATCAGCCCCGCCGAGATGATGGCACTTTCGTTGGTTTCCAGCACGGTGGCCCGGACTTTCTGGGTGCCCTGGTAGATGACGGCACCCTCGTACCCGGTGGGCAGGGCCAGCAGAATGGCGGTGAGCAGCAGGCCGGGGAGCAGGGTGGACCAGCCCACCGGCTGATCGCCCCAGATGCGGCGCAGAAAACGGATAAAGGCACGGCAGATTTTTTGAAGCATACAAGATTTCTCCTAAACCAAGAATCAGTGGCGGCAGGGGATAGACCCAAAACACAGCGCGTCCCCGCAGCGCCCATACACTGCGGGGATACACTGTTTATCAGAAGGAAAACACTCCGGGAATGGTTCGTTCAGGCGGGGGTTTATTCCACGCCGGTGAGCTCAGCCAGGTTGAAGTAGACCTGGGTGTTGTCGTAGTAGCCTTCAAACAGTTCCTGACCGGCACCCATGGCGAAGACGGCAACCGGCAGGCCGGTGTGGCTGTAGCTGGTGAAGCTGATGCCGGATTTGTTGTTCAGGATGTGGGTGATGGTCACGCTCAGTGGTTCATAGGAACCGTAGAGCACATACTCTTCCTGGCTCAGTTCGGTGTCGTCGGTTTTGGTCATGGTCAGGTCGTAAGCATCCCGCAGCTTCTGCAGTTCGTAGTCGGTCATGACCAGGGAACCGCTGGTCACACCGGTGGGATGGCTGTCGGCGCTGTCGGTGGTCACGCCGTCCTCGCCGGCCTGGCCGGCAGCGGCTTCGGTGGTCAGGCCGAACAGGTTCTGCACGTCCACCAGAACGTCTTCAAAGCTGGTGTTGTTTTCTTTGTAGGAAACCACATAGTCGCTGTCGAACTTGGCGTAGCTGATCTTCTGGTTGGCCAGGTTCTGCAGGAAGGTGTCGTAGTTGGTGCCCGCATAGCCGATGGTCATGCCGCCGGTCTCGTGGTCACCGGTGACCAGGATCAGGGTCTCGTCGGGATGCTCGTTGTAGAACTCCACAGCCTTGTCCACGGCATCGGACAGTGCCTGGGTGTCGTGCATGGTGGAACCGGCATCGTTGGCGTGGCAGGCCCAGTCGATCTTGCCGCCTTCCACCATCATGAAGAAGCCGTTGTCGTTGTCCAGGACCTCAATGCCCTTTTCCACGTAGTCGGCCAGGCTCCACATGTCGTCGGTGCGGTCCAGCTCATAGGGCATGGAGTCGCTGTCGGCCAGGTGTTCGTCCACCAGAATGACCTTGCCGGTGTCGGCGGTCACGGCTTCAGCCTCGGCCTGGGTCTTGGCCACGGTGTAACCGGCGTCGGCAGCCAGGGTGTACAGGTCGGTCTGGTCTTCATCCTTGCCGGTGGGCTGCAGCAGGGCGCCGCCGGCGAAGTAATCAAAGTTGCTGTCGATCATCTCCAGGCCGATGTCGTAGTAGTTGGAACGGCTGACCTGGTGGCAGTAGAAGGCGGCGGGGGTGGCATGGTTCAGGTTGACGCTGGACACCACGCCGATCTTGTAATCCTTCTGGTCCTTCAGTTTTTCGCTGATGGTCTCATAGGCCACGGTGCCGGTCTCGTCCATGTTGATGGTGCCGGAGTAGGTCTTGTGGCCGGTGGACAGGGAAGTGGCGGTGGAAGCGGAGTCCGGGCAGAAGGAGGTGCTGTCATAAGTCTGGGCGCTGCCGGCTACCGGGAAATCCAGGAAGGTCAGGGCGTCTTCGTGCTGGAGCACGGCTCCGTCGCCGCCCATGCTGGTGCCGTTGGCCAGGGCGGTGAGGTAGTAGTTGGTGCTCTGGATCTGGGGATAGCTCATACCGTCGCCGATGAACAGGAAGATGTACTTGGGGGTGTTGACGGCAGCTTCCGGGGTGGCGGCGGCAGCCGCAGAGGTGGAAGCGGTGTCGACGGTGGTGGTGTCGGCGGTGGATGCCGGCGTGCCGCAGGCGGCCAGGCTGGCGGTCATGGCAGCCGCGCCCAGCAGCGCCAGGGCGCGTTTGGTCAGGTTCTGCATAGGTTCTACTCTCCTCATTCTCTCATCGTAAAGATGTTCCGCGGGGCTTTGCCCGGCAGGGCAGAGGCCTTGGGGCCGCCTGCCAAGGCATATTATACCCGCCCCGCCCGCCGCGCCGAAACCATGCCGCCGCAAAATCAGGGTAAAAAATCAGCACACAAAATCGGCCGGTTTGTAAAGTAAACCGGCTGCCATAAATCGTGGATTAGGACGATTTATGCCGATTATCCGAACAAATCTTTGCGCCGGAATCCTCTGCGCAAAAATTGACCGGCTTTTTACAAACGCCATGGCAAGGCGCACAAGAATGTGGAAAAGTCTTTTCGCACAAATACCAAAAAATCCCCGCTGCCAAAAAGCAGCGGGGATTTCAGATGCGATTATGCAGGAAAGATCAGCCCAGCTTGAAGCTGTCTTTCAGGGTCACGATGCGGTTGTATACGTGGGGATCGTGGCTGTCGGGGGTGAAGTAACCCATGCGCACGAACTGGAAGCGATCGCCGGGCTGGGCGTTCTCCAGGCTCTTTTCCAGCTTGGCATTGGGCATCACGGTGACGCTTTCGGGGTTCAGGTAATCCTTGAAATCGGCGTCATCGGGAATGCCGTTCATGTTGGCTTCGGTGAACAGCTTGTCGTACAGGCGCACCTCAGCGTCCACGCAATGGGCACAGCTGACCCAGTGGATAGTACCGCGCACCTTGCGGCCGTCGGCGGGGGTGCCGTTGCGGGTCTCCAGGTCGGCTTCGGCATGGATGGCCACCACGTTGCCGGCTTCGTCTTTGTCCACGCCGGTGCAGCGCACCAGATACGCGCCCATCAGGCGGACTTCGCTGCCCAGGGTCAGGCGCTTGAACTTCGGCGGCGGCACTTCGAAGAAGTCGCTGCGGTCGATCCACACTTCCTTGGTGAAGGCCACCGGACGGGTGGTGGTATCGTTGGCGTCCCGGTTGGGGTTGTTGGGCAGATCGAAGTATTCGCAGCCGTCGGCGGGATAGTTGTCGATGATGAGCTTGACGGGGTCCAGCACAGCCACGCGGCGGGCGGCGCTCAGTTCCAGCTCGGCGCGCAGAACGGCTTCCAGCTGGCGCATGTCCACCAGGCTGTCCGCCTTGGAAATGCCCGCGCCCCGCACGAACTCAAAGATGCTGGTGGGGGTGTAGCCACGGCGGCGCAGACCGCTCAGGGTGGGCATGCGGGGGTCGTCCCAGCCGTCCACGATGTTCTTTTCCACCAGTTCGCGCAGATACCGCTTGCTCATGACGGTGTTGGTCACGTTCAGGCGGGCAAACTCACGCTGTTTGGGGAACTCGCCGCCGAAGACGTTCTGGATGACCCAGTCGTACAGAGGACGGTGATTCTCAAATTCCAGGCTGCACAGGGAGTGGGTGATGCCCTCGATGGCGTCCTGGATGGGATGGGCGAAGTCGTACAGGGGATAGATGCACCACTTGTCCCCCTGCCGGTGATGGTGCACATGCTTGATGCGGTAGATGGCCGGGTCGCGCATGTTCATGTTGGGGCTGGCCAGGTCGATCTTGGCGCGCAGGGTCTTTTCGCCGTCGGCAAACTCACCGGCACGCATGCGGCGGAACAGGTCCAGGTTCTCTTCCGGTGTGCGGTCACGGTAGGGAGAAGGCCGGCTGGGCTTGCCGGCGTCGTTGCCGCGGTATTCCTGCATCTCTTCCCGGGTCAGGTCATCCACGTAGGCCTTGCCTTCCTGGATGAGCTTCTCAGCGTACTCGTAGCACTTTTCAAAGTAGTCGCTGCCGTAGAAGATGCCGCCGTTCGGGTGGGCACCCAGCCATTCCAGGTCCCGCAGAATGCTCTGCACGTACTCGTCGTCCTCACGGGCGGGGTTGGTATCGTCGTAGCGCAGGTTGAACTTGCCGCCGTAGGTCTTGGCCATCATATAGTTGATGTAGATGGCCTTGGCGGAACCGATGTGCAGGTAGCCGTTGGGCTCCGGCGGAAACCGGGTGTGGATCTCCTGCACCTTGCCTTCGGCCAGGTCCGCATCCACGATCTCGGTCAGAAAATTGGAAAACTTTTCGTCAGACATAATGACACCCCAAATCGAATGTTACAATTCCCATATTTTACAATAGATGGCGCAATAACGCAAGCCCTGTCAGCGGTAGTCGATCTCCAGCGTGGGCAGGCCGTTCAGCGTCCAGTCGGCCAGGTTGCCGTCCAGGCATTCATAGTAGCCCTGGGCCGCGATCATGGCCGCGTTGTCGCCGCAGTATTTCAGCTCAGGCAGATAAACCTTGGCCCCCAGCTTCTGCACTCCGTCGTTCACCAGCTGGCGCAGCCGCCCGTTGGCTGCCACACCGCCCGCCAGGCAGACGGTTTTGGCGCCGGTGTCCGCCGCCGCGGCCAGCAGCTTTTTAGCCAGGATCTGGGCGATGCGCTCCTGGAAACTGGCGGCCATGTCCGGCACATTGATGGTCTCGCCCCGCTGTTCGGCGTTGTGCACCTCGTTGATGACGGCGGTCTTCAGGCCGGAAAAGCTCACGTTGTATTTGCCCTGCACATGGGGGACCGGCAGGCGGTAGGCGTGGGGGTCACCGGTGCGGGCCGCCTGGGATACGCTGGGGCCACCGGGGTAGGGGAGCCCCAGGGTGCGGGCCACCTTGTCGAAGGCTTCGCCTGCGGCGTCGTCCACCGTGCGGCCCAGGATCTGGTACCGGCACCAATCCTGCACCAGCACGATGTGGCTGTGGCCGCCGCTGGCCACCAGGCACAGGAAAGGCGGCTTCAGTTCCGGGTGGGTCAGGTAGTTGGCCGCAATGTGCCCCCGCAGATGATGCACCGGCACCAGGGGCTTGCCGGCGGAAAAGGCCAGACCCTTGGCAAAGTTGACGCCCACCAGCACCGCGCCGATGAGCCCCGGCGCAAAGGTCACAGCCACAGCGTCGATGTCCGCCATGGTCAGGTTGGCGTCAGCCAGGGCCTTCTGGGCCACGGCGCTGATGTTTTCGGCATGGCGGCGGCTGGCGATCTCCGGCACCACGCCGCCGTACAGCGCCTGTTCCGCCACGCTGGTGGCAATGACGTTGGAACAGACTTCCCGTCCGTCTTTCACCACAGCTGCGGCGGTCTCGTCACAGCTGGATTCAAAACCAAGTATATACATAAAAATCCCAGTCCTCTTTTTTTCTGTCAGTGTGCTTCCAGCCAGGTCTTGCCGGTGCCCACATCGGCGGTCAGGGGCACACGGTACTGCACCACCTGCTCCATTTCCTCTTTGAGAAGGGCCTTGACCTGATCCACTTCCTCCAAAGGCGCTTCCACGATCAGTTCGTCGTGTACCTGCAGCAGCAGACGGGCGCGCAGGCCCTCGCTGCGCAGGCGCTGCCACACATGGACCATGGCCAGCTTGATGATGTCCGCCGCGGTGCCCTGGATGGGGGTGTTGCGGGCCATCCGCTCCCCGGAACTGCGTACCTGGAAGTTGGAACTGGCCAGTTCGGGCAGGGGACGGCGGCGGCCGAAGAGGGTCTCCACATAGCCTTTTTCCTTGGCGTGTTCAATACAGTCTTTCATATATCCGTCCACGCTGGGGAAAGTGTTCAGATAGGTCTGCAGGAACCGGTCGGCCTCCTTCACCGGAATGTTCAGATCCTTGCCCAGGGAGAAAGCACCCTTGCCGTACATGATGCCGAAATTGATGGCCTTGGCGGCGCTGCGCAGTTCGTGGGTGACCTCTTCTTCGGGAATGTGGTAGATCTTGGCCGCGGTGGAGCGGTGGATGTCCGCCCCGGAAGCAAAGGCATGGCACATGGCTTCGTCGCCGGTGATGTGGGCGAGAATCCGCAGCTCGATCTGGGAATAGTCGGCGTCCACCAGGGTACAGCCTTCCCCGGCCACAAAGTAGCCCCGCAGACGGCTGCCCAGCTCGGTGCGGATGGGAATATTCTGCAGGTTGGGCTCGGTGGAACTGATGCGCCCGGTGCGGGCTTCGGTCTGGATGAAGGTGGAATGGATGCGCCCGTCCGCCCCCTGGGCTTTCAGCAGGCCCTCCACATAGGTGGAAAGCAGTTTCGCGTAGGTGCGGTATTTCAGGATGTCATCCACCACTTCGCTGTAAGGACGCAGGCTTTCCAGGGTCTCGGCGTCGGTGGAATAGCCGCTTTTGGTCTTTTTGCGGGGCGGCAGGCCCAGCTTGTCAAACAGGACTTCGGCCAGCTGCTTGGGGCTGTTCAGGTTGAACTCATACCCCACGGTGGTGTAGATGCGCTTGAGGATCTCGTCCAGTTCCGCCCGCAGGCTGTCACCGAAAGCGCGGATGCCCTCAGCGTCCACCGCAAAGCCGATGCGCTCCATGTCCGCCAGCACCCGGGCCAGGGGCAGTTCCATCTCGGCCAGCAGTTTGTGCTGGCCTTGTTCGTCCAGATGCTGGGCCAGGGTGTCGCAGACGGCGGCCAGCACCCCGGCGTCGGGGTATTCCTCACAGAGGAAAGCGGGGCTGACCCCGTATTCCGCCGCCAGGGGAGCCACCTGGTAGTCGCTGGCGGAAGGATTCAGCAGGTACGCCGCCAGCTTGCCGTCAAACCGGATGGCCGCGCCCACGCCGCCGTGCTCCAGGGCCAGGCGGTACAGGGGCTTGGCGTCGAACACAAACAGTTCGGCGCCGCCGTCCAGCAGACCGGGCAGGCGGCTCTCGTCCAGAGCGAACACCTCGCTGCCCTGCACGGCGTACCAGACGCCGCCCTCCTTGCCGGCGGTGCGGGCCAGATAATACCGGCCCTCCGGTACCAGAGGCAGGGGAGATGGGCTGACCCCGGGCAGGTCGGTCTGGACCTGCCCGGCGGGCTCGCTTTCGTTCAGACCCCAGCGGGCGGCCAGCTTGTGCATCTCCAGTTCCGCCAGCAGCTTGGCCGCGGCGGCGGGGTCGCCCTTGGCGCGGCGGTAATGCTCGGGGTCGGTGTCGATGGGGGCGTCCCGGCGGATGGTGCCCAGCATGTGGGAAAGGTCCGCCATCTCCCGGGAAGCCGCCAGCTTCTCCCGCTGTTTGGGTTTGATGGCCTTGTCGTCCAGATGTTCGTACACCCCTTCCAGGCTGCCGAACTTCTGCACCAGAGCCAGGGCGGTCTTTTCGCCGATGCCCGGCACGCCGGGGATGTTGTGCGAGGAATCCCCCATCAGGCTCTTCACTTCAATGAGCTGGATGGGCTCCACGCCATACTTTTCCCGGATGGCGGCGGGGTCCATGACCAGTGTCTCCTTGTTGGTGGCCAGCAGTACGGTGGTACTGTCGTCCACCAGCTGCAGGCTGTCCCGGTCGCCGGTGGCCAGCAAAGTCTTTCCCCCGGCGGCCTTGCAGGCGGCGGAGAGAGTACCCAGAATGTCGTCGGCTTCCCACCCGGCCAGGCTCACCTGGGCAAAACCCAGATCGGTGAGCAGCTGCTTCATCACCGGCATCTGCTCGGCCAGTTCCTGGGGCATGCCGTGGCGGGTGGCCTTGTAGCCGTCGTAGGCATTGTGGCGGAAGGTGGGGGCCCGCTCGTCCCAGGCAATGGCCACGGCGTCGGGGCTGTGGGCGGAAAGCAGGTTCAGAAGAATATTCTGGAACCCGAAAATGGCGTTGGTGTACCGTCCGTCCTTGGTGGTCAGTACACGAATGCCGAAAAATGCGCGGTTCAAAAGGCTGTTGCCATCCAATACCAGCAGTTTCATTTTGTCCTCCGTTGTAAAAGTTCGGCTAAACAGCCGGAACCAGTATAGCACAAATTGCGAACTTGTGGGGAGTGTGGTACAATGATTTGACCGGGCGCAAAGCGCCCCATTGTATCTTTCGAGAAAGAGGTCTCCATGCAGTTACGAAACCTGAACACCCCGGCGGGGGCGGTGTTTGCCCCCATGGCCGGTTTATCCGACGCCGCCTGCCGTCATCTGATGATGCGCCACGGCGCGGCCTGGAGCGTCAGCGAGAAGGCCAGTGCCAAGGCCATCACCTTCGGCGACCAGAAAAGCCTGCAGCTTCTGCGGGACGATGCCCCCGGCGGATTGTACGCCGTCCAGCTGTTCGGCAACGAGCCGGAAATCCTGGCCCAGGCCATTGCCATCGTGCGGGAAAAGGGCATTCAATTTGACATTCTGGACATCAATATGGGCTGCCCGGCCCCCAAGATCACCGGCAGCGGCGCGGGCAGCAAACTGATGCTGGACCCGGCCCTGTGCGGGGCCATGGTCAAAGCGGCCCGGCAGGCGCTGGGCCCCGATACCCCCCTCACCGTCAAGATGCGCATCGGCTGGGACGAGGAACACCTCACCGGTCCCCAGGTGGCTGCCGCCTGTGAGGAGAACGGCGCCGACCTGCTGGTGGTCCATGGCCGCACCCGGGAACAGATGTACATCCCGCCGGTGAATGTGGAAGCCATCGCCGAAATGAAGCGGGCGGTGTCCATCCCGGTGCTGGCCAACGGCGATATCACCACCGCCGAAGGGGCCGTGGAAATGATGGAACGCACCGGCTGTGACGGTGTGATGATCGGCCGGGGCGCTCTGGGCGACCCCTGGCTGTTTGAGCGGGTGCGGGCCGCCATGCAGGGTCAGCCTCTGCCTGCGGAACCCACCCTTAACCAGCGGATGAACGCCCTGCGCAACCAGATCTATGAAATGTGCGAGGAAAAAGGGGAGTGGGCAGCCATGCCCCAGGCCCGCAGCCAGGCCATGCATTATATGAAAGGCCTGCGGGGGGCGGCGGCTCTGCGCCGCGCCTGCGCCACCCTCTCCCATTTTGAGGATGTGGACAAACTCATCGACGCGGTCTACCGCTGCCAGGAATAAGGCTCAGAACCGTCCCCGGGTCAGCTCGTCCAGATTCTGGGTGTAGCAGGGGAGCATGTGTTCCAGAAAATAATCGGCCTCCGGGCAGTGCATCTCTTCCAGCGCCTGGCGCTGCTGGGCCATGGCTGCCTCGAATTCCCGGTTGCCCGCCTGGCTTTCTTCCAGGCACTTGATCAGGGCCGAAAGCCGGTCCGCCGCCTTCAGCAGCTTGCGTTCGGCGTCGGTGAGTACCGTCCCAGTCAGGTACAGCACCCCGGTGGTCTGCAATTCCGGGGGCAGCAGCCCGGCCATGGCCCGGGCGCTCTCCGCCTCTACCGCCTTGTAGGCGGTGCGCAAAGCGTCGTTCTTGTATTTCACCGGCGTGGGCATGTCCCCGGTCAGAATCTCCGGGGCGTCGTGGTACAGCGCCGCCGTGGCCACCGTGTCCGGGCGGATGCCCGCCCCCGTGCCGGTGCAGTTCTGGGCGATCAGGCACAGGGTGTGGGCGATCAGGGCGGTGTCGGCGGTATGCTCGCTCAGGCTTTCCGGCCTGCCGTTGCGCATCAGCGCCCACCGTGTGATGTATTTCATCCGCCCCAGCAGGGCGTTGAAGGGAAACGTCTGCATCTCACCATGGTCCTTTCCTATATACAATAGATTCAGTATACCACATTCCCCGGCATTGGAAAACGGTTTTTTCCACCCGGAAGGAGGGTCTTACCATGCCATTGCTGCCTTTGCGTGCGCGCCGCACCTGCTACTGGCAGGTGTTCGGGCTTTGCCTGGCGCTGGCGGCTGTGCTGTTTGCGCCGCACTGTGTCATTGACGGGTTCACCGGCGGATTCTTTCACTATGCGGGCGATTTCAACGACCAGATGATCCCGTTCTACGCCTATGCCAACGATTTCATCAAACAGGGAGGCTCCTTCAGCTGGGCCACCGACCTGGGCAGCGGGTTTGTCAATGCCTATTCCTATTATTGCCTGGGTTCGCCCTTTTTCTGGCTGACCATCCTTATTCCCGCCCGGTGGATGCCTTTTACCATGGTGCCCATGCTCTGCCTGAAATTTGCGGTGGCGGGCAGCGGCGCGTATCTCTGGATGCGCCGCTGGGTGCGCAGCGAGGAATGGAGCATTGTGGGCGGTGTGCTGTACGCCTTCTGCGGCTTCAACATCTATAATATTTTCTTCTATTTCTTCCTGGATGCCCCGGCCCTTTTCCCTTACATGCTGGCAGCCCTGGATGACGCGGTGCTGGACCGCAAATACGGCCGGTTTCCATTCTGGGCGGCGCTGAACCTGCTGAACAACTACTTTTTCTTTGCGGGGCAGGCGGTGTTTCTCATCGTCTACTTTGTCTGCATGTGTGTGTCCAAGCGCTACCGGCTGACTCTGCGGCTGTTCGGCCGCCTGGCCTTTGAAACGATTCTGGGCTGTGCGGCGGGATGCGTTCTGCTCATCCCGGCGGGGCTGTCCCTTTTGCAGAATCCCCGCACCATCGACCCCTTCGACGGGTACGGCTATCTGGTGTACGGCAAGGCCCAGCAGTATCTGGCCATCCTGTACAGCGCTTTTATCATGCCGGACGCTCCCTATCTCACCGACATGTTCAACGAGGGCATCACCAAATGGACCAGCCTTTCGGTGTATCTGCCGGTGGTGGGCATTGCGGCGGGGCTGGCCTTCTGCCGGGTGTGGCGGCGGCATCCCTTTGCCCGCATCCTGAAAGTCTGTGTGGTGTGCGCCTTTGTGCCGGTGCTCAACAGCGCCTTTTACGCCCTCAATTCCAGCTACTATGCCCGCTGGTTCTATATGCCCATCCTGGTTCTGTGCGCGGCCAGCGTCATCGCCCTGCGCACCCGGCCGGTGCGGGAGACCGAAGTCCCCCGGGCACTGGGGCAGACCGCCCTTATCACACTGTCCGCTGTGGCTTTTGCCCTGGTCCCCAATACCGACGAGGACGGAAACTTTGTGCTGGGTGTGGTGAATAACCAGTACCGCTTCTGGGGGCTGTTTGTGGTCAGCGCGCTGGGGGTGGGGCTGTTCGCCCTGCTGCTGCGCCGGGGGCTGCGTCATCCCCGGCGTTTTGCCTCCATGCTGCTGGCGGGGGTACTGGGATTTTCTTTCCTGTACGGCACCGTGCACATCTCCATTGCCAAGTATGCACAGTGGGACAACGACCTGGAATATCCCGCCCGGACCTGGGGAGATGTGGAGGAGATCAACGCCCTGCTGCCCCAGGACGGCTTCTATCGCATCGACGCCTACGAATGTTACAACAATATGGGCATCTGGCTGGACAAGAGCTGCATCCAGTGCTTCCATTCCACTGCCGCGCCTCATATCCTGGAATTTTACCCCTCGGTGGGGGTCACCCGGGACGTGAGCTCCAAACCGGACACTGACCTGTATGCCTTGCGCGGTCTGCTCAGTGTGCGCTATACCCTGGTACCGGAAGACAAGATCGCCGACTGGGAAGCGGACATGAACAAAAGCTGGGCCCTGGTCAGCTCCACGGACGATTATGCGCTGTATGAAAACCAGGACTGGGTACCCATGGGCTTTACCTATGACTATTACATTACCCCCGACCGGTACGACCAGATCCCCGAGGAGGAACGGGGCCAGGTGCTGATGAAGGCTCTGCTTCTCACCGAGGAACAGGTGGAAGAGTGGGGCGGAGCCCTGGAACCTCTGCCCGACGAACTGCTGGAAGAGCGGGACTATGAAACCTATGTGCAGGACTGTGCCCGCCGCCGTTCCAGCGGCGTGACAGGCTTCACCGCCACCCGCACCGGATTTACCGCCCTGAGCAGCCAGGAGAAAGCCACCCTGGTCTTTTTCAGCGTGCCTTATGACGACGGCTTCACCGCCACCGTCAACGGGGAGAGCGTCCCGGTCCTGAAGGTGGACAACGGCCTGATGGCCGTACCCGTCCCGGCAGGGGAGAGCGAGATCGTCTTTACCTACCGCACCCCCGGCCTGGGGCTTTCGGTGTGCATCAGTCTGAGCGCCCTGGTCGTTTACGGGGCGTATCTGCTGTGGCTGCGCCGCAAAAACCGCGCCAAGACCGCCTGAGGAATCTGTTATCCAAGTTGTTTTGCTTTCCATCGAAAGTATATATAAAGGTCATTGATAACCAAGAAGGAGAAACCATGAGCAACTACGCCGAACAAATCGCACAGGAACTGTCCCTTTCCCCCAAGAACGTGCAGGGGGCCATTGAACTGATTGATGCAGGCAATACCATCCCCTTCATTGCCCGCTACCGCAAGGAAGCCACCGGCTCCATGGACGACCAGGCTCTGCGCACCCTGGGCGACCGCCTGGAATACCTCCGCGGCCTGGACAAGCGCAAGGGAGAGGTGGAATCCTCCATCAGCGAACAGGGGGCCATGACTCCGGAAATCGCCGCCGCCCTGTCCTCCGCCAAGACCCTGGCGGAAGTGGAGGATATCTACCGCCCCTATAAGCCCAAGCGCAAGACCCGCGCCAGCATTGCCCGGGCCCGGGGCCTGCAGCCGCTGGCCGACGCTCTTCTGGCCCAGAAAGCCGACTTTGACCCTGAAAAGGAAGCTGCGGCCTACTGCAATGAGGAAGTGCCCGACGCTGAAGCCGCCCTGGCCGGTGCCCAGGACATCATTGCGGAATTCATCTCCGACGATGCCCGCTGCCGTGCCGAACTGCGCCGGTATTACAAGGCTTTCGGCCAGATCAAGAGTGTGCAGGCCAAAAAAGAGGACAGCGTCTACGCCCAGTACTATGAGTACAGCGAGCCCCTTTCCAAGATCCCCGGCCACCGTGTGCTGGCCCTGGACCGGGGCGAACGGGAAGGCTTTCTGAAGGTGAGCATCGCCGTGGATGCCGACCGCGCCGCGGCCATTGTGGCCTGGATGTTCGCCCGCAAAAAGACCGGCGGCGCCAGCGCCCTGCTGGTGGAAGCCGCCGCCAAGGATGCCTACACCCGCCTGATCCACCCCAGCCTGGAAAACGAACTGCGGGCCGACCTTACCGCCAATGCGGCGGAAGGAGCTATCTCGGTCTTTGGCGACAACCTGCGCCAGCTGCTTCTGCAGCCGCCCTTCCCGGGCAAGGTGGTCATGGGTCTGGACCCCGGCTACCGCATGGGCTGCAAGGTGGCGGTGGTGGACCCCACCGGCAAGGTGCTGGATACCGGCGTGGTGTACGCCGTGCCGGAATTCAAGAAGGTGGCCCAGGCCAAGGCCCGCATCAAAGAGATGGTGCTACAGCATCATGTGGAACTCATGGCTATCGGCAACGGCACCGCCGGGCACGAGACCGAAGAATTTGCCGCCGAGGTCATCCGGGAACTGGCCACCGAAAAGGGCCTGCACCTGCAGTATATGGTGGTCAGCGAAGCCGGGGCCAGTGTGTACTCCGCTTCCAAGCTGGCGGCGGAGGAATTCCCTCAGTTTGACGTTAACCTGCGCAGCGCTGTTTCCATCGCCCGCCGCCTGCAGGATCCTCTGGCCGAACTGGTCAAGATCGACCCCAAGGCCATCGGTGTGGGCCAGTACCAGCACGATATGCCCCAGAAGCGCCTGACTGAGACCCTGGACGGTGTGGTGGAAGACTGCGTCAACTCGGTGGGTGTGGACCTGAACACCGCTTCCGCCCCGCTGCTGCGCCGTGTGGCGGGCATCACCGCCGCCACAGCCAAAAACATCGTTTCCCGCCGGGAAGAGGAGGGGGCATTCACCTCCCGTGCCCAGCTGAAGAAGGTGAAGGGCCTGGGCCCCAAAGCCTTTGAGCAGTGCGCCGGCTTCCTGCGTCTGCCCGGTGCCAAGAACCCTCTGGACGGCACCGCCGTTCACCCCGAAAGCTATGCCGCCGCCAAGGGCCTGCTGGATGCCTGCAGCTACGCTGCCGCCGACATCGGCACCGACGCCATGCAGGAACTGCCCAAGCGCATCAAGGCGAAGGGCACCGCTGCTTTGTGCGAAGCCCTGGGCGTGGGCGAACCCACCCTCATGGACATCGCCGCGGAACTCTGCCGCCCCGGCCGGGACGTGCGCGACAGCCTGCCCAAGCCCCTGCTGCGCAGCGACATCATGGGCATGGAGGACCTCAAGCCCGGCATGGAACTCACCGGCACCGTACGCAATGTCATCGATTTCGGCGCTTTTGTGGATATCGGCGTGCATCAGGATGGTCTTGTGCACATTTCCCAGATTTCCGACCGCTTCGTCAAACATCCCCGGGATGTGCTGAAAGTGGGTCAGGTGGTCAAGGTGAAAGTTTTGGAGGTGGATACTGCCAAAAAGCGCATAGCACTGACGATGAAGGGCGTTGCGCAGTGAAAAAGCACTCCGAATCGAAAATCCTTTTCACTATGGAATAATGTTGTCGCCGCCATGCGAACACAATGGCGGGACGATGTCTAAAAAAGCGAAAAAAAGGCCCAAAACAATGAAATGAAACGCTTTTTTATAAAATATGGCACTGAAAAATATAATAACATGTGATAATAAGGCTTTTGTGTTCATTGAAAATTGTAAGAGGCGACAAAACAGGAAATGCAGAAATGGCCCTTTTGTGCATCCTGTAGAATTGAGAGGGCTCAATGACTGCAAGTTGGGATACCGGGCGATAATCATGCTATAATACCCTTGCAAGGCAAAGGTGAGAGGGCGAGGCCCCCGCCGCCTTGCCCGCATCGGATAGTCCGGTGCGAGGGGATATGTATGGAGGTCTTAATTATGGTAAGACAAGTCAAGGTTTCCAACTTCAGTGAAGTTCAGGGGATCGTGTCTGCCGCTGCCAAATGCTACAACGAGGTTGGCGTGCATGACATGAAGGGCAGCATCGCCGATGCGAAGAGCATTCTCGGCATGATGAGCCTGGATTACAGCCGTCCCGTCAAGATCGTCTGCGAAGATGAGCGGGAACTGGACTGTGTTGTCAGTGCCCTGAAGCAGTAAAAGCTAAGGAAACCGCCCCGCACAGGGGCTGAAAAGAGCCCGTCCCCGGAAGGGGGCGGGCTTTTTTGTTTGCAACACAATCAAAAAGGGCGACGCGCTTTCCGGCACGCCGCCCTTTTTATTGATACAGAAGAAACCGCCTGGAATCAGATGACCTTGTGGTCCATCCACTTGCCGCGCACAAAGCGGACCATAAAGAAGGCACCGCGGCAGATCCAGTCGATGAACATGCCCATCCAGACGCCCAGCAGGCCCATATTCAGCTGCAGCACAAAGAAGTAGCTCAAAATCACCCGGAACAGCCACATGCTGAAAATGCTCACCGTCATGGTGTATTTGGTGTCGCCGCCGGAGCGCAGGGCGTTGGGCAGGGTGAAGCTCATGGCCCAGAAGAAGACGTTGAACACCGCGAACCAGCGCAGGACCTGTTCGCACATGGCGGAGGCTTCGGGGGTCAGGTTGTAGATTCGGCACAGAAGGGGGGCTCCCACGAACAAAGCTGCGTTGGCCACAGCCAGGCCCGCACAGGCGAATCCCATAAGAAGCCAGGCATACCGGCGGGCCTGTTTCTTATCCCCGGCGCCCAGGCACTGGCCCACCACCGGGATCATGGCCAGGCTCATGGTGCTGCCGGGAATGTTGACCAGACTGCTGATGGAGTTGGCCACTGCGTTGGCGGCAATGGCGGAAGTGCCCAGGGTGGAAGTCAGGCTGCTGACACAGAGCTTGCCGATCTGGAACATGCCGTTTTCCAGCCCGGAAGGCACGCCGATGCCCAGGATCCGCAAAATCATGGATCTGTCCGGGCGCATATCCTGCCATTGCTCAATGCGCAGAGGATTTTCAAATTGCTGCTGCTGCCAGAACACCCAGCAGGCCGCAAAGATGCGGCCGATCAGGGTGGCCAGGGCCGCACCCAGCACGCCCAGCCCGAACCCGTAGATCAGCAAGGCGTTGCCCGCAATGTTGATGATGTTCATCACCAGGCTGGCCAGCATGCTGATGCGGCTGTTGCCCTGGGCACGGAACAGGGCGGCGCCTGCATTGTACGCGCCGATAAAGGGATAAGACAAGGCGCTGATAATAAAATAGGTCTGGGCGTAGTTCATAACGTCGGCGTCGATCCGGCCGAACACCAGCCGCAGGATAGGCCGGCAGAACAGCAGGGGCAGGATCATCATGACCACGGTGGAAACGGCCAGGACCAGGTACAGCTGTGCGGCGCTGCGCCGGGCGTTTTCCCCGTCACGGCGGCCGATGTACTGGCTGCCGATGACAGCACCGCCGGTGGCCAGAGCGGCCAGGATCTGGATGATCAGGATGTTGATGCTGTCCACCAGGCTCACGCTGGAAACTGCCGCTTCGCCCACCCCGGATACCATCAAAGTGTCGGCCATGCCCATGGTCACACTGAGCAGCTGCTCCAGAAACATGGGAAAAATCAACCGCTGCAGCGACTTTCTGTCAAACATTGGCTGGGATGATCGGACCTGTGCTGTGTCGGTCATGATCTCATGCACTTCCTCTTCCTATACTCGGCACCATGCCGTACAGGGGCTATTATACGCCCTGCCTGTTTGAAATGTCAATATCGATGCAAAACGAATAAATCTTGCACAATGAGGCGATGGTGTCGGGCTCTTACAAAAGGGGATGAAATCCCACCGGCAGGCTTATATGAGGAAACGGAAAGCCTTGAGGCGCATCTTTTTTGCTGTATGACAGGGGGCTACCCAAAAGAAAGCCCCCGCGCTATAATAAAAGCGCGGCGCCCAAGGTAAGGCGCCGCGCGAAAACATCCTGTTGAGTGGGGTCCGGAATTTATTTCCGGATACTTTTGTTCAGATAGCGGTATATGGTGGGCACGGATACCGTCAGCTGGGAAGCGATCTCGCTGACAGCGCCCTTCATGTTCATCAGGCCGCTGTCCCGCAGCTGATGTACCACTTCCACCTTCTCCTGCACCGACATCCGGGCCGGGGGAATACCATAAGCCATGATGATGGTGCTGATGCGTTCATGCATCATGGCATTCAGCGAGGTCTCCTCTGCGGGGACAGGTTCCCGGCAGGGCGGTTCCAGCGCAAACTGGTCCAGAACGGTGCGCAAAGCGCCGGTCAGTTCCCGGGCGGAGCCCAGGTCCTTGGTCACGCAGAGCAGCCCCACAGGGGATTCTGTTCCGCCGATAGGGAAGACCCGGCAGCACAGATCAGCCCGGTAGCCCTGTTCCGGCGGCAGGGTGATCCAGGGCTGCGGCCCGGGAAAGCCGCTTTGCAGCAGTTCCTTCAGCGGGGCGGGCAAGGCGTCCCCCGGTTCATGGCCGGGGCGGGGATTGCATACAGCGGTCAGAGCATGGTCCGGGTCGGAAAGGTCATACAGACAGATCTCGGTACCGGGGCCGCATACCTCCGACCAGAAGGGAATGAGCTGTTCATACAGCTGAAGCATTTCGGTGTCGATCACAGGACCACGCCCCCTGTTATGATAGTCAGCGTATTCTTTCGCAAAATCAAGAAATAGAAGAAAACTTGAAAAGAATATCACTTTTTATTAAAAAGATAACAAAATTTTCGAATTTTCGCAAGCGGCAAGTTGCACAAAACCGCGGCGGGAAAATTTTCTGAAAAACGGAATCATGCCGCCCCGTTTGCCGTTGCGCAGGCGGCGGCCGAGCAGTATATAAAAGGAGAATATACCATGAAGTACGATTTCACTTCTCACCTGGAACGCCGGGGCATGGATGCCATTGCGGTGGACGCACTGGGCCGTCCCGGTGTGCCCGGGGCCCCCAAGGCTGGTTTTGACGCCATCCCTATGTGGGTGGCGGATATGAACTTTCCCGCGCTGCCGGACATCCCCGCCGCCATCTGCCGCCGGGCACAGCACCCGGCCTTCGGCTACTTTGATCCTTCCGACGCCTACTATGATGCCATCTGCACCTGGCAGCGGGACCGCAACGGGGTACAGGGACTGACCAAAGAGCACATCGGCTACGAGAACGGCGTGCTGGGCGGGGTGCTCTCGGCACTGGCGGCCATGGCTGTCCCCGGGGACAAGGTGCTGGTACACAGCCCCACCTACATCGGCTTTACCAAAAGCCTGGAAAATGCCGGCTACCGCATCGTCCACAGCCCGCTGTACCGGGATGAGGAAGGCGTGTGGCGCATGGACCTGGCAGATATGGAGGAAAAACTGCGCCGGGAAAAGATCCACGCGGCCATTCTGTGCAGTCCTCACAATCCCTGCGGCCGTGTCTGGACCCGGGAGGAACTGCAGCAGGTGATGGAGGTCTACCGCCGCCATGACTGCTATGTCATCTCGGATGAGATCTGGTCGGATATCCTGCTGGACGGGCATACCCATACTCCTACCCAGTCTGTCAGCGAGGACGCCCGCCAGCGCACGGTGGCCCTGTATGCCCCCAGCAAGACCTTCAACCTGGCGGGGCTGGTGGGCAGCTATCACATTATCTATAACAGCTGGCTGCGGGACCGGGTGCGGGCCGCGGGGGGCAAATCCCACTACAATTCCATGAACGTCCTGTCCATGCATGCCCTGACGGCGGCTTACAGCGCTGCGGGCAAAGAGTGGGTGGATGAACTCTGCGGGGTCCTCAGCGAAAATGTCCGCTATGCCTGCGATCATATTGAGACCACGTATCCCGGCGTTTCGGTGGCCCGGCCCCAGGGCACGTACATGCTGTTCCTGGATTGCAGCGGCTGGTGTGCCGACCACGGCTGCACCCTGGACGACATCCTCCGCGCCGGCTGGGACGTGGGGGTGGCATGGCAGGACGGCCGACCGTTCCACGGCCCCTGTGCCATCCGCATGAATCTGGCGCTGCCTCTGGACCGGGTGCAGGAAGCCTTTGCCCGTCTGGACAAGTACGTGTTCAAGAAATAAGCAGGCATGGAAAAAGGAGCTTCCCTTTAAAAGGAAAGCCCCTCCAGGCGCAGCAGATATCGTTTGGCGTCCAGACCGCCGCCGTAGCCTCCCAGACCGCCGTTGGCGTTGATGACCCGGTGGCAGGGTACCAGAATACTCACCGGGTTGTTGTGGTTGGCCATGCCCACCGCCCGGCAGGCTTTGGGGCTGCCTGCCATGGCCGCTACTTCACCGTAGCTGCGAGTCTGGCCCCAGGGAATCTCCTGCAAAGCCGCCCAGACGCGGCGCTGAAAGGGCGTGCCGTGCAGGGATAGGGGAATATCGAATTCCCGCCGTTTTCCCGCAAAATATTCGTTCAGTTCCCGGGCGGTACGGTGCAGCAGTTCGCTGTCCGTGCCGCCCGTTTGTGCTTCCCGAGCAAAATGAACGCCGCACAGGCCGTCCTGGTCGGCACACAGCCGCAACAGCCCCACCGGGGAAGAATAGTACAGCACCGCGTTGCCGGAAGTTTCCATGGGCAGGCTCCTTTCACAAAACCAATGGCCGTTGCCCTTATCATACACGCCGGGGCGCTTCTTGGCAAGAGCATACCCTGCCCCGACGGCGCATACCCCTGTTGAAAGAGGACGAAAGGGGGAGGGCGTGTCATGAAACAGAAAAAATCCGGTCAGCCGGACACCGCCTGGCGGCCCGTCATCCCTGGCCTGGACCGCCATATCCGGCGGCGGGTGCGGGTGTTTGCGGGCTGTTTGGCGGTGGTTTGTTTTGGGGGGCTTCTGGCCAGGCTGTTTGTTCTGCAGCTGCTGGACCCGGATGGCTATGCCGCCCGGGCCGCCGACCAGCAGCTGCGGGATACGGTGGTGCCCGCCCCCCGGGGAGAGATCTATTCTTCCGACGGGACGTTGCTGGCTGCCAGCGAGACCTGCTGGACCATCCGTGCCGCACCCCGGGAACTGGCGGACGAACTGGTGGAACCGGCGGCCCGGGCGCTCAGCGAGATACTGGAGATCGATGAGGCCGAGACCCTGGAAAAGTTCAGCCGGCGCAGTTCCAACGACTGCCTGCTCCGACGCCGGGTGGACCGGGAAACCGCCGATGCCGTCCGCCTCTGGTGCGAGGAAAACGGTGCCGAGGGCATCCAGATCCGCCAGGATACCCGCCGCATTTACCCGGAAGGGGACTTCATGGGCTGTCTGCTGGGCTTCACCGACGTGGACAACGCCGGGCTGTGGGGGCTGGAACTGGAATATGATGAGGTGCTCACGGGGGAGAACGGCCGGGTGCTCACCGCCAAAAACGCCTGGGGATATGACATGCCGGAAGAATACAGCACCCTCATTGATGCTGTGCCGGGCAGCAGCCTGACCCTGACCATTGACGCCAATATCCAGCACATGCTGGAAAGCGCCCTTTCCGCCGCCGTGGAGGAACACAATGTCTCCGCCCGGGGTGTGGGCATCGTCATGGATGTGCAGACGGGGGCGATCCTGGCCATGACCACCAAGCCGGACTACGACCCCAACGATCCCCGCACCATTGTGGATGAGGAAATCCGCGCCCAGGTCAACGCCCTGACGGGGGAGGAACGCAGCCAGGCTTTGCAGACCGCCCAGCAGGCCCAGTGGCGGAACAAAGCCATCAGCGACCTGTACGAACCGGGCAGTGTGTTCAAGCTCATCACCTGTGCCGCTGCTCTGGATACAGGCGCCGTTACCCCGGATTCCCAGTTTGTATGCGCGGGCAAAATCAAGGTGTCCGGCACCACCTTCCGCTGCGCCAACGGCCACATTCACGGCCTGGAGACCCTGGCCCAGGGGCTGGCGGCGTCCTGCAACCCCTGCTTTATCCAGGTGGGGGCACGGTTGGGAAAGGAGGCGTTCTGCGATTATTTTGCCGCTTTCGGTCTGCGGGAAGCCACCGGCATCGACCTTCCTGGCGAAATCAAGCGCAGCGAATACTATACCGCCGACCGGATGGGTCCGGTGGAACTGGCCAGCTGCTCCTTCGGCCAGAGCAGCAAGGTCAGCTATCTGCAGATGATCACCGCCGTGTCGGCCATTGTCAACGGAGGCAGACTGATGCAGCCTTATATCGTGCAGTCTGTTACCGACGCCGACGGCCAGACGGTCAGCGTCACCGAACCCACCGTCAGGCGGCAGGTGATTTCGGAAGAGGCCTCCGCCGCCATGCGAACCCTGATGGAAGGGGTGGTGACCGAGGGCACCGGCAAAAACGGCGCGGTGGCGGGGTACCGCGTGGGCGGAAAGACCGGCACCAGCCAGAAGCTGGACAGTGAGGACGCCGCCGCCCGCATTGCCAGCTTTGTGGCGGTGGCGCCCATCGACGACCCCAAGATCGCCGTGCTGGTCTGCCTGGATGAACCCCACAGCTGGACCACCAGCGGCGGCGCGCTGTCCGGTCCGGTGTGTGCCCAGGTGCTGGAACAGGCATTGCCTTACCTGGGCGTCGAACCCAGCTATACCCAGGAGGAACAGGAAAAATATTTTACCGAAGTGCCGGATGTTTCCGGCTGGAAGGTGACCGCCGCCCGGCAGAAGCTGGCGGAATACGGCCTGGAAGCCGCCGTGGTGGGGGACGGCGAGCGGGTCGCCAGCCTCTACCCGGCAGCGGGGACCTCGGTGCGGCGGGAATCCTCCATCACCCTGGACACCACCGGCAGCTTTGATGCCGCTGCCGACGAGTAACAGAACTTGTTCAAGGACGCCTGATGCTGTGGTCAGGCGTCCTTTTCCATCTCCTTCAGCACGTCCAGAAAGCGTTCCGCCGCCCGGGAGAAGATCTGGTACTTCTTCCATACAATGAACATTTCGGCCTCCCGGCGGGGTTCCAGCGGGCGGAAACACAAGGTATCGGAACCGGCTACGTTGATGATGTTATCCAGGCACAAAGCACAGCCCATACCATCCTCCACCATCAGCGACCCGTTGAACACAAGGCTGTATGTCCCTGCTATATGAAGATGGCGGGCGGCATCTCCGAACCACTCCTGCAGCCGGTTGGTCTTGAACACCTGGCGGGATACGATCAGAGGCTGTTTTTCCAGGTCTTTCAGCCCCACGGTTTCCTTTTGGGCCAGGGGGCAGTCCCGGCGCATGAGTACGCCCCAGGTATCCCGGTAGGGCAGACGGATGGCATTGTACCGTCCCAGGTCCACCGGGGCGAAAAGCAGCCCGAAGTCGATGAGCCCTTTGTCCAGTTCTTCCCGCACGTCGGTGGTGTCGCCGCTGGAAATATGGAAGTGCACCGCCGGAAAAGCATCCTGCAGCCGCCGGGCGGCCCGGGTCAGCACATGAACCCCCACCGTTTCCCCCGCGCCGATATACACATCACCCGAAAGGGTCTCTTCCGTCTGAGTGAATTCCTGCTCGGTCTTGTTCACCAGGTCGATGATCTCCTCCGCCCGCTTGCGCAGCAGCATGCCCTCCGGTGTCAGGGTCACGTTGTGGCTGCCCCGCACGAACAGGGGCTGGCCCAGTTCCTCTTCCAGGTCCCGGATCTGGCGGGACAGGGTGGGCTGGGTCACGTGCAGGGCGTTGGCTGCATTGGTGATGCTGCCCTCCCGGGCAATGGTAAGAAAATAGCGCAGCACACGCAGTTCCATGGTGGGCACCTCCTTTGTTTCTTCTATCATCCTAGCAAAATTCTGGTATGCCTGCAAGACATAACAAAATATAAAATATAAGTATTTGCTATTTGAAACCGGACGCGGTACACTGGGAACGAAGAAAAAAGGCAGGCGGGCTGTAAGCCCGCCGCAAGGGAGGCAGGGCACACCATGGAAGAGATGACGGCGGAACAGATCCGCCAGAACCTGCAGGACGCGGGATTCACCCCGCGGGCAGCTGCGGGCTTTATGGATTGCTGGCAGGCGGGGGACCGGCGTCAGCAGATGTGTCTGCTGGCCAGACAGCGCAGCTGCCTGCTGGAAAGCATTCACAAGCAGGAACGGCAGATCAGCTGCCTGGATTATCTGGCCTACTGCCTGGGACGGTGCGAACCGTCCTGCCAAAAGAACGGGGGTTGACAGGAAGATGAAAACCATTTCCAACCAGACATTTGACGAAGAACGGGCCCTGTACGGCCAGAAAAATCTTTGCGTTTCCGACTGCCGCTTTGACGGCCCGGCGGACGGGGAAAGCGCCTTCAAGGAAGGCGGCGACCTTGTCGCTGAGCACTGCTTTTTCAACCTGCGCTATCCCTTCTGGCACGATACCGGCCTGATTATCCGGGACAGCGAGATGACCGAACTCTGCCGGGCGGCTTTGTGGTATTCCAGCCATGTGACCATCACCGACACCAAACTCCACGGCATCAAGGCTCTGCGGGAATGTGAGGACGTGACCATGCGGGGCTGCCATATCGTGTCCCCGGAATTCGGCTGGTCGGTGCGGGGCATCACCATGGAGGACTGCACCGCCGAAAGCGAGTACTTCATGATGCGGTCGGACCACCTGCATTTTTCCAACGTGACTCTGAAGGGCAAATACTCCTTCCAGTACATCCAGGACGCCACTTTTGAAAATTGTACCTTCGATACCAAGGACGCCTTCTGGCATGCCAGACATGTGGTGGTACGCAACAGCGTGGTGAAAGGGGAATACCTGGCCTGGTACTGCGAGAATGTCACCTTTGAAAACTGCAAGATCATCGGCACACAGCCCCTGTGCTACTGCAAGGGCCTGAAGCTCATCAACTGCGAAATGGTGGATGCTGATCTTGCCTTTGAAAAGAGCGAAGTACGGGCCACCCTCACCGCCCCGGTGCTCAGCATCAAGAACCCCCGTTCCGGCCGCATCGAGCTGCCGGAGGTAGGGCAGGTCATCCGGGACGATCCGGAATCCCGCGCCGAGATCATCTGCGCCTGCGCTGCCGGCAAAACCGCCGGCGGCTGCGCCTGACACCAGATTTCAGAAAGGAGAGTTCCATGTCAGGTAATTGCACATACGGCAACTCCGCCGTCCGTCTGAGGGCCAGCCTGTGAGGGCCCGGCATTATGGGGCGGCCCTGGCGCTGGCCGTGCTGTTGATCCTGGGCGGCTGCGGTCGGAATGGCGGGATCACTCCCACTGAAACGCCATCCGCCGCCCGGGAAAACACACCGGAAAGCGCCGTCCCCGCCCGGACGGAGGAAGAGGAAACTGCCACTGCAGAAACAGGGGAGGAAGAAACTATGTTTTATATTCACATCGGGGACACCACCCTTACTGCCGCGCCGGCCGACACCGAAGCCGCCGACGCCCTGATGGAACTGCTGGAGGATGGGCCTCTGACCGTTCGTGTGGAAAACTACGGCGGATTCGAAAAGGTGGGCGAGCTGCCCCAGGCGCTGGCCCGGCAGGACACCCGCATCACCACCCGGCCGGGGGACATCATGCTGTATCAGGGGGATTCCATCGTCCTGTTTTACGGCAGCAACACCTGGTCTTATACCCGGCTGGGCACCATCCTGGACGTGAGCGGCAGCGACCTTGCCGCTGTGCTGGGCGGGGCGGAAACACAGATCATCCTGTCAAAATAGACGCATACAGAAAACGGCGGCTGTCCCTGTGAAGTGACCCCGAAAAGTTAGACAATATTTTTGAAGAAATTGTTCAAGCAACCGAAAGGGCTTGTTGTCTGTGAAGAGCAGGCGGCAAGCCCTTTAGTTTTATCTTGATTCTGCGGTTATTGTAGTAATCCAGATAGTCCACCAGTTCCTGCTTGAAGTGTTCCAGGGAATCAAATTTTTGCAGGTACAGCAGCTCACTTTTGAGTAAGCCAAAGAAATTCTCCATGACGGCATTGTCCAGGCAGTTGCCTTTCCGGCTCATGCTCTGCCGGACTCCTTTCCTCCTGAGCATGTGTTGGTATTTCTTGTGCTGATACTGCCAGCCTTGATCAGAATGGAGGATCAACCCTGTTCCATCTGGTATCGTCTCAAACGCCTTCTCCAGCATGGAAGTTATCATGCCCAATACTGGCCGGTCAGAGATGGTATAGCTGACCAGATAGCTGTCTGTTTTAGGACATAGTCGAAATACAGGAGAAAATAACTTAAATCTATCGGAGCATAAATTGTCATTCGCATAAGAGCCTGATTTATAATGCCAAGCTCGATCTGCTCCGGTAGGACATAAGTCTCTCCAATAGTTCCTGCACAACTAACAAGAATATCACCCGGCTCGACCGTGAAACTTTTCATTTTTGATTCGTAGTATTGACGAGTGATGTAGTATGTTCCGAGGGTGTGATCCTTTTGAATAGCGTTCTTTTGCTCATATACCTTTACAGTATCAACACCCTTTGGCACAAACATACTCTTGGTCAGACTGCTACCGAAGGGTCCCTTTCTATAAATGCCTATGTCATCCAATCTAATTAATGCCCAAGAGAGCGGCACTTCAAACGGAATCTCCTCGTCGATACAGACCTCTTCCGAGCCTCGCTTTTCATAATGAGAATTATCCCGTCTGAAAATGACAGACTCATGTTTGTCCTTTTTGATTTTACCTTCCTTGATGAGCCGCTGTTTCTCCGCCCGGATACGTTCCAGCAGATCTTCTGCAGGCTCGTCAGACGGGTCTTGTGGTACCAGCTTACCCTGGACTGCCTCCTGCAGTATCGATTTTTTGAGGG
>CALXHS010000024.1 GCA_944388165.1 uncultured Gemmiger sp. | reverse complement strand
AGGTGGCCGCATCTTGGGGTCTGGGGCCGCAGCCCCAGCCGGCGGCCGCCGCATCGGAACGGCGGGACTTTTCGCTTCCTTTTGGTCACAAAAGGAAGGACACAACGGCAAGCAGCCGTTCCCCCAGAAACTGAATAAAGGCAAGGTTTCTCACCCAACCACTGGCCGCTGTTCGCGGCCGACCAATTTCGGAACCAACGCTGCGCGTTGGTTTTTGCATCGTGCTTCGCACGATTTCGCAGCATAGCTGCTCAAGCAAAAAGCCAGTCGCTGCCAGCGATGTAATTCTAACCGAAAGGCGGTTTTGACTTGCTCCACCGCATTCCCAAATTCTTACGTACAATCTTCACTGCCCTGGCGGTGATCATCCTCTCGGTCGTTCTGACCTTCTTCATGCACAACCAGGACACCTACCTCACCGGTTTCTGGGACGACTACTCCCAGTCGCTGGTTTTCGCCCGCATTTTGCAGATGCAGCAGGACCAGAGCGCCCCGGGGGGCTTTCTGGGCAGCTATACCGGCGAATTCGGCGACACCGAAAACCGCTACATGTACCGGGAAAACACCCCCGTCACCCCCGACCAGTACATGAGCTACACCCACCAGACCGGGCTTCAGGGCCTGGGCTTCGGGGTGCTGAACAAGGTGTTCTCCGTCTGGCAGGACAGCGGCGAAGCCCGGGAACGGATGCTCTACGCCGCCAACAGCATGCTGTTTTATGCCGTCAGCCTTTGCCTGTGCATCGGGCTGTGGAAGGTCTTCGGCGCCCCCGCCGCCATGGGCTGGATGGCCGCCGTACTGCTGTCCCCCTGGGTGCAGCGGGGGATGAAGGACATCTACTGGTGTTTGTGGACCTGGCTTCTGCCCGCACTGGCGGGACTGCTCCTCTGCGCTGTCACCAAAGCCCGCCGCAAAACCCCGTCCTGGGCCTACGCCCTGGTGTTTGCCGCCGTCTGCGTGCGGTGCATGTGCGGGTTTGAGTTCATCTCCGCCTTCCTCATCCTGGCCGAAACGCCCCTCTTCCTCTGCTGGGTGCTGGCTCTGGGGGAACACCGCCCCGCCCGCCCCTGGTTCATCCGCATGGTGCGCACCGGCTTTGCCGCTGTGGGCGGCGTGGCGGCGGCGCTGGTCATCTGGCTGGTGCAGAGCCTTCTCTGCTTCGGCAACTGGGCCGACGCGGTGGACAATGTGGCGGCCGCCGCGCTGCGCCATACCTCCGGCGGCAGCGTGTCCGCTGCTTCCATCCTGGACCGCTACTTTGTGCAGGGGGAAGCGGTGCTGCAGATCGGCCCCGTGGGCCTGACCCCGCCGGTGTGGCTGGGCCTTTGCCTGGCCGCCTTCCTGCTGGCGGGGGTGGTGCTGGTCATCCGCCGCCACACCCTGCCCCCGGCCTATGCCGCCCTGGCGGCTTTGTTCCTGCTGGGTCTGGCGGCCCCTGTCAGCTGGATGGTGCTGGCCCCCGCCCACTGCGACCCCCACCCCCATCTGATCCCCATGCTGTGGAATTTTGCCTTTGTGCCCGCCGGCGGCGCGGCCCTGGGCGGCCTGCTGCGCCTGACGGTGCGGCCCGCCGCCCCCGCCGCCGCGGAATAAAAAAGAGGGAGGACCCCTGAATGCTGGAACCCCGGGATGAAAAACTGATCCGCAAATATGCCCTGGCCCCTGCGGTGGCCCTGGGCGCTTTTCTGTCGGTGGTGGCCACCTGCGGCGCCTGGCTGCTGCTGGTGATGGTGGATGACATCACCTACCACACCCCGGACATCTATGTGCCGGGCAACTATCTGTTCGGCTTCTTTGTGGTGGCCCTGATGGTGCTGGTGGTGGCCGCGCTGCTCACCGACCGCCGCCGCCCCTACGCCCCCGACTGGCTGGACCTCTGCGACCGTACCCTGCGGGCGGGGCCCTTTTCCCCCAATGCAGGCCCCGACCTGCCGCCCCGGGTGGTGGCCCAGTTCCACGAAGCCCGCATTCCGTCCCCGGCCGCGGTGGTGCTGGGGCTGATCCTGCTGCCCCCGGCCATGCTGCTGTCCCTCTACCTGCCCCATTACCGGGCGGGGGCCCGCCGCATCGAGGCACAGCAGCAGACGGCTTCGGTGGCACTGGAAGCCATCCGGCAGGCCATGGAGGACGCCGGGTGCGAGGACGTCTGGTGCGACGACCCCTTCGACTATTACAGCGATTACGGGTATCTGGTTTCTGCCCGGCTGTATGATACCTACGGTCCCGACGAAGCCACCGTCAACCTGAACGTGACCAACGAAGGCAAGGTGGACAGCATCAGCTATACCATCGGGGTGGACGTGACCAAGACCAACCAGGAAAACCTGGACCGGGCCGTCACCGAACTGGAACGCCTCAACGGCATGCTGCGCCAGGCCCCCATGGAACTGGCGGGTGGCGACCTGCTCACCGCCGACCTGATGCCGGACGGCTTTGCGGAGGAGTTTCTGGCAGGCAGCCTGTATGAGGATGTGTATGAGTGGGAGGACCGGGACGACAACACCTACCTGAGCGCCAACTATTCTACCTATCCCGAAGAGGAATACGACGAGTACAGCAGCTCTTATTTCTGGTTCCGGGTGGAATACCAGGACTACGATTACTGACAACAAAAATCCCGCCTCCGGGTGCGCCGCGCAGAAAGCGGCCCCGGGGGCGGGTTTTTGTATGGGAAAAAGGGAACAGGGGAGAGGTCAGGCGGTTTCGGCCCCGGCTTCCCGGCGCACCAGCGCCGCAAAGACCAGCATGCCCGCACAGGGCACGATGTTGCAGGCCATGCCCGCCAGCAGCCCGGCGCCGTCGGCCACCACGCCGATGAGCCAGGGCATCAGGATGGCCCCCAGCCCCGCCGCGGGCAGCATGACGCCCATGCTGGTCACGCTGGTCATCTTGCCCGCGCAGGCCACGGCGGTGGGGTTCATCCCCGCAATGGCCAGGGCGAACAGACCCAGCAGCAGAAGGGCGGGCACCTGGGTGCGGGCCAGCATCAGCCCGGCGTAAAAGACGGTGCAGCCCAGGCCCATCCAGATCATGGCCCGGTAAGGGTCCTTGGGCGGGCGGATAAAGGCCAGATACAGCCGGGCCGCCATGGTGGCACCCCACAGAAGGGTCACGGTGTAGGGGCTGACCGTCTCGCTGAGGATGCCCTGGTCCTTGAAATAGGTCACCAGCCAGCCGGTGACGCTGGTCTCGGCTCCGTTCTGGCAGAAGATCAGGGCGGTGAGCAGCCAGAATTTCCGGCTGCGGCAGAAACTCCAGTCCGGCTTGGCGGAACCCTTGCGCCGCCCGGTCAGGGAGGCGGGGGCCGCCGCAAAGGCCAGCCACAGCCCGGCGCCGCACACCGCCAGCACGGCGGTGGGGCCATTGGCGCCCAGGGCCGCCGCAGCCCCCGCCGCCACAAAGGGGCAGAGCAGGGCGCCGCAGGCATAGCAGCTGTGCATGGCGTTCATGCCCCGGGTGCGGTCGGGTACGTTGTCCCCCACCAGGATGGTGCAGGCGTTCAGGGAACATCCCTTGGCCAGACCCACCAGCCCGAAAGCCGCCGCCAGCAGCCACACCTGGCCGGAAAGCCCCATCAGGGCATAGCCGATGGTGTGTCCGGTGCCCAGGATGAGCACAGTGGTTTTCAGGCCCAGGCGGGCGGGCAGAACCCCCGCCAGAAAGGCCGCCAGCAGGTTGCCCACGCTCATCACCGAAAGCAGGGTGCCGGTCACGCCGTAGGCCAGGCCGTACTGCTGCTGCAGCAAACTGACCACCACGCCGCTGCTGATGGCGCAGATGCCGCTGAGGAAAAACGCTGCAAAACCCACATTCCGGGCCCGCTGGGAAGCGCTGTTCATATGCGATCAACTCCATAAAAAACCACGCGCACCGAACCTGTGCGGCTCTGTGCGCGTGGGAAAATTCAGTTCTGCGGACCTACCGTTCAGCCCTGCAGATGGATGTGCTGGGGCACGCCGTTGATGTAGATGGGGGTCAGCTCGGCCTGGATGAGGGGCCGGGCATATTTTTCGAACTTTTCGTTCAGATGCATGCCGTTGGGGGTGATCCAGTCGGCGGGCACGCACTTTTCCTTGTTGGCCACGTCGGCCACGTCCACGGTGGTGGTCTCGGTGCGGTAGGGCATGTCGGAAAGACGCACGATGCCGCACATCTTGCCGGTCTGGCCCTTGAAAGCCGCTTCCACCGCCGCGCCGCCTACCTGGTAAGCCTCGGTGATGTCGGTGCGGCTGGCCAGATGGGAAGCGCACCGCTGCAGGGTGGAGAACTCGATGGCCCGGGTCTTGCAGCCCAGCCGCACCCGGATCAGGTCGGCCAGGTAACGGCTGGTGCCGGACAGGATGGCCTTGTGGCCGAAAGCGTCCAGCTGACCGGCGGTGCTCACCAGGTCGCACAGGAACACGCCGTCCTTGTTCTTCACCCCTTCGCTGGCGGCAATGATGACGTTCTTGCGCTCGGCGGTGAGGGCGGCCACCTTGTTCAGGAAGGTCTCCTCGTCAAAGGTACGTTCGGGCAGCAGGATGATGTCCGGCCCGGCGCTGTCGCTGCCGGCGGCCAGGGATGCCGCGGCGGCCAGCCAGCCGGTGTGGCGGCCCATGATCTCGGCCACCGTCACGCTGCGCAGGTCATAGACGCTGGAATCGCAGATGACTTCCTTCAGGATGGTGGCGATGTACTTGGCCGCGCTGCCGTAACCGGGGGTGTGGTCGGTGCCCATCAGGTCGTTGTCGATGGTCTTGGGCACGCCGATGAACCGGATGGGGCTGTTCTTGGCGGCGCCGTAAGCCGCCAGCTTGGCGATGGTGTCCATGGAGTCGTTGCCGCCGATGTACAGCACCGCACCGATGGAATACTGTTCAAACAGGCCGAACAGGGTCTGATAGGGTTTCTCGTTCACGGCGGGGTCGGGCAGTTTGCACCGGCAGCTGCCCAGAAAGCTGGACGGGGTGCGCTTGAGCAGCTCAATGGCCATCTTGTCGCTGAGCTGGTCGTTCAGGTCCACGATGCGGCCTTCCAGCAGGCCCTCGATGCCGTACTGCATGCCGTAGACGTGCTGGGCGCCAAAAGCCCGGGCGCTCTCAAACACGCCGGCCAGGCTGGAGTTGATGACGGCGGTGGGCCCGCCGGACTGCCCTACAAGCAGATTGAATGCCATAAGTGTTTCACCTTCTTTGGGTTGATTTCCGCGCACAAAAAAAGCTGCGCACAATTCGCTATTTTATATTGTATGTCAGCGGGGCGCAAAAGGCAAGCCCTTTACGCTTTGCCCAAGGCGTAGCGCTCAATGGCTTCGGCCACGCCGTCGTGGTTGTTGTCGGCGGTGACCACGTCCGCCGCCGCCTTCACTTCGGGGAAGGCGTTGCCCATGGCCACGCCCAGCCCGGCCATCTGGATCATGGCCAGGTCGTTGCCGCTGTCGCCGCAGGCCATTACCTGGTCCCGGCGCAGGCCCAGTTCGGCGGCCAGGGCCATCAGGCCACGGCCTTTGTTCACCCCGGGGGCGTTCACTTCCAGGTTGTCCTTCACGCTGCTGGTGGCGTCCACGTCGGGGCAGACGGCCAGCACCGCCTTTTCGGCGGCGTCCCGGGTGGCGGTGTCGGCATACAGGATGCTGAACTTCTCCACCTCGCCGGGGCGGGTGCGGATAAGCTCCGCCAGGTCGGGCACCAGCACCCGGCTGGCCCGCACGTAGGGCAGCAGTTCCGGGGGGCAGCAGCGCTCCACCTCGGCGGCGGCTGCTTCGTCGGTGCAGCATTCCCCGTTCACAAACAGGCTGAACGCCCCGCCGAAAGGCCGCAGGACTTCCAGCACCTTCAGGGCCTGTTCGGTCTCAAAGGGCAGGGTGACCACCGGGCGGCCGGTGGCCAGTTCCACCACGCTGGCCCCGTTGGAGGTCAGGGCATAGCGCACGCCCTCCATGTGCAGGAATTCCTCGGGCACGCCGGTCACCGACCGCCCGGTGGCGGGGATCACGTCGATGCCTGCGTCCAGGGCGGCGCGGATGGCCGCCAGGGTGCGGGGAGAGATGTTTTTCTGATCATCAAAGACCGTGCCGTCCAGATCCAGCGCGATCAGGCGGATATCCTGCATGGTGTGCCTCCTTGCGGACCCGGTGTCAGGGAGAAACGGGCCGACAAACTTTGTCATTTTATACAAAGATTGTACCGCATATTTCGTCGGTTTGCAACAGCCGCCCTTGCCTTTTTCCGCCCTGCTGTGCTACACTGGTGCGGAAGAACAAGAGGGAAGAGAAGGGACGCTGCATGGAGAAAAACACCGGGGCCCGGCTGTGGCCCCTGGACGCGCTGCGGGGGCTGGCCATGGTGAATATGGTGGCCTATCACGGCATGTATGACTGGGTGTATGTGTTCGGGCGGCAATCGTCCTGGTACGACATCTACGCCCCCGGGTGCCATGTGTGGCAGCAGTATATCTGCTGGAGTTTTCTGCTGCTGGCGGGGTACAGCTTCAACCTCTCCCGCCGTCCGCTGAAAAACGGCCTGATCGTGGCGGGGTGCGCCCTGGTCCTCAGCGCCGTGACCATCGGGGTCATGCCGTCGGAGGCCATCTGGTTCGGGGTGCTGCATCTGGTGGGATGCGCCATCCTGCTGTGCTGCGCCGCCCGGCCATGGCTGGAAAAGATCCCCGCCCTGCCGGGTCTGGCGGGGGCGGCGGTGTTCTTTTTCCTCACCAACGGGGTGCCCTGGGGGTATCTGGGGTTCGAGGGGCTGCGCCTGGTGCGCCTGCCGGATGCCTTGTACAGCGCCAATCTCTTCTGGCTGGGGCTGCCGGACCTGACAAGATTTACCTCCGCCGATTATTTCCCCCTGATCCCCTGGCTGTTTTTGTTTCTGTGCGGGTATTTCCTGGGCCGGATGCGCCTGCCTGTGCCCCGGGGCAAGGTCCCCGCGGTGCTGCGCCCCTTGTGTTTTGCGGGGCGGCACAGCCTTTTGGTGTACATGCTGCACCAGCCGGTGGTCTTTGGGGGGCTGTGGCTGCTGCTCAATTTGTAAACTTTATGAGAATTTGGTCGAACTGGCGAAAACGTGGTTGACAGCCGGGCTTTTCATATAGTATACTTTTGTTTACTGGTTGATTAGAAATTTTTGACCGGCAAACTCCTGTCTAAAGACCAAGGGAGGGATAAAGATGTCGGAGATCCGTGTCAAGGAGGGCGAATCCCTGGAGAGCGCCCTGCGCCGTTTCAAGCGCAGCACTGCTCGCAGCGGTGTCCTGGCCGAAGTGCGCAAGCGCGAGGCGTATGAGAAGCCTTCTGTGCGCCGCAAGAAGAAGTCCGAAGCCGCCCGCAAGCGCAAGTATAAGTAAATTTCGGCAAAGGCGGACGAGCGCCGCCCTTTGATGCCCGTGTTTACAAAAGGAACGGCAAAGCAGACCCGCCACGGCGGGTCTGCTTTTTGTTTTGTGGCAAACTTTGCCTTGTTTGTGGGGGCGGGATTGAGCCCGGCTGCACTGCTAGGTGTTTTTTGCTTTTTGGCAGACGGCATCTTGCCGTGTGGTTGTTCCTTTTTGGCGTCAAAAAGGAACCGAAAAACCGCCACCGTTTCGAGGCGGTGGACGCCGACCAGGGCTGCGGCCCTGGACCCGGGGAGTGCGGC
>CALXHS010000023.1 GCA_944388165.1 uncultured Gemmiger sp. | reverse complement strand
AACCGAAAAACAACAAAGCATGCAAAAATGTCAGATTCATGACATTGTGCAAAAAAACCTGTTTTTGCGGCGGCTTTATGAAAAAAACTTGACAAAAAGCACAAGAAAGTACGAGAAAACGGCGCAGGAAAGAAAATGTTCCTTTTGTGCAGCCGCTGACTTGACCACCATCTGACCACTTCTTCTTCCCAGCCGGTTCCGTGTATCGTTTGTACGTCCCAACATCCTTTTATAACCATCAAAACCAGCGCCGGAAGTTGTGCACACTGCACAATTTCCGGCGCTGTATCATGGCATTTGCCTGTCCGTCACAGTTCTCCGACCTGACTACTACGTCCAACTGAATCATATACAACTATTTTTGAGACACCTGAACCTCACGAAAAAAGCAAAATAAACGTTTACACGATAATTTTTATAAACCATTGCCTCTTTTTAGAATATATTTTTGCCACACTGTTTTCAGCCCGCGTAGTTCTTTTTCAAGAGTTCTGACACCGATTTTCCACTCGCCTTCTGGCAATTGAACGTCTTTCCCAAAAGTCACTTTGCTTTATACTGCATCCTGCTCTGTAGAGCATACTGCCACCGATACAGGCACCCGCATGTCAAGTCTCCTCATTAGCTGAAAAACGAAAGGCTACACCGCCTATTACGTATTCCACCGTCCAACATTTTTTATATTTACACCAAACTGTTTCTTTGTTCCTTTATTCTTCCTGCAAAAACGGCTTTCAACCTCTACTCGAATGTATTCTCTTTCTCCGCGTGGTAAAAATTGTATTTCTTACCTCTTCACAAGGAAAAAGGCCACCTTTCGGTGGCCTTTTTCCTGCAATAAACCGATTCATTTATACGATCTGCTGTTTCAACATGCTGTCCAGTCGGACCGTCTGGCCTGCACAGAGGGTCAGCCGTGTTTGTGCCTCGCCGCAGCGCAGAGTCCCCGTCCAGGGGCGGCTTGCAAAAAGGCACGCTTCCTCCAGCCTTCCCTGCTGCCAGCGCAGGTCCGCCCGAAGGCCTCCGGTCAGGCAAAGTCCGTGCACAGAGCCCCGGCGCCATCCCGGCGGCAAAGCCGGCAACAGGCGCAGTCCTGCCGGGCCGTTCTGAGCCAGGCAGTCGGCCATGGCCGCAGCCGCTCCCAGGTTTCCGTCGATCTGAAAAACCGGACCTTCTTTGCTGGGGTGGTTATCCATCAGGTTATCAAAGGTAGATTCGGTAAGCAGGGCCCGCAGATTCCGTTCCGCTTCCTCTCCCTGATGGAGATGGGCCCACAGCCCCACCGTCCAGGCGCGGCTCCACCCGGTGTACCCGCCGCCGTGCGTCAGCCTGTACCGCAGGGACCGCTCTGCCGCTGCGGCCAGTTCCGGGGTAGCATCGGGGTCGATTTCATTGCCGGGAAACAGACCGAACAGATGGCTGATATGCCGGTGTCCCGGCTCTGGTTCTCCCCATGGTTCGGCCCATTCCAGGATCCGCCCGTCGGGGCCGATGGCGGTGGGGCGCAGCAGCGGCAGAGCCACCGCCGCTTCCTCCTCGGTTTTTCCGGTTTTTCCCAGCAAGGCCGCGACTTGCAGGAAGCCGCCAAACAGTTCCCGCAGGATCTGCTCATCCATGGTGGCGCCCACGCACATCCGTCCCACCGTGCCATCCGGAAGGAAATAGCTGTTTTCGGGCGAGACAGAAGGGTTGGTCACCAACCATCCGTTCCGGTCTTTTTCCAGAAAATCCAGGGCAAACCGTACCGCACCGCGCAATGTGGTATAGTGGTTTTCCAGCGTTTGCCTGTCGCCGGTGCGCCGGTAATGCTCCCAGAGGTGCGTTGCCAGCCAGGCGGCTCCCATGGGCCAGTAACTGCCGGGAAGCCAGCAATCCTGGGGTGCCGCGTCTGCCCAAAGGTCGGTGTTGTGGTGTGCACAGAATCCCTCGCAGCCATACATCCGACGGGCGATCCGCCCGCCGGGTCCCCGCAGCCGGTCCAGCAAATCAAACAGCGGCTGCTCACATTCGGCCAGACCGGTGCGGGCTGCCAGCCAGTAATTCATCTCGGTGTTGATGTTGATGGTGAACTTGCTGCCCCAGGGCGGGTCCATGCGGTGGTTCCAGATGCCTTGAAGATTGGCAGGCAGAGAACCGGGGCGGCTGGAAGACGCCAGCAAATATCGCCCGTAGGCAAAATACAGCGCTTCCAGGCCGGGATCCGCCGCCCCTTCAGCGTAGGCAGCCAGCCGGGCATCGGTGGGCAGAAAGCCGCGGTCCGGCCCGTCCAGTTCCAGACCTGCCCGGGCCATCAGCGGTACAAAATCCTGCCGCTGCCGCCGGGAAAGTTCCTCCCAGCCAAGTGTCTGCGCCTGTTCCACCATCCGCCGGCAGCCGTTTGCGGGGCTGAGTTCCCGGAAGGAACTGGCCCCTGCCACCAGCAGCACAACGCTGCGGGCATCCAGGACCTGCATGGTCTCCCCCAAAGCCTCCACCCGGCCGTCGGTTTCCGTCACCCGGACCATGGCACAGAACTTCAGGTCCTGTCCGCCGGAAAGCCAAAGGGTATTATTGCCTTCCCTGCCGCCGCGCTCATACCGCCAGCGGTCCCGGGTCAGCCGGATCTCCAGGAAAAGACGCTGTTCCCCCTGTGCCGTCAGACGGACAGCCATGATCTGGTCCGGATAAGATACAAAGGTCTCCCGGGTATATCTGGTGTCACCTGCGGAAAAGGCCACCTGCAAACGTCCCGTTTCCAGATTCAGTTCCCGGCGGTACTCCGACCAGGGCCGCCGTGCCCCCAGCCAGCTGATCCTCAGATCCGCCAGCGGCTGATAGCGGCGCTGCCCCTGCGGAACGGAAGTCAGGGCACGCCGGGCCAGGTCTTCTGCCCGGGCCACTTCTCCTTCCCGCAGAAGCTGCCGCACCCGTGGCAATGCTTCCGGGGCATCAGGATTCATCCGGTCCCGCTGTTCGCCGTTGGCCGTCTGGCGGCCCCCGTCCCAGACAGAGTCCTCATTGAGCTGCCAGCATTCCTCGTAGACGCCGCCAAACTGCATGCAGCCCAGCCGTCCGTTTCCGGCTGGAAGCGCCTGGTCCCACCGCCGGGCCGGGCGGTCGTACCACAAGATCTTGTTTGTATCGGACATACTGCTCTCCTTTCCCGCCCCGGCAGAATCATTGCTGCAGGACTTTCAGCTGATAGAAACGACCCTTGCGGGCCATCAGTTCTTCGTAGCTGCCCTGTTCGGCCACCCGGCCATCCTCCACCACCACAATGTGGTCGGCGCTGCGGATGGTGGACAGACGGTGGGCCACCATGAAGGTGGTGCAGCGTCCCATGAGCCGCTGCGTAGCCTGTGCCACCAGCTGCTCCGAGGCGGAATCCAGCGCACTGGTGGCTTCATCCAGAATCACGATCCGGGGGTGGCGGATCAGGGCGCGGGCAATGGCGATGCGCTGGCGCTGCCCGCCCGAAAAGTTTCCGCCATGTTCAGACAAGCTGGCATCCAATCCACCGGGAAGCCCTTCCACCAGGTCCCGCAGGCCGATCTGGTCAATGACACGCCAGATCTCCTCATCCGAAACCCCCGGTGCGGCATAGGCGATGTTGTCCCGCAAGGTACCGGAAAACAGAATGGTGTTCTGAGGGACCACAGCCAGCTGACTGCGGTAGCTTTTCAGTTCCATCTCCGTCAAATCGATGCCGTCCACCGTGATCCGGCCGGCATCCGGCTGGATGAACCCCATGAGCAGGCTGAGCAAGGTGCTTTTGCCGGCACCGCTGGGCCCCACGATGGCCACGCTGCGCCCCGCCGGCACCCGCAGGGTAAAGTCCCGCAGGACCGGACCGGGAGCGTCGGGATAGCGGTAGGCCACCCCTTCAAAGCAGACTTCTCCCCTCAGAGGCGCCGGAGCGGGAGTCTGTCCGTTGGGTTCCACCTCATCTGCTTCCATGATCTCATTAATGCTGGAGAGGGATTCCAGGCCCCGGGCCAATGTGGGGAAAAGATTGACCACCCCCGACACCGCCGTGACGATCTGGCCGAAATAGTTCTGGTAGAGCACCACTTCACCGGCGCTGATGATCCCCCGGTAAGCCAGCGAACCCGTAAAGCCCAGGCAGATCATCTGGAAGAGCTGAAAAACCACCCAGCTGGTGGCTCCAAAAACCGAGTTGGTGGTATCCAGGCGGAATCCTGAATCCTTGACCCCGGCCAGCAGATGGTTCATCCGTTCTGCTTCCCGGTCAGCCAGACCATAGGCCCGGGTAACGGGGACCATTTCCAGCATTTCGCCCACCGCGGCCTGGGTCTTTTCCATCTCCCGCCGGAAACTGCGGTTGGAGCGGCGGATGGGACGGCGGAAAGCCCCCACCGTGCATCCCGCCACCGGCACCGCCAGCAGATACAGCCATAGAATGCGCGGGTCATTGAAGGCAGTGACCACCACCGCCGCCGTAACGCTGGTGGCCAGCGGCACCAGTGTGCCGAAGCAGGAACGGAGCATCTGCTCCACATTTTCCACATCCCGCATGACCTTGGAGAGAAGCCGTCCCGACTGGGTACGGGTGTGGAACTGGACCGACAGATGCTGGAGCTTGTCCACCATGGCCCCCCGCAGTTCCATCTCGATACCGCGGGTCAGGCCGGAGTACGCCCGGGTATGCAGCCAGGCTGTAAGAACGTTCTGCGCCACAAAAAGGCAGCCCACCGTCAGGTTGATCCAGAATTCTCCCATGGTATGGTGTGCGGGATCGGTCACGATGTTGATGATATTGGCGGTGACCACCGGCGTCACGTAGGCGGGCGCATGCTTGATGACGAACCAGAGCACCGCCCAGAAAAGCTGTCCCCAATGGCCGTGGTAGAGCGCCGCGATCTGACGCAGCGAGCTCATGGACACAGGGCGTCTTCGATGTTCCCCGTCTTTCATCATAAATCACCCATTTCCAGCTGGTCAAGCCGGGCCGCACCGCCCACGGCATAGACGCCCAGCATCGTACCGGTGAAGCGCTTTCCGAAACCCACGCCTTCATCAGCCAGACATTCCGCCCGTTCCACCAGGGCAAGAAGATTCCAGGTCTTTCCATCGGTACTGTACAGCAGGCGGCGGGTGAGGTTTTCCGCTTCCATCCGCAGCCAGACCGGTCCTGCCGGAAGGGCTGCCCGGCCCAGGACCCGGTCCATTCTGCCGTCCCGCATGCGGGCGACCAGCTCCCCGGTCTCTGCCTCCCGGCCCAGCAGAAGGAAGGAGAATTCATCATAGTAGGCAGCCAGCCCGGCGTCTCCTTCCGATTCCAGAAGCCGGGCACTCCAGCGGCAGCACAGCGCGGTCTGGCGCCGGTAAAGGCCCGCCCGGCTGTCCCGTTCTTCCAACGGCAGCGGGCTGCCCGGCAGGGTGAGGACACCGTTTTCCCAGCGGGCGCCCGTGGGACAGCGCTGACTGGCCCAGAAGGTGTTGTGAGCCTCCGGGTCCGGGCTCATGGGAGCAGGCTCAAAGAACGGCAGCGCAGGGCGGCACTGCAGAGCCGACGGTCCCCGGCCACAGTTCACCACCGGCCAACCGTCAGCCGTCCAGCTCACCGGGTCCAGGCCGGTTTCTCTGCCCAGGGGGGAGAATCCATCCACCGGGCGGGCACAGAGGTACACCACCCACCAGTCTCCCGCCTGGGTTTCCACAAAATCACCGTGTCCGGATTTCTGCAGCAGCGCCGCAGGGTCCCGCTGCTGCAGCACCGGGTTGTGGGGGCACCGCTCGTAGGGGCCGCGCAGATGGCGGCTGCGCCCCACCGTGATATGGTGGCCCATACCGGTCCCGCCTTCGGCCAGCAGCAGATAGTACCACCCGTCCTTCTTGAACATGTGGGGTCCCTCGCTGGCCCGATGGTCCTGCCCGCCCCAAATCAGTTCCGCCGGGCCCAGCGCGGTGCGGGCATCGGCGCTGAGGGGCACCAGCCGCGCACCCCGGTTGAGCAGCATATACCGGCTTCCGTCATCATCGGTGAAAAGGGAAGGGTCGATGCCGTCGATCTCCAGTACGGCGGGCGGGTCATAAGGTCCCTCCGGCCGGGCTGCGCTGGTAACAAGCTGGGCACGGGGATGAGGGTCATCATCGTTGCGGCGCAGGGTCACCGTCACATAAAAACGCCCGTCCTGGAAGGAAATGTCCGGCGCCCAAAGCCCGTGGCCGCTGTCCAGTCCTTCCAGCAGACCTGGAGCATTTTCCCGGGTAAAAACGTAGCCGATCCGCTCCCAGTGGACCAGGTCCCGGGAATGAGAGATGGGCAGAGCCGGGTACCAGGTAAAGGAGGAGTTGACCATATAGTAATCCTCCCCCACACGCACGATGGACGGGTCCGGCATGAATCCGGACTGTACGGGGTTTTTGAAGCCCTCTTCCACCCCGAAGCCGGCTGCCGCCGCCAGGTAGGTTTCCCCGGCAGTATTGCCGAACCGGCGGGCGGTTTCCAGCGGTGTTTCGCCATGGCTGTCACTTTCCAGGGGATCAAACCCCAGGCGTTCCACCAGGTAGGCCAACAGAGAAGGGCTGCCCCGGCGTGCCGCATAATGCAGCACACCGGCTCCATCCCGGTCCCGGACGGCCACTTTGGTCACGGTATCTTCCACCAGATACCGGATCAGGGGTTCGCTGCCGGTTTCCATGGCGCGGAGCACCACCGGAACGCCCTGGTCATCCGACGCATTCATAACGGCGGGATGGGCTGCCAGCCATTCCCGGGCCAGTTCCGGCCGGCCGGTTTCCAGACGTTCCACATATTGTTGTATTTCCATCGCAGGCTCCTTTCAGATTCCGAACCGGGCGCCGTCGAACCGGGCGCTGCCGGAGGTAGGACGGTTGAGGTGATTGCGTGCAAACAGGCCGGGCCGTGCCCCCGACCAGGTGGATTTGTCCGCCGGGCAGGCAGGACCGATCACGGTGGGAGTGTTTCCGGGGATGGCCCAGGCATAGCGCACCATGCCATCGGGGTCAAACCGCAGTTCCAGGGATACGGTATTGCCCCGGAAAGGCTGTTCCGCCGCCACCTGCTCCACCGCCACTCCCTGGGCGGTCCGCTCGGTCACAAGACCCCGGGTCAAAACCAGCCGGTATTCTCCCCCCGTGCGGCGCAGGGAAAGAGCGGAATAGCGGTGCCCCATCACCGTCAGCCCGGCCTCATCCCCATCCTCCCCGTCTTCCAGGGTCAGGGTGGTGCGCATGGTGTATTGCTTTGCAGGCGCGATCTGGGTCAGAACATTGGGCATATACCACAACAGGCTTTCTCCCCGGGCACAGGGCGGCATAAAGAGCCGCAGCCCGTTCTCCACCCGGTACCATTCCTGCCGGGGATTCCCCTGCCACTGCCAGCACAGCGCCAGGTCGGGGCCCTCAAAGCCGTCATCTGGCTGAAGCGGATGCTGCGGCAGGGCAGCGGGCAGAGGCAAAGGCCAGCTGTCCACCGGTTCCCCGATGCCGTCCCCGTCCCGATCACGGCCCATGACCGGCCAGCCGTCCACCCAGCACATGGGCTGCAGGTGAAGGATACGCCCGTGGACACCGGCATCCTGGAAATGGAAGAACCAATCTGCGCCTTCCGGGGTCGTGACCCATGCGCCCTGATGAGGTCCGTTGACCGCGCTCTGCCCCTGGTGGAGCACCACCTTGGCCTCATAGGGACCAAGCGGGCTGCGGCTGCGCAGGACAGTCTGCCAGCCGGTGGCCACCCCGCCCGCCGGGACGAAGATGTAATAGTATCCTTCCCGCTTGTACATTTTGGGGCCTTCCATGGTGGGATGCAGCTGGGGATTGCAGTAGACCTGAACGCCGTCATCCAGCAGGCGGGAAGCATCGGGCGACATGCGGCAGACATCGATACGGTGCTTTATACCGCAACGGCTGTTGGCAAAGGCGTGGGCCATATAGGCGTTCCCGTCCTCATCCCAGAAAGGACAGGGGTCGATCCACCCCACCGTTTCGCGGATGCAGTGGGGTTCGCTCCACGGGCCGCGGGGGTCGGTGGCGGTGACCACAAAGATTCCCTCGTCAGGCAGCGGGATAAAGACGTAGAACCGCCCTTCATGGTACCGGATGGACGGTGCCCAGCTGCCGCAGCCGTGAGCAGGCAGGTCATACCGGGCGAAGGGCAGCCGGGGCAGGCACCAGCTGAGCTGTTCCCAGTGGATCAGGTCCCGGGAATGGAGCAGCGGCACGCCGGGCAGGTAGGTAAAACTGGAGGAGACCAGGTAGTAGTCCTCCCCCACGCGGATCACATCCGGGTCGGAATAGTCCATCTCCAGCACGGGATTTTCATAGCAGTCTTTGTTCACACAGTTGTACAGCATGGCTTTCTCCTTTTATTCGGGCAGTTTTCCCGTCACGGTTTGGTCAGCGTCAAAAGCGGGACCGCGGTGTCCGATCACGGTGACACCCTCCACCAGCAGTTCCCGGGCATTGCGCAGCATGAATCCTGCGCCGCTCACCGTTTCCAAGCCGCCCATCATGGCCGGCACCCCCGGTTCCGCACCGGGTTCCATCTCAATGCGGCAGTCCCGGATGGACAGCCCCCGCACCGGGCTTTCCGCCAGCCCCCAGCAGAAACCGGCCGCAGCCCGCACCCCGGTGGCAGTGACCCCGCTGATGCTGATATTGCCGAAGAAGGGCGTGCCGCCGTCCACCGGATAGGGGGTCTTTTCCCATACCCAACGGTCTTCTTCCCTGGTACCGCAGCAGTAATACATGTTGAAGACAAAGGGGCAGAGCACGCCGTCCATGACCAGATTGGAGAAGCGGAGATTTTCCACCCGACCGCCCCGGCGGCGCCGGGTCTTGATGCGGATCCCCCGGTCAGTGCCTGTAAAGACACAGTTTGTCACAGTCACATTGCGTACACCGCCGCTCATCTCGCTGCCGATGACAATGCCCCCATGGCCATGGACCAGGCAGCAATCCGCAATGACGATATTCTCGCAGGGGGCAGGGGCGGGGGTATCCTCGGTACCGGATTTAAGGGTGATGCAGTCATCCCCCACATCCACCCGGCAGCCCAGGATACGCACATCCCGGCTGCTTTCCGGATTGATGCCGTCCGTGTTGGGGGAATCATAGGGATTGCTGATGGAGATGTCCCGAATGATCACATCCGCACAGCGAAGCGGATGGACCGTCCAAGCAGGGCTGTTCTGCAAGTGTACGCCCTGGATGCGCAGCCTTGTGCAGTCCTCAAAATGCAGCAGGTAGGGCCGTCCATGCTGTAGGGTCCCGGCCCGGTGCGCAGCCCACCAGCCGGCACCGCCGCCGTCAATAACACCCTGCCCGGTTACGGCCACATCCTGCGCCCCGAATGCGGAAAGGCAGGGCTGGGGGCGGCGGGTGATCCGCCCTTCATACTGGCATTCCTGCAGCGGAAAGGCTTCCGGCTCCGCCACAAAGGCGATAACCGCCCCCGGTTCCAGCCGCAGTTCCGTGTGGGAGAACAGGCGTACAGGACCGGTTTCATAGCGGCCTGCGGGCACCCGAAGCACACCGCCCTCCGGACGCAGGGCTTCCAGCGCAGCGGCAAAGGCTTGGGTCCAGTGCGCCCCTTTTTCGGGGGCAAACTGTGTCAGATCAATGGTCATGGTTTCTCCTTTCACCAGGCGGGGCCCGGCAGACAAAATGAAAGAGGGGAACGGGAAAGCTCCCGCTCCCCTCCTTCGTTATCACACAGAGGACAGAGAATGGTTGGTGATCAGCTGTTGGCGTTCATTTCCTCCAGCGCGGTGGACACACCGAGAGCTTCCGCCTGGGCCTTGTATTCGGCCACACCTTCCTCAGGAGACATCTGGCCCATCATGACGCGGGCAAAGACGTTGAGACGGGTGGTGGTCAGATCCGAATTGATCATGGTACGGGTCTCGGACACCGGGAAGACATACAGCGGCTGGGCATAGGCGTCAACCATAGCCAGAGACTCGGTGATGGCAGGTTCAAGGTCCATGTTCTTGTCGGTGACGGTGAGGGGGTTGGTGCTCATCCAGGGAGTGATCCAGGCCTTGCGGAAGGTTTCTTCAGGGTTGGAGAGGCTGGGCTGAGGAACCAGCTTGTCGCCGTCCTGGGCCCAGTGGACGCCTTCCACACCGCTCTGGAAGAGGACCTGGCCTTCGGCGCCGTCATGGGCATACTCGATGAAATACTTGAAGATGGAAGCGATCTCTTCTTCGCTGAGCTTGGAGGAGATGACCTGAACGGAGGGAGCGCTGTACAGGTAGGTGGCACCCTCGATGGGGGGAATGGCCACGACTTCGGCTTCGGGGACATTCTGCTTGACGCGGCTGGTCAGGGTCTCACCCCAGTTGCCGCCCCAGTAGGCGAAGACGCCCACACCGCCGGAATACCATTCGTCACGGCAGGCACTGGTGGTGTTGGTGACCACTTCGGTGTCGATGAGGCCGGCGGCATACGCATCCTGCACACGCTGCAGGGCTTCCACCATGTTGTCCTGTGCCATTCCGTCAACCCAGACGCCGTCCACCTTGGTGTAATCCAGGGTAGCGCCCTGGAAGAACTCAGCCATATTCTGGGCAATGTTCACATTCTCCATGGCGGGAGCGGTGTAGGGAACGGTGCATTCGGGGATCTCGTTCTTGAAGCGGGTCAGCATCTCGATGAATTCATCGTAGGTGGTAGGAACATCCATGCCCAGGCGATCCAGCCAATCCTTACGGACGTAAGTCACGCAGGCGGAGGGAACTTCGCGGGGAACGCCGTAGATGCGGCCGTTGAGGGTCAGGGAATCCCACAGCGCGGGGTCGATCTTATCGTACAGGCCGCTCTCCTTCACCAGATCGGTGAGGTCTGCGATGGCCCCCTGCGCAGCGTAGGTGCCCAGATGAGCACCGTCCAGGTCAAAGGTGTCGGGGACAGTGTCGGAAGCATAGGCCAGTTCCAGCTTGGTGTAGTATTCGTTGTTGTCGATGATCTGCAGGTCCATGCCGATGCCGGTCTTTTTCTCAAACTCCTCGACCCACAGGTCGGTGCCTTCTTCCAGCTTCATGCCGTCGTGGACCCACCAGGTAATGGATTCCGGCTTGGCGGCATTTTCATAGGCATTGCCGGCAGTCTCGGCGGAAGCCGAGGCAGAGCCGGTGGAACCCGCGGCACCTTCGGACGAGGTGGTGCCGGAAGCGCCGCAGCCCGCCAGCAGGGTGGCAAAGCTGGCCGCTGCCAGCAGCATTGCGATTTGTTTTTTCATCGTTGGTTTTCCTCCTTCTATGGGGTCGATTAGTTCTATTGTACACGGCGTTTGCGCTGCGCCGCAATACCAAACAGAGGGTTATCCCTTGACGGCACCCAGGGTCACGCCCTTGGTGAAGTATTTCTGGACGAAGGGATAGATCAGCAGGAACGGCACCACAACCACAACCACGGTGGCGGATTTGAGCATTTCCTGTGAAAGGGTGATGGATGTACCTGACAAACCGTCCTCCAGGATGAGGGAACGAACCTTCACCTGGAAGTTCTGCCATTCGGGGTCGGTGATATAGAGAATGAAGTGCATGTATTCATTCCACAGACCCACGGCGATGAACAGGCCCACCGAAGCCAGTGCCGGCTTGGACAGGGGAAGCATGATCCGCCAGAACGCGCCGAAGGGCGAGCAACCGTCAATGGCAGCGGAGTCAAAGAGTTCCCCGGGGATGGAGGCAAAGAAGCTCTTCATCAGGATGGTGTTGTAAGCGCCTACGCTGCAGGGCACGATGACGGCCAGCATATTATTCATCAGGCCCAGGTTCTTGATGGTCAGGTAGGTGGGGATCAGGCCGCCGTTGAACAGCATGGTAGCAAGAACCAGCTTGCCCATGAGCCGGTGGCCGGGCATATCTTTCTGGATCAGCACATAGGCGCCCATGGTGGTGACCAGCAGACCGAAGATGGTGCCCACCACCGTGGTGTAGATGGAAACCAGGAAAGGCTGGTACAGGGTGGAGTTGCGCACGATCATCTCATAGGCGCTGAAATCCACCACCCGGGGAATCAGGCGGACACCATAGCTGGTGGGGTCCACCGAATCCACCAGAACCTTGATCAGGGGCAGCACCATCATGCACATGAGCGCGCCCAGCAGGGCAAAGTCAAACATCAGGAAAAGAGTCCGGCCCCGGTAGCCTTTGGCAAAAGAGAACCGCTCCTTGGAATTGAGACCCATTTACAATACCTCCTCGCCGGTGATCTTTTTACTGAGTTTGTTGGCAACGGTGACCAGCACCACCGAGATAACCGATTTGAACAGACCGGCTGCCGTGGAAAGACCGTACTGGGAACCGGAAATACCCATGCGGTAGACATAGGTTTCCAACACATCCGAAACATTGATGACCATGGCGTTCTGCAGCACCCACACAGGATCGAAGAGGTTCAGGACCTTGGCCAGGTTCAGGATGAACACCGTCACGATGGTGCCGGAGATGGAAGGCAGGGTCAGATGGATCACGCGCTGGAGCCGGGTGGCGCCGTCAATGATGGCCGCCTCGTGCTGTTCCATATCCACCGTAGAGAGGGCGGCCATATAGATGATGGTGCCCCAGCCGATCTCCTTCCAGCAGGAGATGACGTAGAACACCGGACGCCACCAGTTTTCGTCAGCCAGGAAATAAATGGGCGTACCGCCGAACAGCTCGATCACACCGTTGATCAGGCCGTTTTTGGGGGAAAGGAACATGGTGAAGATGGACGCCACCACGACCCAGGACATGAAGTGCGGGATATACAGGATGGTCTGGGAAAGTTTTTTGAACCATTTGCACCGGATCTCATCCAGCATCAGGGCCAGCAGGATGCTGCACGCCATGCTGAAGATCAGTTTCAAGGTGCTGATCTGCAGGGTGTTGAAGAATGCCTGCCAGAATCCGGCCTGGCTGAAGAGTTTTTTGAAGTTGGCCAGTCCCACGAAAGATGGGTCCTTGAAGGGGGTGTAATCGGTGAAGGCATACAGCACGCCGACCATCGGCAGATAGGAAAAAACGACCAGGCAGATCAGCAGAGGCAGAAACATAACATAGAAGGCGCGGTACTTTTTGACCTTTTGCCAGGTGGAAAGACCGATGCGTTCTTCCTTTGCTGCGCTTGCCTTTATCAGGGTTGGCATAGGAAAAGGCTCCTTTCTTCATTTCGTCAGGCGGCTGGGTTGGGGTGCCGGCCTTCGCTGTTCTCACCATACCACGGCCCGGGCCGACGAAAAAGGGGCGGCTGCCCGCATGATGCCATCTGTTCCATGCCAAAAAAAGGGAACCGTTGTTCCTGTGGAAAAACGGTTCCCTGCATTCTATGTTGTATCGTTCTTTTCTTTCAGCGACGGTATTCGCTGGGGCTGACGCCCATCACCCGCTTGAAGGCACGGCGGAAAGACTGGATGCTGTTATACCCCACCATATGGGAAACATCGGTGACCTTGGTACCGTCCTCCAGCAGGACCCGCGCCGCCTTGACGCGGAGCTGTTCCAGGTATTCGGCAAAGTTGATGCCGGTCTCCTTCTTGAATATGGAAGACAGATACCCTTCTGAAAGGCCGAATTCCGCACTGACCATTGCCAGGCAGAGGTTGGGGTCCCGGTAATGCGTCTGGATATACCCTTCAATGGCCCGGACATTCTCACTGCGCCGGGCGCTCTTTTGCCGGGCCGTGTCCTCACACAGCGCATGACACAGACTGTTGAGGGCTTCAAAATAGGGTTCGCAGTCACCGTGGAAGGCAAAGGCCAGCCGGTTCAGTTCGGTCAGCTCGGGACTTTCCTCTGCTGCCACCTCCATGCGGGCAGCCAGGATCTCCACAATGCGCCGACTGAAGCGCTGGAACTGGATCCGTCCCAGGTTGCGGCGGACGAAGTTTTCCTGCTGCAGAAGCCCCAGCACAGTTTCCACAGCGGCACCGTCCCCGGACCGCAGCCCCTGTACCAGGCGATCTTCCACAATATAGGGCAGATAGTACAGGTCATCCACCTTGCGGGCACAGCTGTACACCACAACCGGGTCGCTGCCGTCGTTTTCACGCAGGGCAGCGCTGGCTTCCTCACTGTTTTTCCAGAAATCCATCAGGTCGGTGCAGGGCGTACTGACGCCCCAGCAGGCTTCCACCTGATAATTGCGATGGAGCCAGTCCACCACATCCCGCAGGATCTGCAAAAGGGGTTCCTGGTTTTTGATATCAAAGATATACAGTGTGATCAGGGTACTGCGCTTGTACGACCAGACCTCCCGGGCACACCGGGCGTCGATCTCGGCGCTGACCGCCTGCTGCAGGATCCGGGCCTCCTCCACCGTCTGCCCGTCGATGGCGTCAATATCGATCTGGGGTGCAGCCGCATCACCGCCGCACAGTAAGTGCCGCCGGTGAGGGAAAGCCCCGCCCTGCCGGCCATATACTCCATCTCACTTCGGGAAACAAAGTCGGATTTGAGAAGATCGTGGAAAAACGCCTTGCGCAGTGCCGGTTTTGCCTGTTCTTTCTGAAGCTGAAGGTTTTTGTTGTCCTCCAGAAGGCGGCGCACCGCGTCACCGATATGGTCCAGGTCCGCGCTCAGCCCTTCCTCCGTTCTGCGCAGAGCCCGGGCCATCGCGTTCACCGGACGGCCGCTGCGCAGGGAGAAGTACAGAGAGATCAGGCATCCCAGTATGCCCGCCAGAAGGGTCAGCCCCAAAGTCTGGACGGACAATGCCGTCAGTTTTCGCATGGCCTCCTGTTCAGGAAGCACCAGGACCATCCACAGCCCCAGCCGCTCATCGGCTTTGACGGTCCAGATCAGGTTGCTGCCTTCCTGCCGGGCTTCGGCCCCCTCCAGCCAATGACTTGCCGGCGTGGTTTCTGTCAGCCCCAGCCGATCTTCGCTGTACACCAGCTGTCCGTTTTCGTCGCAGACCAGCAGGGTATAGTCCTTGTACCCTTCCAAAAAGGAAAACTGCTGCCGTATTTCATCGTGCCCGATCCGAAAGTACAAGGCTCCCAGATATTGCCCCTGAAACGGCAGTGTGCAGGGGAAGATGTAGTACAGGTCCCCCGATTCACTGCCCCAGAAGCGGGGGTAGGGATCGGTACAGGTGCTGAGCGTCTGCCACTGGGCATCATCGATATTCCAGCTGTCCAGATACTGGCGGAACACCCCCGGCCGATAAACACTGCCCCGGTACAGGACTCTGTCCAGATTCTGAAAATACAAAAAACTGCTCTGGTCCAGGGCTTCTTCGTGATACAGAAGATATTCGGTATAATCCTTGACCGCCCGCTGAGCCAGAAAGGCATAATCGCTGCTCTGGGGCGAGCTACTTCCCAGTTCCCGGATGCTGTCGGTGTTGATGACCTGCAGCCCGATGATGCGCAGGGTGACCAGCCGGTTGGTCACCGCATCCACCGCCTGTTCCATGGCAAAGCCGCTGCTTTCCAGAATATCCTGCCGGACAATATCCAACGCACTGTGGAATCCGCTGGCACAAATGATCATGACAATCCCCAGCGTCAGCAGATGTGCCAGAAGGAACCGGATTACCGAATTTTCCCGCAGTGCATGGCGCAGCCGCCCCGGAATGAAAGCCCCGGGGGAACCTGTTGCTTTTCTCGGCCGGAATGCCAACACGATCCTCTCCTTTTCTGCTGATTGCCCAAAACTGTGCATTTCAGTATAACATAAAGCCTATTTCCCCGCCACCGTTTCACGGCAGTTCCCAGGGAACATTTCTTCACCCGGCAGGGAACACTTCTTCACATTTTTCGTTTTTACGTTCTTTTTCAACAAGGAACCTTTTTGCGTTCCGGTCAGCGGACACTTGCCCGCCCCCTTTGCATCAGGGTATAATAAAACCGTTCACAGTCAAGGCAGCCTCTGCCGAAAGGAGTTCCTCCCATGCAAAACCAGCCGCAAGCCATCTGGTGGATCGGGGATTCCACCGTACAGCACAACCGGATCGACACCTGGCCCCAGTGCGGAATGGGGCAGGTCCTGGAGTTGTATCTGCGCCCCGGCATCCCGGTGCACAACCATGCCCGCAACGGCCGCAGCACCAAAAGTTTCCGGGAGGAAGGACTCTTTGCCCCGGTGGAAGCAGGACTGCGTCCTGGGGATCTACTGCTGATCCAGTTTGGCCACAACGACGAAAAGAAGGAAGATCCCAGCCGGTTCACCTCCCCCGAAACCTACGCCGCCAACCTTCTGGCCTATGCCCGCACCGCCCTGGACCGGGGTGCCATGCCGGTGCTCATCACCCCGCTGGTCCGACGCCGCTTCCAAGATGGTCGGTTGCTGCCCACCCATGGTCCCTGGCCGGATGCAGCCCGCCGTCTGGCAGAACGGGAACATCTGCCCCTCATCGACCTGACCCGGGAAAGCGCAACTTTGGTCGGGGCAATGGGACCCGAAAACAGCCTTTCCCTGTATATGCACCTAGCCCCTGGGCTGTACCCCGCCTATCCGGACGGCCTTGCCGATGATACCCATCTGCGCTATGAAGGCGCAGTCCGTTTTGCCGGGCTGGTGGCCCGCGGCCTGATGGAACTGGGTGGGCCTTATGCCGCCCCGCTGCTGCCATGATTCAGCATAGAAGCCCTGGCCTTGGGATTCTGCCGGACTGTATCCGACAGCCAGCCGCCACCCAGTGCCTTTTTGTGGTCAACGCAGGCTTTCAGTTGTTGAAAATCAGATAATAAAGGAAGATTCCTCCTATCACAATCAGCAGCAGGGTCGTGCCGGCCTGGCTGACCAGAAACATCAGAAAACTCCGCCACAAAAAACAAAGGAAGGCCAGCACCAGCATGGTTCCGATCCCCAGGGCAGCCAGAAGAACGGTCACCAGCGCGGCAGCCTCCGCCAGAACAAACCAGGGTTGCCCCGTTGTTTTATAACTTTTCTCCAGCCATTGACGAACCAAGCCGGCGGAACCAATACCGCACAGAATCAGCACTGTCAGGGCGAACCAGGCCGGCAGATCCGCCCCCATTTCTGCTGCCAATAATCGGTAACCATTACAGACCATGGGGGTGGCCGCTAGCCCCAGCCCTGCTCCGTAACACACGACCGTGTGAGCGACTCCGGACCGCTGAGACTGCGGCTTCAGGCGGATCTGACCGGCGGCCGCAGCATGGCCGTTGGTACCTCTGCCCTTTACAGCGGTGGATGCAAGCCCCGGCATCCGGCAGGATGACTGGCGGCGTTCTACGGCGCACCAGGGGCAGCTGTATGTATACTGGCGGATGTAGTAATGCCGAGGATTCCGTGGGCACACAGCAGATCCTGTGCAGAGCTTCTTCAACAATTTTTTCAGTTCGGACACCCACATCCCGGCCGACGGGCGCTCCTGGGGAGTGCCTAGAAACGCCGTTCGGAACAAGGATACGATAACCTTTCCGGGCCACTCTATATCAGGACTTTCTGCCGGGATCGCCTCGTTTGCCGTAAAGTACGGAGAGTGTTTGTCCGCTATATTTTTTTCAATATTCTCTCCTAAAAACGGATGACATCCATTGTATAAAATAAAAAATATCCAAAGGGCTAACTCATACCTGTCCGTGTGAGTTGTATAATCTATCTTTCCCGTCATACACTCCGGAGGAAGATAGCGGGCGACCCCCGCCTGCGTTGTGGCATAACGGTGCCCGTCCGGTGCGGTAATCGTCCATGAATCTGTGTCGACAAAGTAAACGAACCCTTTTTCGTCAACGAGAAGGTTGCCGAGGTTGGCGTCGCCCACGACAATATTCATCTTTTCGAGATAAAGGAAACGTTCCGCAAGATTCAACGCCACAGCAACGGAAAACCGGGTATCCCACTTTGGCTGAAGAATGATGCGCTCTGTGGGACGCACGGCGCAGATGATTGAGTAGGCTGTGATTTTCGGCATGGTGAAGCCTACAAACCGCCCTTCTTTGTCATACAACAGATCTTGGGGAAAAGCAAACGCCAGCACTCCGCCTATTTTGGCATCCAGACGGAGCATGCACCTGAGCTTGCTTTCCATCTCGGGAGTTGTGTTCAGCTTTTGGGGGGAATAAATTTTGGCGACCTTATCAGTACCGCGAATCTGAAAAACCGTTCCCTCCCCGCCGCTGGCGATCTTTTGCCCCAGTTTATACCGTTTGTTGTGGAGTCCGTAATATTCCATCTTTGTCTCCTTTTCGCCGATCACAGCCGGGGGACCGGTTTCTTTCTACCCCGTCAGGGCTCGCTCATTTCTTCCGGGTAAAGGTCCGGCCAGACACGCCTGCGGGCTGACCGTAATTGGGCACGGAACTCTCCTTCATCCCAGCGAACCTTCTCCAGCGCCTGCCCCATGGGCTCGCTGTCCGCCCCCAGAGCCACCACCGTCAGATCGTCCGGTACGAGCTCTGGCAGGGGAAAGTCGGGAATTTTGCCGGTCAGGAGATCAAACCACCGCTGTTTCAGGGCTGCCAGTTCCCTTTTGTTGTTCACCCGGCAAAATGCCGGGGAGAGAAAGGGCCAGTAGATAAGACTGCCCAGTGCGTCATTGCTCACCGCATAGTCCAGGATACCGTCACTAAACAAAACAGCGCCCACAGCATCGCCGGAAATGCCAAAATGCCATTTGGGCCAGCATGAAAGAGGAAAAACCGAGCCGGCTTCCTCGCCGCTGCAGCGGGGGGTGGGTTTCCGGAAACTTCCATCCCGGCTCAGCATTACCAGACCGCTGTCACCGGCCTGGGACCAAGCCAGCACCCCCTTCTGTGTCAAAACGGTGCCGGTAAGGCAAGTCTCATATTCCCTGCGAGGGTGCCCCTCGCCGTCGGCCATGGCGTTGACGGCAGCAAGCGCACCCTTCATGGCCGTTTGCAGCAACCGGCCCAATGCCGTTTCATCTTGCAGTGAGAAGCTCTCTTTCAGCAGACCCTGACGGATGAGTCTGAGATAGGTGATACCCGCAACTTTTGCCCCCTGTTTACTGTAGAGAGCGCTTCCGCCCCCATCGCACACCACCCCAGCCAGTACCTTTTGTCCGTCAGACTTCAGGCAGGTGATTTTGCTGTAATCCTGACAGGGGATTTTTTGAAGGACGTGCTTTGATCCGGTCAGGCTGATGTTGAACCCATACATATGCGGCCTCCTTTTTTGTGGAATAATCGCTTTCGGAAAATGCAAAAAAGCGGGAGGGTCAAGCCCCCTCCCTATAGATTCAGTCGTCAATCAGTTCGTTAAAGGAAATCTGCTGGCGCTTGAAGCCGAATTCCTCAGGGTCAGGCAACTCAACGGCGGTGCCTTCCACCGTTCGCAAAGCGGAGGTCGTGGTGGTAGATACAAAGCAGAAAAAGTTGGACAGGCTGCTGTAATCTCCGGTGTAGAATTCGCGGTTGTGGGAAAGCGATGCGACCGTGAGCTGATTTTCCTTCTTTTTGAATTCATCCCCCAGGCCGATGGGGTACACAAAGATTTTGCCATATTTGGCGCCGGGTCGGGAAGGCTTCTGCAGCTCACGCAGACGCTTGAAGGAGTCCGTAACGCGGTCATTGGCGGCGCCATCCGTCAGGATAAAGATAAATGGTTTGTACATGGGCACCGGCGGATTGCGCTGCTTGAGCTCCGCCCGGCGCTTTTCCAGCAGGTCCAGGCCCATCTCTACGGCGGCATACATGGGAGTTCCGCCGGAACAGGTAATCACCGGTGCCTGGGCCAGGCGCAGTGGGCTGAAATGAAGAAGAACCTTCGGTTCGCTCCCGCCGAACCCGATGATGCATACCTCCGCAGCTCCACGGGTGGTCGGGTCATTCTGGAGACCGTCCAGCAATTCACGCACCGCCTTGTTGAGCGCTGCCTGCTTGGTGAACATGGACCCGGAAGTATCAATGAGAATCTGGATCAGGATATGGCGCTCACTCAGATTTTCGGGCGGAATACTTTTCCATGCAGAACCATTATCATAAACATTCAATTTGTCAGTCATAAGAATCCTCCTTGCTTTTTGTCAGAAAACGGATTTTGTAATTTCAAGACCGACGACCTCACCTCCTTTCGTTTTGGTCTTTCCTGAAAGCTCTTTTCAACTTTCTGGCTTCATTATAGTTTTCAGCCCATTCTCGGCGAAGGAGAAAAGCGAAACAAATTTAAGAAAAGGAAGCGTTATTTCTTTTGCAGTCATTCGGGTTCCCGTTCTTTTCCAGAAACTCAATGGCCTGCTGAACCGTATCCAAAAAATGCAGCCGGAGTCCTGCTTTCTCCGTCTCCCTCAGCAGCCGGGGCGGAATGTCCGTCCGGTTGGCCGCAGGCAAAAAGATGGTGTGCACCGTAGGCGTGCGGCGCACTGCGCCGATCAATTTGGAAGGTACGCCCCCCCACTGCCAGCACCGTACCGTCCAGCATCAGCTCCCCGGTGGCTGCTACTCCTTCCAGGATGCGGCCGGTCTGCAGGCTGTAACAGGCCAACGCCATGGCCAGCCCACCACTGGGTCCGTCCTTTTCCGAAGCATCCATGGCCATGATCAGCGGCGGCAAAGCCTGCCGCAACCAGCAGGAGCCCCACATCAGAGCCATCCGTGCACTTTCCTGTATACTTTTTCCCTGCATGCCCAATATCTGCAGGCAGGGCGCACCCGGTGCAGGGTTTTCCCGGATCAGAAGCGGGTTGACCATCCCGCCACCGTTTTCCAGTGCGGCCAGGCAGTACACATTCCCAGGCTCCCGGATCACAGGCAGATCGGGCAGGAAGCTGCCCAGCAGGCGACCCAACTCTTGCCCGGTGCAGGGCAGGGGCTTTCCTGCACAGACCTGCCGGACCAGGAACTCAGCCATGTTCTCAACATCCCGGACACCGCCAGTGTCGCAGCGGCGCACTGCACAGTGCACCAGCTCCTCACTCAACGGGCGGAAGGCCTGGCCTTCCGCCTCCAGCGCCTCCTGCCACTTCCGCCGCAGGATTGCTTCTTTTTCTTCCGGGGTATAAGGACGCATAGTGATGATCCGACAGCGGTCCAGCAGCGGGCGGCTGACCTTCAGGGAATTGCCGCTCAGTACGATCAGGTGATTGCTCATATCCACCCGGCCGATCAATCCGTCCGAAAAAATCCGCTGATTTTCAAAGAGTTCCAGCAGGCACTCCATCACCTTGGGCTGTGCCTTGTCGATCTCATCCAGCAGAATCACCGCCGGCCGCCCCGCCCGGGCAATACGACGCACCAGAACACTTTCCTGCCCACCTTGCCCCATAATGGGGGCCAGGCCGGTGAGCTGCTCGGGGTGCAGGGCCGCCATGTCGATGCGCACCAGCGCACGTCCGGAGGCCTTGGCCAGAGTGCGGGCCAGGGCGGTTTTTCCGGTGCCCGGTGCCCCCACAAAGAAGAGAATGCGGCGACGATGTGCGCACAGTGTCTGGACCACCAGTTCTTTTTCCTCCTCCAGCCCCAGGAGTTCGGCGTCCAGGCCGCGGCGCAGCTGCGGTCCATGTGGCGTGGCCATGCTGCGGCTGGCGTTCTGGTAGTCCACCAGTGTGCGAAGAATCCTGCGGGCCATTTCCTTCTCCCCCTCATGGGTATAAACACTCAGCAGCACCCGCGCCTGGTGAGTAGCTTCCCGCGCCGTTTCTTGGGGCAGATTCCCGGCGCAGCCTTCCAGATCAGCTATCAGCTGTTCATCCCGGGTCAGAGCAGGTACGCCCAACGCGGCGGGCAGATCGCCGGAGCATACAGGGCGCCCCAGATCTGCCGCAAACAGGCGGAGAAGTTCCAGAAATTGCAACGCACGGCTCATGGACCCCGGAGCGTACTCTTTCAGGATTTTCTCCGCCACCTCTTTGTCCAGAACAAAGGCGGGCGGGGTGCCCCGGGCCTTTTCCTGCAGGCGGCAGATCTTTTCTTCGTAGGTATCCGCGGGGATCTCCACGACCCGGGCAAACTGTGAGCGGTATTTCAGCTCCAGGTCGGCGGCCTGAGCCACAATATGGCCGTAATACCGTACCGTCACCCTCAGGAAACGATCACAGAAAGTGCGACCGCTGAACAGCGCATTGAAGCAGGGCGCGGCGGAATCTTTGTTATCCTGCGCCCGCCAGTACACTGCATCCAGCTTTTCGATGCACAGAAGCGGCCCGTCCAGCTTGCGGATGGTCTGACCGATGACGGCTCCTTCATAGCAGCTCTCTACGCCCACCAGGTTCAGCGCCCCCAGGCTGCCGTCAAGATAGGCCGCTCCCGGCATCGTGCTGTACAGGCAGTGGATAATTTCCCGGGCGGTGATCTCTTCCGCGTCCAGCAACAGCAGGGTCAGGGGTTTACAGGTCATGTTGGACACATGGACAGCGGACATCACACAGCCGATGATGGTGTCCTGCCCGGGAAGGGCCCGCTCCAGCGCGGCGCGCAGCGGCTCTTCCGGAATGGGGGTAAAAGTCCTTGCGCGACGGTAGGCATATAGCGCAGCAGATCGCGGGCACGGCGCAGGGGCTTTTCTCCCAGCATAAAGGCACTTTTCAATATGTGCTCCAGTTCCCTCTGTACCTCGGGACTGTAAAGAGACCGGTTCTCCTCGTACAGTGTCCTGAGAGTATCCTTGCCGGTCCCGGCCGGAAGCGCCCCCGGATCTGGTTCTTCCCGGTCCTCCCGGCAGGCATGGGCCTGCAGGAACCCGGTGAAGCGCCGGAGCACCGGGTCCGCCGGAGGATTGTCGTTATCTGCCCCATGGCGGGGCAGTTGCGCCGACTCTGTGCGGGTAACGGGGGGAGGTGCGGTGGGCGGCAGCGGTTTTGTGGGCAGCGTCTGCGTCTTGCGGGGGAGCTCTTCCCGTCCGGAACTGCAGTACACTCCGATGCAGGGCCACCCTTTTTCCGACCTCTTGCACAGGATAGCAGGGTCCGGCGCCAGCCAGGTCCAGATGCTGTTCCTTTCCCCGTAGCTTCCCATCCGGGTGTAATCGTCCCGGGGGGTGAAGTGCAGGACGGTATCTGCCACCAGGCAGGTGCCCATCCACCGCAGCCCCATGAGCTGGATCAGCGAGTGGGGCGGCAGATAGAGGTCGGACGGTGTATAGTAACTGAACTTCACCGGTGTGTCCCGCTCTGCACCCGGCTTGTAAATTTCACAGCTGATTTCATCCAGCAGGATTCCCGAGATATAGAGCGGTGGGGTGACCCGCCTTACCTGACCATCCGGGATTTCCAAAACAAAGGATTTCCTGCCCATACCGGTCTTATCGAGACATTCATGAGAGATGACGGACAGTATTTCTTGCGTGTCTTTCGCAGCCATCTAGAATTCTCCTTTCTTGTTTGCATGTTTCACTTTCACTATAAAAAATCCAGCTTCCCGGCCCGGCTATTTTTTGCTCTGTTGCACGACCCCACAACAAAATGTATAATAAAAATAATTTAGAAGGAGCGATTGGATCATGAATTTCACGCGCTTTTTGGGGGTGCTTGCCAACCGTGCCGGAGGATGGGAAGCGTTCACTGACCCTGTGGAACTGACGCCCGCACAGTTTGCCCGTATCCTGTCCGACCCAGAAATCAACGCCGGTGCCGCCGCAGACGCGCCCCGGGAGGGCCGCCTGCGCATCATACGGAACGGCGTGCGTCAGGGCCAGTCTCTGGACAGGGTGCAGAGACTGCTGACCGCCGCCCGGCAGCCCCGGCTGTACACCCGCAACGGCAAGGAAGCCGCCGTGGTCTACCTGCTCAGCCTGAACAAGGACCTGGACAACGCCCTGATCATGCCCCAGAAGGAACTGGAAGAGCTACGCCAGAAGTGGGTCAGGGAACTGCAGGAGATGGCCGACCTGGCAGTGCAGGAACATCTGGACACCTCCTCTGCCGACGACCAGGCCGCCCGGCAGCAGAAGGAGGCCCAGTTCCGTCTGGGCCTGGCCATTCAACAGGGCCGTTGTACCTACCAGGCTTTGACCGACTATATGACAGAAGCATTCCGGCAGGATGGCTCCACCTATGTAGTCACCGCCGGCGTGACCGGCAATATGACCAAGGCCGTCCAGGCGGTCCGCCAGAAACTGCCCGCTCTGCATGGGGAACAGGCAGTCAGGGACTGTCTGTTCCAATACTGGAAGATTTTTCTGGACAAGTCCGCCGCCACCTTTGTGCAGAATCGTCTGACAGCCACCAACTACCTGGTCCGGGCTCTGGTCCGGGCCCTGGACCCCTTTTACACCGCTCTGGCCCAGGTGACGGTACAGCTGTCCCCCGCCCGCTACCCCAAGCAGGAGGGGATGTTCCGGCTGCGGGACATTCTGTACGAAAAGGAACTGTGCATCGGGGCAGATGGCTGCGAAGAATGGTTTGAATATCCTGCGGTTCTGGTGGCGCTCTTTTCCCAGGGACGTACCATCGAAGCGGAGAAAGAGCTGCGGAAAGAGCTGATGGAGAAAAAGCGCTGGCAGCTGCTGTCCGATGCGCTGCTGCCCTTCTTCTATTTTTATGGTCAGGATGCCCCGCAGACGACCAACCCGGAACAGCGCCTGACCCTGGCCAAAGAGCACTGGGCGCAGCGTCCCCTGTACCTGAGCGGGGTGACCCGGCTGCTGCTGGGCATGCTGGACCCAGGCGAGGATGGCCAGAACAGCAGCAGGGAGAAGGACAGCCCGTCCCACCAGAAAGCCATGAGCGATCTGTTTGCCCATAGCGGCAGCTATCTGGTCCGGGTACTGTGCGGCGAAGCCGACCTGGACCGCAACATGTTCCTGCTGTTTTTGCTGTTGGCGGAGGACCTGTGCGCCCGCCAGCTGCCCCAGCGGGAACAGCTTGCCTTGCGGCTGAACGGTGCCGGGGAGGAATATACCGATATTCTGAACCGCTGCGGTCTGAGCCCGCTGGAAGACTTTCTTTCTTTCGATGCATCCCTGAAGGCGGCCCTGGCGGCTGATCTGCCCGCCACTCAGCGCAAGACGCTGTTCCTAAAGGCGCTGCAGGTCTGCGAACAGACCGTCCGGGACCCCCAGGCCGGTCGGGAAGCGCTGGGCCAGGACGCCAGCGAATATTCAGGCCATCTGGCCGCCATCGACGCGGTGTTTGCCCGGCTCAAGGCCGGATCTCATGCTCCGTTGGCAGGGCTCCACGACTGATCTGCCGGGGTTACGCCCTCCCCCCCTTTTTGCGAAAAAAGGAGCCGATAACGCATGAGCGATAAACTGTTCACGCGCAAACTGTCCGGTCTTGGCAACACACTGGTCCGGGCCACGCTGCAGGATGACCGCGTGTTCATTGAAAAGATTTTTTTTGCTGATTTCGATGATGTGGACTTCACCCGCCGGGAGGCCGGCCGGGAAGCCGATACCATGCGATTGCTGGCCGTACAGCGGGACGATGCCGGCCGTGCGGTGAGCAACAACGACTTTGTGTTTGACTGCCGGGTGGAAGAGGGGCCCGACCGCACCATTCTGCGGATGGATACGGTGACTGGCTGGACCTTGGCGGAATACCGGGCCCGCTGGCGCAACGGCGTACGGCCTTGGCCGGATTCTTTTCCCGAAGAGACTCAGGACCTGCCCACCTACCTGGAGCGGGTGCTGGAGATCATTTCAGAAGCCGCCTACGCCCTGCAGGCCATCCACCAGGCGCACCCCACCATCCTGCACTGCGATATCAAGCCCACCAACATCTGGGTGCTGGCTGGGCAGCATCCCGTGCAGCGGATGGCCGGAATCCGGCTGATCGATTTTGGCTCAGCCTTTGCTCCGGAGTCGCTGAGCCCCGACCAGAGCCCCCGGACGTTGCTGGAACAATACAGCCATGTCTGCGGCACGCCAGGCTTCTGGACAGGAAACGTCCAGAAGGTGGGGCAGGCCATGGCTGCCCTGCAGGAAGCTCTGGACTGCCGGCTGCCCGACAACGAGATCCAGGCCCGGGCACAGGTGTGCCGCCGGGCGCTGCAGGCGCTGGACCCGGCAGATGACATCTACGCCCTGACCATGTCCCTGTTCTGGGCTCTGACCGGGCAGACAGCGGACAGCATGACCGAGGAAGCCTTGCGGGCGACTCTGGACCGGGAGCTGGCAGAATTACCTTACGGTGTGCGCCGGGCAACAGCGGACTTTGTACTCGGCCAGCTAGCTGACTGCAACATCACCCTCCCCACCGACCGCGACAACAATTTTATTTGTCAGCTGGAAACCCTGCAGCAGATCGTACAGCGCACCGGCCTGCACCCGGAATCCCTGCGCCTGTGTGCCCAGCAGTGGATCCAGCTCTGGGACCGGTACTCCCCCGTCGCGCCCCGCAACTACATCGAGAAGGAAGCTCTGCCTTACCTTTCCTCTCAGAGCGGCATGCTGGACCCGGAGACCCTTACCTGGGTACGTCCGGACCGAAACGGGATTGCCGCTCTGGGCACCTGCCTGCACAAAGGGAAATCCTTTTGCATCCAGGGGCCGGTGGGGATGGGCAAGACCTGCCTGCTGCGCCATGCCTTCGGCCAGCTGCTGGAGAGTCCCCGGACTATTCCTCTGTATCTGCCTCTGGACCGGTTCGACCCCACCGATCCGGACGCCCTGCTGCGCTTTGTGGGAGAAACCTATCTGACCTATCTGCAGGAGGATGTGCCGGACGCCCCTGCCGCTTTGCGCCACCTGTTTGCCAATGAAACCGCATACCGGTTCTGCCTGTTTCTGGATCACCTGGACCCTGCCCTGTGCGGTGAAAACAGCAGCCTGACCCACCAAATACGGGAACTGTGCTCCTTTGCCTGCATGCAAGTGGTGACCGCAGGGCGGGCAGCCCCCGCCCTGGGGCTGCCGGTGCTGTATACCGTCCCCCACGAAGGCGAGCTTCCCGACAGCCTGCCTTCTCCTGAAAAGGGCGACTGGTATCAGCGACTGGCCCGGTTCCTCCTGTGCTCCGCCGCCCTGGAATATCTGCCCCACAAACTGTTTTGCGGGCTGACCCGGGAAAGCCAGAAGACCGTCACCGCTACCCAGCTGCGGATCTTGGCCCTGTGGGACCGCTGCCGCTCTGCTCCGTCCGGCATCTCTCCCGCCCAAGCCCAGCAGATGCTGCTGTCCTACTTTCTGCCCCTGTGTTTCCAGCTGTACCGCCAGGGGCGGACCGACTTTTCTCTCTCGGACGAATCCGGCCTTTTGCCCCGAAAAAAAGAACAGCGGGAAGCCTTTGTAGTACTCTGCCGTTCCCTGGACCTGATAGTTCCCCGGGGTGCGGGCTATGCCATGGAACCGACCCTGCGGTGCTTGGGAACAGCACTGTTTTTCGCCGCCGAAGGTTCCTTTGACCAGCTGATCGAAACCCTTCGGCATGCCCCACCTGACCCGCAGCCGCTCCTGTTTTTCCTGGCGGAACTGGCCCCCTGCCACCCCATACCCGAACCCGCCCAGAAGGATCTTCTGCCCGATGAGGCTTGGGCTTTCTTGCAGCGCTTTTCTTTGCCGCACAGCCTTTTGCAGCGGCTGGTGACATTCTACTCCCAGGACCCCGGTCCCTGGCGCGCCGGTCTGCGGCCCGCCCTCGCCCTGGCCTGGGCCTATGAGCGGGGCGGGGATCTTTCCGGCTGTGACCTGCGCAACCTGCCCGTTTCTTTTTTCTGCTTGTCCGCAGCCCGGCTGCTGGGACCGGAAGGTCCTGCCCGCCTGCCCCGGGATTCCTGCCTGGAGCAGGTGGCGGTACTGCCGCTTCCCCCCAGGCTCTGCTGGATGGACTGGCGGGACAACTTTCTTCTGATGGCCGGCGAAACTCGCGTGGCGGTCTTTGACGCCCACAACCGGATGGTATCCCTGGCCCTGCCGCAGGACTGCTGCCGGGTCATGCGCGCCGCCCTGTGCCCCGACACCGGACGGGTCCAAGTCTTTTATTCATCCAAGCGTGCGGACATTTTCGCCGTCTGCCTGGACTTTGACCTGCGGACCGGCGCCCCTCTGCCGGACCAACAGACACGATTTTCCATCGATCGGATGGACGAACTGCAAGGCTGCTTCCTTTCAGAAAGGGAGTGGCTGACCTCCGACAAACGCAACAGGCTGTGCCTGCACCGGTTGCTGGGGCGTACCCTGTTGGAGCTGGCCCCGCGGTTTTCTCCGGAAGAAGGTTCCCCTCTGTGGGAGGTGCTCCCCTACGATACTTCCCTGCCCGCTCTTCTGCAGTCCTGCGGAGACATGCGCCTGGAGGAGCGGGACAACAGCTTTCTGTTGTACGACATCCGTCGGGGTCCCCTATGGACCGAGAAGCGGTATCGCCTGTGGGAAATCCTGCGCAATGCGCGGGGTCCCGGCAACTACGCCCAGCTGCTGACAGGTACACCGGCCCCCTTGCCGGATGGCTTCCTGATAGAGTTTCAGGTAGGCATGGGGCTGGAGCTGATCGTTCCAGGCTACGAGCAGGAATACTGGATCATCGCCTGTGACACCCAGGGCAATGTCCGGAACTCGGTCCGGTATAACATGAACAAATTCCAGCTGCTGGCATCCGAGCGCTGGCCGCAGGACACCCCCTATGCAGAAAAGAAAGCCTTTGAGGAGGCCGAACAATCCCCCGTTGCGGTCCTGAACCACCGGGTATACGCCAACGGAAAACTCTACATACGCTCCGATCTGAAGCCCTATCTTGTCATTATCTGGGATATCCGCAACAGCAAGGTGGAGCAGATGGTCATCGCCTCTTCCCAGATCGAGGCAATGGTGCGGGACGGAGACCGGGTCATTGCTGTTTGCGCCGGGCACAAGGATGGATTTCTGCTTTCCGGCACAGTGGAGGAGATGCGCTGCACCGTACCGCTGAATCGCCTGCTCACCTCCTATACCCGGTACATTCCCCACCCAGGCAACGCTTTTGTGCCCTGTGTGCTGTCTCCCCTGCTTCTGGAACAGGCCGAAACCCTTGTTCCCGCCGCAGAACCGGACTCCCTTTTGCAGCCGGAAACCCTACTGCACCCATGTCCGGATACCGAGACCATTTTCCTGTAAATATAATTCTCAATAAAGTTGCCGTCATAACCCGGAAATTTTTACGTTTGTAGTCAACCTTTCCGACTAAAACAATATAAATATCCGGTATTTTTCTTATAAATTCTCTCTTTTTTCCCCAGGCCGATTCACCGAACTTTTTATAGTAAAGACAGAGTTTGGAACTTCTGGACCATCCGCAAGGCCACCAGGCTCATACAAAACAAAGGAGAGATTTTTATGATGTGTGTATGTGGAAACTGCAGCTATTTCACCTATGAGGGAATGTATTCCAAGGGGTACTGCTCCTGCTACAAGTGCTACTGCTATCCCACCGACAACGGTTGCCGCTATTTCACCGAAGGCACCGAAAACGTATACTGAGCCGGCCCCCGGCTGCCCCCTTTTTTCCCGTTTCCGTTTATGAAAGGAGGATTTCCATGTTTTTACAGCAGTTTATTCCCGGGACCAGACCTCCGGCCCCGGTCTGCCTGGAACTTCCACCCAAGACTTCGCCCCATCAGGTCAAGGTATTCCTGCTGCCGGCGGAATGCTTTGCAGCGTTCCACCGCAATGTGGAAAAACAAACGGACAACATACTCTGGCTCACACGGTCCCAGCTGCGAAAGGGGGAGCTCTGCCGCCAGCTGCTGCGCTGGGAGATGGAGGGATTTGCTCCTCCGGACGGGGTGTTTGTATCCTGGCCCCAGGCGCTTTTGCCGGAGGATGCCGACGACCTGTGCCCTGCCATGGAATATTATTTCCGTTTTGCTCTGCCCCCCTCCCAGTTCTGTGTGCTGACCACCAATCCCGGCCTGGGAACAGCCCTGGCGCAGGCATGGGCACGATATATATGCAGCACCGCCGAAACCGGGGCAGAAGCATCTTTGCCCGGAAAGGAGCACTGACAGGCGTATCCTTATCCCAAACTGCGCACTGGTTGCCGGTATTACCGGAGTGCCGACGGCGGCCCCCAGCTCCTGCAGGACTGCAGCCACCTTCATTCCTTCTGCCTCTCCCGCCCGGCAGGACAGCTGCTGGGCAGGCTGAACGGATGAACATGACCAGGGCGCAAGACCTCGCTGTCTGCGGGGAGTGGTACCGTTATCTGTGTGCCTTTGCCTGCCGCTGAGTTTTCCCTACCGTAACCCCTGTCAAGGACAGTACCCCTTTGGGAATCTGCAACCGCCTGATTCAACGGCTGTAACCGCAGGCCGGGCAGGTGGTGTGCTCGGCACCTCCGGTTCCGTTGGCAATAGCTTCCCCGATCTCATTACCACCTGCATCAGGGCCTGGAACAGAGGACCGCAGGTATTCGGTATACTCCCACAGATCCATCACCGGCATTTTACCGTATCGCAATCCGGATGATACTGATCGGGCCCCCCTGTACGGATCATCGGCGACGCCGGCAAAATAAGCACTATCACTAACGCCGTCTACTTGGGTTACCATGCGGCCCTGGATATCGGTACCAGCTTCTGATATTCAATTTTTTACACAACAAACAGCGCCGGAATTTGTGTACACCACACAAATTCCGGCGCTTTATCACAACATCTCACTATCTTTTCACAGTTTTCTTCTCCGAAAAAGCGCAAGTTCGGATCCTATCAGTCTCCCCAAAAGCTGTAATTTCAAACAAGAATACAGCTTTTTATGATAGCTTTAGCATAAAGTCTCCGGCGTTCAACCGCCGGGGGCAATGCCAACGCAATAACAAAATGCCCCGGTCATGTCGACCGGGGCAAACACCTCTCTATTTTACAGGCGGCGGGGCGAACCGCAACCGGTTCAGCGCCACAAATACACCGTCCGCCTCGTTGGTGGCCGTCACAAAATCCGCCGCTGCCCGCACCTTGGGGGCGGCATTTCCCATGGCCACCCCCAGCCCGGCCATACGCAGCATCCCGGCATCAACTTCACCGTCACCGCAGGCTACCGCCTGGGAAGCCGTCAGGCCAAAATGATCCAGCAGGGCGGCGACCGTCCGTTCCTTGCATACGCCCCGGGCCACCACCTCCAGATAGGTCGGGTTGGAGCGCAGCACCGTCAGTTCGGGGAACTGCGGGGCCAGGCGGTGCTGCAGGTCGGTGATGTCCTGCTCGGGACCGATGAGCAGCAGCTTGTGTACATCGCCCAGCCGCTGTGCAGCGCTGCCCAGGGCACTGGTCAGTGCTTCGCAGCCGGTGATGGCGCTTTCGCGCCGGATGGCGGGGGCGCCGGGGTCCGGGGTCAGCCAGGTATCGTACAGATAGGCACTGACGGTCAGACGCGGCCAACCTTCCAGCACGGCCTGCTCAAACCGGGCCGCCGTTGCGGCGGGAATGCCATGGTCATACAGGATATGCTGGTCGGGCAGCACGGCCAAAGCCCCCGCATAGCAGATGGCCGGCCCGCGGAACCCCAGCTGGGCATAGATGGGTTCCAGCCCTTTGGGGGGCCGGGCGCTGGCCAGCACCACCGGCACCCCCCGGCTGTTCAGCCGGGCCAGCAGTTCACAGGCTGCGGTGCTGACCCGTTGGCGGTTGTCCAGCAAGGTGCCGTCCACATCCAGAAACACAATGGAATAACTTGCCATCTTGTTTATCCCTCCGCTTTGGCGTCCGGCGCCAGGGTGGCCAGGATCGCCTCAACGTTCTTTTCACCGCGGACGATGCTCAGGTGAACCAACAGGGTCAGCACCATACCAAGGCAACTCAGCACCGTCCCGACAATGCCGGCGGGCATCATCCCGGCGGTAAAGCCCCAGGCGGCCAGTGCCACAAAACAGGCAGACAGCACAAACAGCACGCGCCGCCAGCCGATGATGGTCCGCAGCGCTTGTTTCTGGCGCTGCGCTTCGTTCAAAGCCTGTTTGGGTGTAAGCATAGCAAAGACCTCCTTGGGCAGTTGACAAAAAGGAAGAGACGGCCGGCCGGAAGATTCCGGGCCGGCCGTCCCCGAGGGAAAGATGACAGTTGGTCAGAAAAACGATCAGTAGCTCAGACCCGGATCGAAGAAGCCGACCAGGACACCCACAAAGGCAATGACGACCAGGATCAGCATGACCACGATGGGGCTCATCTTTTTTTTGCTCATCAGCCACCAGCACAGCAGCACGAAGAGCGCCGACAGAATGTGGGGATAGACGGTATCCAGCGTACTTTGCAGGTCGACGATGGTCTCGCCGTTGCTGCCCACCATCTTGAAGGCAGTGTTGATGGACACCCAGCTGGCGGTAACGCCGCCGATGACCATGGTGCCGATCATGACGATGGCTTCGCGGATGGCGTTGGCCTTTTCGCCCACCAGGAACTCTACAGCCTTGCCGCCCATCTCATAGCCCTTGAAGTAGAGCAGCCGCATGATGAGGAACATACCGATATTCCACACCAGGATGTAGAAGATGGCACCCAGGGGAGAACCGCCGCCCGAAAGGCTCAGGGCGATGCCCAGCAGGATGGGGATGACGGTGCCGACTACCAGCGAATCGCCAATACCGGCCAGGGGGCCCATCAGACCGGCACGGATGCCGTTGATGGTCTCGCTGTCTACCGCCTCGCCGTTGGCGCGGGCTTCCTCCATACCGGCGGTGATACCCACGACCACCGAGCCGACCTGGGGTTCGGTGTTGAAGAATGCCGTGTAGGTCTGCATCTTTTCGGTCTGTTCTTCGTTGGTTTCATACAGATCCTGCAGGATGGGCAGCATGGCCAGCATGTAGCCGAAGGTCTGCATATGTTCCTGAGAGAAGCAGGTCAGATGGCCGTAGAACCAGTTCAGGAAGGACTTGTTCAGGGCCTTTTTGGAAAGCTTTTTCATCGTCAGATATCCTCCTCGTCATCATCGTCACCGGAGGCAGCGCCGGCCACAGCCGGACGCATGGCCGCACAGCTGATCTGGTATTTGATCAGGGCAAAGAAGCCGGCCACGATGGCGCAGCCGATCAGGTTCAGGCCCATGCAGCCACAAAGGGTGAAGCCAAAGAAGAAGGTCAGGAAGTCCTTGGGGCTGGTGACCACCTGCTTGAGCAGGATGGCAACACCGACGGCCGGCAGCAGAGAACCGACAGTGAACAGGGTCTTCATGATGATGCCGTCCATGGGCAGGTAGCTCTGGATCAGCTGGACCATGTTGGAACCGAAGTAGCAGATGATGAAGGTGGGGATGAAGGAGCACAGGATGTGGGAGATCCAAGGGAAGACCATATCCACCAGGTACAGGCTCTTCAGGTTGCCCTTTTCCACATTGCGCCAGCCGATGTGCTGCCACACCAGGTTGACGGTGGCGGTGCCGTAGAAGAGCACGGTGCCCAGCGTGCCCACAGTGGAAGCCAGGGTCACAGCCATATCCTGGGCAGCGGAGGTAGCGGGGTCCAGCCCGGCGGCGCTGACATAGAGCATGGCCAGAGGAATGCCGATGTAAGAGATGGCGCGCACGTCCGCCGAGACGGTGCCGCCGGGGGTGACCAGGGCAATGTACACCAGCTGGATGGCTGCGCCCAGGAAAATGCCCATCGGCACATTGCCTAGGATCAGGCCCACCACCAGGCCGGCTACCAGCGGACGGCCCAGGGTGTAGTTGCCGAACGTGGTGCCGCCCATGCCCGGCATTGACGACAAGCAGGCGCACAGGCCCAGCAATGCCGCTTGAAATACATTGATTGTCATGAAAACTCCTCCCTCAGGCGTGATTATTTATAGCCAAACTGGCCGCGGAATTTCTTCCAGTTGCCGATGGCCGCTTCCTTGATGAGGGCAAACTCGATCTCATAGCCGGCAGCCATCAGCTTCTCAAAGGCTTCGGCTTCCTCCGGCGTGACGCTCTGGTTGTTGCCCAGCTTGATGGCGCCGGGGCGGTCGTTGCAGGGGCCGACGATGATGGTGCGGATACCCGGGTCAAAGGGCTGATCCAGCAGCACCTTGGCCATATCCACCGAGTTCTTGGTGATCAGGAAATACTGGTCCTTGCTGGCCAGCACTTTGTCTTTCTTTTTCTGCCAGGCGTCCAGCGTCCAGACAAAGGTTTTCTTGTCGCAGGCATTCTTGTACGCGGCAGACAGGATGGAGTTGTTGGCCGCGGCGTCGTTGACAGCCACCAGACCGGTGCAGGGGTATTCCAGCGCCCAGCGGGTGCAGGTCTGGCCGTGGATCATGCGGTCGTCGATACGGATAAAGCTGATCATTGTACGTTCCTCCTTCTTTTTCGGTGCATCAGATGTCGTCGTCTTCGCCGGATGCAGTGGCAAACGGACGGATCTGTTCGGCGGCTTCGCTCTGGACCGAGGCGGCGGCCTCGTCCAGAGCCAGGTCCTCGGCTTCGCAGGCGGAAACAGCCATGGGCAGGTTCATGCCGCCCAAAGCCCGCACATTGGCCAGGCCGCAGTGGGCATCCAGTTCTTCCATCAGGCCGGTCAGCGGCGAACCGCCCATCAGGTCCGCCAGCACCAGCACCTCATCCCCTGCGGTGATGGGGGCAATGATCTGCCGGATCTGCGCCTTGAAATCGTCCTGGGTCATGCCGTCGTGGAAAGGAATGTCAAACACATCGTCGCGCTCCCCTTCCAGCATGTTGAGCGCGGAGTGCAGGCCGGGGGCAAATTCCCCGTGGGCCACCAACAAAAGATACCGCATACCAATCATCTCTCCTTCTGCGTCGCCCTGCGGTGGGCTTGCTTCTTGTCTTTATTGTAGAAAATTGCGCAGGAATTCACATCTGCATTTTGTCACGACTTGAAGGTGACAATCGTCATGTTTTTTGCCAATCCCCTCGTGATTATGCCGAATTGACCGGAAGAACGCACCTTGTTTTGTGCACATTTCACAGCATCGTTTGAAAAACAGCGCAAAAAAAGAAGTCCCGGTTCCTTTGGCGGTATGCCAGACGGAACCGGGAGGCTTGGAAAAATACGGAAAAAAGCAGCTCGTCAGCCGGCGTTTTGCAGATAGAGGTCGATCTCCCGCTGGGCGGTGGGCAGGGCGGTCGCCAGCGATGCGCTGCTGAGCAGGGCGTTGTTCACAGCCGTTTCCGCCATGGCGGTGGCCTGTTCCCGGGCCGCAAACTGGGGCACGGCCGCCGCTGTGTACATGATCTCGCCGATGGCGGCACTGTTGAACGTACTGGAACCCTGGGTCTCGGCAAAAATGCGGTTGAGCAGGTCGGTGTTCTCGGTGACGGAGCGCAGGGGGGAGATGCCCTGGGATTGTAAAAACAGGGCGCTCTGTGTGGTGGTGTCGGCGCACAGGGTGCACAGCAGTTCCCGGGCCAGTTCGGCATGGCGGCTGCGGGCGCTCACCCCCACCTGCACGGTGTGCAGCTCGCTGGTGTTGCTGCCGTCCGGTCCGGCGGGCATCCGCAGGCAGTCCCATACAAAGCTGGAGTACTTTTTCACCCGCCAGGGGTAGGGCTGGTAGGCCCGGTATTCGCTGAACAGAAAGGGGCGGAAGGCCACATGGCCGGTGTCAAAGTCCTGGGCCGTGACGGTGTACCCGTGATTCAGGCTGTTGAGTTGCTGGGTAAACTGAATGGCCGCCATGGTACGTGCGTCGGACAGGTTACACTGCCGCCCGTCGGCAGAAAACAGCATGCCGCCGTTGGCATACAGTGCGTTCTGCCAGGTGTAGCCGTAGATGCCGTAGTCACGGTCGGCGATGTCGGGCTGCGCATCGGCAATGGTCTGGCAGATGTTGTACAGGTCCTGCCAGGTCCAGTCGTTTTTCGGCATGGGAATGTCGTAGGCTTCCAACAGGGTGCGGTTGACAAACATCACAGTTGCCGCACTCTCGTATGGCAGGGCCAGCTGCCGGCCGTCGTACTGCCCGGCCTGCAGGCAGGCATCATAGTACAGGCTACGCTCCGGCCCGTCGGCACTGTCCAGCATCGAGTCCAGCGGGGCCAGGGCGCCGGTCTCGGCCAACAGTCCAAAATCTTCGGGCAGGACAAAAAAGACATCCGGTTCTTCACCGACCAGCAGGTGACCGGCCAGCCATTCGCTGTATTCGTCCACCGGGATGCCGCTTTCATATGTCACCGTCACGCCGGGGTGGTCGGCTTCGAACTGGGCAATGGCATCGTCCAGCACCTGGTAGCTGCTGCCGTTGGGGGTGCCCCAGTAACTGCCGGCAAATACCCCCAGGTGCAGCACGATGCCGCCCCGCGGCCACAGCATGCAGGCAGCCGCAGCGGCCAGCACAACGGCGCTGCCCAGCACGGCCGCAGTACGCCGCCTCACGGCAGTTCCCGGCGCCGCACGCCGGTCTCCACAGCCCAGATGGCCAGCTGTGTGCGGTCACGCAGACCCAGCTTGCCCAGCACCACACTGATGATGTTGCGCACCGTCCCCTCCGACAGGCAAAGTTCGGCGGCGATCTCTTTGTTGGAAAGACCGCGCCCCACCGACTGCACCACCTGCAGTTCACCTTTGGTCAGGCTGGCGGCACGCTCATCCTCTACCGGGATGCTCGCCTCGCCGTGAGCCATGCTGGAAAACAGCTGGATCATCTTGCTGGCCACATTGGGGTTGACCATCGCACCGCCGCTGTGGGCCACCCGGATGGCCTCGGCCAGTTCGGTGACGCCGGAACCCTTGAGCAGGTAGCCGCTGGCACCGTTTTTCAGCGCGCCGAAAACATACTCATCATCCACAAAGGTGGTCAGCACAATGACCTTGGTGGCGGGATATTTTTCCTTGATGGTGCGGGTGGCCTCGACGCCATCCATCACCGGCATACGGATATCCATCAACACGACGTCCGGCCGGTACCGGGCCACGCTTTCCACCGCGGTGCCGCCGTCGCTGACGGTGTCCACCACCTCCATGTCGGGGTTGACGTTCAGGACGATCTTCAAGCTCTGGCAGAACAGTTCCTGGTCGTCCGCAATCACCACACGGATCATATGGATTCCTCCCCTTTTTGCCGCGGCCGCAACCGCGCCGTCAAGATAAAGCCCGGGCCCTCACCGGCAGGGCGATTGCCGTATTCCAGGCTGCCGTGCAGCAATTCCAGCCGCTCCCGCATATGCCGCAGACCGAAGCCCTCCGGCTGCCCCGGCGCCATGCCGACGCCGTCATCCTTGACCATGATGACCAGTTCCTCGCCGGCACGGTCCAGCCGCACCTGAATGTGGCGGGCTTTTCCGTGCCGCACCGCATTGGTCAGGCTTTCCTGCAGCACCCGGTAGATGGCCTCCTCTTCATCGGGGGCAAAGTCCATCTCTCCGCAGTACTGGGCATAGTCCACCTTGGCAGCGGTGGTCAGGCAGAACTTTTCCACGGTGTCTTCCAGCGCCTCGGCAAATTTCCGGTGTTCCAAAGCGTCGGGCCGCAGTGCGTTGATGGACCGCCGTACATCATTCAGCCCTTCCCGTGCGGTCTGGTTGGCCAGCTGCAGCTGCTGCTTGGCCTGCTGGGGCGCGGTGTCCATCAGCACCAGGCTGGCGTCGGTGGTCATGATGATACCGGTGAGTGTATGACCCAGTGTATCATGGATTTCCCGTGCCAGACGGTTTCGCTCACGCAGTTCGGCCATATGCTCGGTCTTGTCGGCATAGTCCTGCAGCTGGCGGTAGCTTTCCTGCAGCTGTTCGTTGAGCTGGTGCACACGGGTGTTTTCTTCCTTCTGGCCCAGGAACAACAGAACCAGAAAAACAACAAAGAGCAGCACATGCAGCGAGGTCAGCAGACTTTCCACCCCGCTGAACCAGCTGCGGATGGCCTCGGTATAATAGGAAAGATAGACCTGCAGCGGTACACTAGGGAACAGCGTTGCCGCAATGTTGTAATCTGCCAGGGCGTACAGGCCGGTCAGCACTGCAATGATGCCTGCCCGGCCCCGCCGGTCCTGCACGGTGTAGACCAGGTCGGCCAGCACCATCAGGAAAAAGCCCCGGTAGTAAAAATCCAGGCTGGCGGTCTCCAGGGTGGCCAGCAGGATCTCGGCCCCGAACAGCGCCGCGCGCAGTGCCGGGCGGTCGGGCGGCAGGTGTGCCTTGCCCAGGATCAGCGCCGCCAGCGGCACAAACAGCCCCAGAGAAAGCAGCGTCATCTGCCAGGGCGGTGCCGGGACCAGCCCCGCCTGGGTCAGAAAATCCCGCGCAGTAAAGCCGTAGGTGATGCGCAGCATCGTGACGCCGCGCAACAGGGAATAGTAAAGCACCAGCGCCAGGTTGATGGCCAGCATCAGCCCCCGCAAAGTGCGCAACGTATGATCCTGTTTCATCATTGCCACCCGTCTGTCCCATACGCCGACACATTGTCACGGGTCAACAGTGTCACCGGCAGTACGATCTCTTTTTCGGGGGTGCCGCCGTCCATCGCCAGGTATGCCTGGTCAACGGCGGTCTCGGCCATCCGGCTCAGCATCTGGGCACTGGTGGCGGTCATCAGCCCGTCGGCGACCAGCACCTTGCCTTCCGGCGAGCCGTCCACCCCGTATACCAGGAACCGTCCGCGCAGCCCGGCACCCTCGATGGCAGCCAGTGCGCCCAGCGCGCTGGGATCGTTCAGCGCCATCACAACGTCGGCCTCGGGATGGTCGGACAGCAGCTGTTCCATCACCGGCATGGCGTTCTCGATCTGTCCGTCGGAAGACCCTGTTCCCACAATGGTAAAGCCTTCCCGCCCCTGCAGGGTATCCACAAACCCCTGGATGCGGTCGGCGCCCGACCGGGCCGTCACATGCTCAAGCAGCAGGACATTGGCGGAATCCCGCACACTGAGCAGGTGTTCGGCGCACTGCACCCCGGCCTGGTAGTTGTCCGACAGAATGGTGGAAGCCACCAGGCTGTCGTCCTTGACCGGCGCGTCGATGACAATGACCGGCACCCCGGCGTCGGCGGCCAGCTGTACCCCTTCGCTGACGCCCTCCCAGTCCACCGGGTTGATCAGCAAAGCCGAAACCCCCAGTTCCAGCAGGTCGGCGATCTCCTGGTTCTGGCGGTCCTGGTCCATCACGGCATCCCGGGTCAGCAGCCTGTCGCCGTTGGCTTCCACCGCCGCCTGCACCCGGGCATCCAGCTCCTGGTAAAAGGGATTGTTCATCGTCATGTAAGTGGCACCGATGAGCCGCTGCCCCTCGATCTGGTCGGCCGAAGGATCCCCCGGCAGACAAAGCAGAGGCACCAACGCAGCCGCCAGCATTCCCACCACCAGCAGCCCGCCCAGTACGGGCAGCATCCGCTGCAGTTTCATCCGCGCCCTCCTCACCCGGAGCGCTCCTATAAACGCCCCTTGATTCTCATTTTATTATAGTACGGCGGAACCCCGCTGTGCAAGCGGAGCCGCCGGTCAAACGCTGCGCCCAAGCGCTTCCGGCCCCGGGGGGCGCACTCTTCCATAAGGATCTTATAGAGAAGCTTTTTCTATGCCCCTTCCCAGAGGATTTCCTCCGGGTTGCTTCCACCAGCTCGTTCCAGTTGGAAGGCGGTTTCGGCGATGAGGGAAGGCCCCGTCACCACCTGCCTGGGGGGGCAACTGCCCCATCTTTTTGGACAACAAGATAGCCTCCGATCACTACCACCACTGGAAAGAGGACGTGTACCGGATAGGCTTCTGCTGGAGCCGCCCTTTCCGCCTATACATCCCCAAAAACCAAAAAAGCTGAAAACAAACTGCCGCAGAATAGAAGACCGGTTGGGTGGTGCATACTGAATACAGCAGGAAAAGAAAGGCAGGGCCAGAGAAATGCGCAGGCAGGACGGTTTTGCGGGCTGGTATTTCAAGCACTAGAAAGGGGATGCCATGGTGGCTTTCATCCCCGGCCGGGCGCAGAGCGGGGCTTTTGTCCAGATCATTTCCCCGGAAGGGTCACGCCAATGCAAGGTATCTCATCTGTCGGTGCGGGGCGGCGTGATCCGGGCGGACGGATGCCGGTTTTCCCGGCGGGGATGCCGCATCCGGCTGCCCGGTGTTCATGGCGAGATCCGCTACGCCCCCTTTTCTCCTCTGGGTTCGGATATTATGGGCCCCTTCCGTTTTTTCCCCATGGAATGCCGCCACGGGGTACTGAGCATGGCGCACCGCCTGCAAGGCAGTGTCACGGTGGACGGACGGCTGTACGACTTCCGCGGAGGCACCGGCTATGCGGAAACCGACAGCGGCACCTCTTTCCCCCGTTCCTATCTGTGGGTACAGTGCAATGATTTTCCGCAGCCCTGTTCCCTGATGCTTTCCATCGCCCGCATCCCCTTTTGCGGCCTGGCTTTCCGGGGCTGCATCTGCGCCATCCTGTACCGGGGCAAGGAATACCGCCTGGCCACCTACCGGGGCGTCGGAATTCGCATCTTCACACCGCAGCACATCCGCCTGACCCAAGGCCCCCTCACCCTGGAACTGGATATTGCCCCCACCCGGGCAGGACACCCGCTGCGGGCACCGGAACAGGGCAAAATGTCCTACACCATCCGGGAAAGCTGCAACGTGCATCTGCGGGCAAAGCTGACCCAAAGAGGAAAAACGGTATTCGATCTGCAAAGCGACCACGGGGTGTATGAGTTTGTGCCGGATATCCCCCACGGACAGCAAAACCTTTTTTGAACACCGGCAAGGAGGACAAGCGTATGGCGTCACTGTGGGAACAAACCTGGGAAAAGCCGAATTTTCCCGCCCTGGATAATGACAGGGACACCGGGGTGCTCATCATCGGCGGCGGTATGGCGGGCATCCTGTGCGCCTACTTTCTGCACCATGCGGGGGTGCCCTATCTGCTGGCGGAAGGAGAAACCATCTGCAGCGGCATCACCAAAAACACCACCGCCAAAATTTCCAGCCAGCACGGGCTAATCTACCATCAGCTGGTCTCCCGGTTCGGGCCTGCGCGGGCAAAACAATACCTGGCCGCCAACGAAGCCGCTCTGCAAAAATACCGGGAACTCTGCCGGCATATTCCCTGCGGGTTTGAGGAGAAAGCTGCCTATGTCTATTCCCTGGATGACCGGGGCAAGATCGGGCGGGAACTGAACGCCCTGGTAAAGCTGGGATTTCCGGCGGAATTTGCGGATGATCTGCCCCTTCCCTTTCCCGTGGCCGGGGCGGTCTGCTTTCCCCGGCAGGCACAGTTTCATCCGCTGCAATTCATCTCCCACATAGCCGGGGATCTGCACATTCATGAGCACACCCGGGTACGGGAACTGGTGGGCAACACCGCGGTGACCGACCATGGCCGCATCCGGGCCGGGAAGGTCATCGTGACCACCCACTTCCCCTTCATCAACAAGCACGGGGGGTATTTTCTCAAACTGTACCAGCAGCGGTCCTATGTCATTGCCCTGAAAAACGCTCCGGATGTGAAGGGTATGTATCTGGACGAGGCAAAGACCGGCCTGTCCTTCCGCAATTACAAGGACTTGCTGCTCATCGGGGGCGGCGGTCACCGCACCGGCAAACAGGGCGGCGGCTGGCGGGAACTGGAGGAGTTCGCCCGGCGGCAGTACCCCGCGGCCCGGGAGGTGGCCCGCTGGGCCACACAGGACTGCATGAGCCTGGACGGCATGCCCTATATCGGGCGCTATTCCCCCACCACCCCGGACTGGTATGTGGCCACCGGGTTCAACAAATGGGGCATGACCACCTCCATGGCGGCGGCCATGATCCTCACCGATCTGGTACAGGGAAAGGAAAATCCCTATGCAGCGGCATTTTCCCCCGCCCGGTCCCTCCTGCATCCCCAGCTGGCGGTCAACGGATGGGAGGCCGTGGTCAGCATGCTGACCCCCACCGCCCGGCGTTGCCCGCACCTGGGCTGCGCTTTGCGCTGGAACCCCCAGGAACACACCTGGGATTGTTCCTGCCACGGTTCCCGCTTCACCCGGGAGGGCAAACTCATCGACAACCCGGCAACGAAGGGTCTGAAAAAGCCGGATTGAGCCGGGAATGCACAGGACGTTATAAAAACATACCCGTACGCTTGATTTTTTATGGTAGTTCTTGCCCTTTCCTGATCGGCCCATTTTCCTAAAAAGCAACAGGCCTGCCGCAAGCCCAGCTTGCGAACAGACCTGTGCGGACAATTTTCCTTATTAAAAAGTGTTCCCCGCCTTATTTTTTAGGGGAATATTGGAGCGCATCACCTTACCGGACCGAAACCTGCAGCGCGCCGTGGAGCAGCTGGCGGCGGATACTCTCCGCCGAGGCGTTCCAGATAGCAGCCAGACCACGGAGGCCATGAATGTTGCCGGCCAGGCGAACGGTACCATCGGCGCCCAGCGCCGCGATGCCGGAACGGCTGCAGGAGATGGCGACCACGTTGTCCCAGCGGGCAGCTTCCCCGCGGCCCATGTCCAGATCAGGATTGGGGTTGCTGCCTGCCAGCAGCACCTTGCCATCCTTTGTCATTCCGACTGCGTAGATGCTCTCAATGGCCACAGCCGCCATTTCCTTCCAGTCGCGGGCCGCTGCACGGGCATCGCCGGGGCGGCCCGCAAAACGGACGCTGCCGTCCCGGCACAGGGCTATCGTTGCATTTCCGGCACAAGCCACCGCACACACGTTCCGCCAGCCAGCGATCTCTTCCGTCACCTTGCTGTCAAGCAGATCACCGGCAATAAGCACCCTGCCGTCCCGGGTCAGTCCTGCCAGATGGTAGGAACCCGCCGCGATCCGGCACACGCCCTGCCATGCATCGAGCTGGGCGGTATCACGGCAGACCGGCTGTCCGCGCCAATGTACCCTTCCGTCCTTTGTGACAGCATAGGTACACTCAGCAGTGGCCGCCACAAAGCTGATATCCGTCAGGTCCTGCGTGTTGCACTGGCCACAGGTGTTGTCGCCCACAGACCGGACGTGCCCGTCCCGCGTCAGGAAAAGCTGACAGCGAACAGCGTTATCCGCTGCGGCGTACTGACAGACATCGGCATAGAAATTCTTTGTGGCAGCGTTCACCAACCACAAGCCGCCTTTTGTGCTTTCCGGCAGATCCGGCAGCGCCGGTCCCCCCGGCAGCAGCAGGCTCAAATTACCGCCGTTAAGCCTGAAACGCGTTTGCTCGCTGCAGCAGCGGATCATCCTGCGCAGCAGCTCCTTCTTTTTGTCAGCGATGCTTTGCTGCCAGGCTTCCAGTGAACGGCGGCCTGCGAAATGCCTGACACCGGGGTAAGCAAAGCCACAGGTCAGACAAGGTTGATCGTTGCCCATGAGTGCAGGTATGGCGCTGCCGCAAACCGGGCAAAGTTCAGGTTTCGTCGCCATCGTCTGTTTCCTCCTTTTCGCCAGACAGTTGGGACAGAACAAACCGTTCCCAGAAATAATGGATGGGATAGAAATAGTTCAGTTCATCAAGCGAGTTGCTGTCACGCCTGATAGAGCCGGAAAACACACCGATCATCCGTCCGTCTTCCCGGGAAAAAACCGGACTGCCGGAGTTTCCGTGCAAGCCGGTGCTGTCGATGTAGCAGCGTTCGGTGGCGCCGATCATCTGAATCGAGGCCACCCCACCGGCAAAATTGCTGATGCGGGTCTGGTCTATGTTGTTACCGGACAGCATGCCGCCCAACGGGTAGCCAAGAAGCAGCGTTCTTTCCCCAGGACGAGGCTTTTCATCACCGGGAAGGCGAATGGGAACAGGAGTGAAATTTCGGCCCTTGATCTGCAGCATTGCCATATCACAACTTTCGCAGATGGGTTCCAGCAGTTCCGTTTCCATCCAATGATTGTCGCCACCGGGAGCACCGGGGCAGTAAATGCGGGCGCGGATGCGGTCACATTCCTGGACCACATGGGCGCAGGTCAGCACCAGGCCATCAGAGGTAACAATGGTGCCGGTGGCACTCCCCAGCGGTCTGCCGTCCTTCCATACCTGCAGCAGCACAACACTGGTGGACAATGTCTCGCAGACAGCTTCGTAACTTGCATCGGTCACTTCGGTACGCTGTTCCAGATTCATCCGGCCCGGGTCAGGCTGTGCCCAGACACGGCGGCGTTCTGCCAGACTGCGGTAGCGGGCGGGAATGTCCGCACCGGTCAGGCGGTCTGCCGTCTCCTCCGGCGGCTCGCCCTCCTCCCCGTACTCCCGGTCCAGCCGTTCCAGCTGGGCGTTGAGGGCATCGTGCAGGTAGGTGCGCACAAAGCGGGCGTTGCCGAAGTTCTGGTCATGGCGGGCCAGTACCGCCCGAAACACCTGCCGGGACACCTTGACGAAGTCTTCGTCCAGCTGCAGCGGACGCACGGCGCCGATGGCGCTGTTGCTATCAGCGCGGGCGGCCATGTACTCCATGATCTTCACCAGTTCGGACTCGTTGTAATCATCAAAGAAGATGCGGCTGTCCTCCGACCCGAAGCGGCTTTCCAGGCCTTCGTCCTGCCGGAGCAGATCCATCATGGGGCCGGGGTAACCGGCCAGAATGATGCTGGTCGTGTCGGTGACAGCATCATCTTCCAGCACGGTCAGCAGCCGTTTGATGACCTCACGCCCCCGCAGGTCCTCCCGCAGCTGAGGCGCTTCATCAATGAAGAGGATACCTCCGCGGGCCAGTTTGAGGATGGAATCAAACTCGTCAAGCTGGCTCATGAGCTGGCGGGCAGTGCGTTCAATGACATGCCCCTGGCTGAGGACACCGGCGGCCTTGAGCACGCCGCCCATCAGCCGGGCAACGCTGGTTTTGCCGACACCGGGGTTGCCCAGGTACAGATAGCAGCCAGGCTTTTTACGTCCGCCCTTCAGGCGGCGGATACGCCGGCGGATCCCTCGAATAGACCTCTTGACCCCTGCCAGACCGGGCAGTTCCTCCAGACCCTGAAGGGCACTGTCCGAAACGGCGGAGGTGCGGCACAGATATTTGAGAAGTTCAGGCGGAAAATGCCCGCGCTCAATGTAACGGCGCTGCAGCGCATAGGTCTGACCACCCTCCTCGCGCTCTTCCGTGCGCGTTTCGCCATCGCTGTTCTTCCAGCGGATTTTCAGGTCTTCGATCAGCTTATCGATCTCCATGCCGTTCCCCCAGCTCCGGCTGGCGTCACCCAGGCCGCCCCGGTTGCTGACCCAGTTGAGGAAGAAATCATCCATCACCTCTTCCACGTCGGGCGCAAATTCGAAGCTGTCGGCGGTCTTGCGGTGGAAAATCTCCTCCATCTGAGTCGGCAGCAGGTCTTCCAGGGTGAAAATGCGGCACAAACGACTGCGCATTCCGGGCTGAGCTTTGAACAGCGCTTCGATCCCTTCCGGGGTATCGATCAGTACAAAGCTGGTGTCCTCGGCAAAGGCAGCCATGGCGCCGGAGATTTCTCCCAGGGCTTCCGGGCCGAAGGAGTTGTCGGTACCGCTTTTGGGCAGCAGGCTGCTGGGGAATTCCACCAGCAGTGTACCGCCCCGTGCCCGCTCGATCACCTCGCGGGTCTTTCTGGGCGTGCTGCCCACATATTCGCCCACCAGGTCGCCGAAGCCCGCCGGAACAACATCATCCCGTTCGAGCAAACCGCTTTCCCGCCAGAGGGCAGCCAGCGCGTGCGCGGCTGTGTGACGGCCGCTGCCCGAAGGGCCCACAATGGCATATTGCAGAGCGGCCGGAGCCTGTTCGTCAAGGAAGTTCTGATCTTCCCCGCCCCGGATGCGGGCATGGGCAAATTCGATGATATTGTCCTTGCCGACCAGCTCTTCCACCCGTTGCAGGGCGGTGCGGCGTTCGGGGCGGACGCGGCCGGCGGGTCCGGCCAGCCGGGCAAAGCGCGGCGGCAGGTCCGCACCGGTCAGGGTGCGGCGCTCCGCGTCGGTAACGGACGCCAGCTGTTCTTCGGTAGGAATACCATCTTCTTTGCCGGTCAATTGTTTCGCCAGGCGGGTAGCACGGGCCTGGATGGAACCGGGCAGGTACGCCTCGCGGATAAAACCGCCGTTGCCGAAATCCGCCGGGCGGGTGGGCAGGTAGGCGTCCAGAGCCGCCAGCGAACGCTGCAGGTAATCATCCGACGGGATCTGACCGCTCCGCTGTGCCATCTCCTGCAGGATATCGGTCAGTTCATCGGCGGTGTAATCATAAAAACGGATACGGTTCGGCAGCGGAAAGCGGCGGTTCAGGCCGGGATCAACATCAAGAAGATCCTCCATTCTGATCAAGGCTGGCAGTATCAGCACAAAAAATATCAACACATGATCAGGAAGAAAGGGCTCCGCCAGAGCATGAGCCGTAAGGGAAACTGCCTCGACAATGCCGTCATGGAGAATTTCTTTGGCTTACTCAAAAGTGAACTGCTGTACCTGCAAAAATTCGATTCCCTGGAACACTTCAAGCAGGAACTGGTGGACTATCTGGATTACTACAATCACCGCAGAATCAAGATAAAACTAAAGGGCTTGCCGCCTGCTCTTCACAGACAACAAGCCCTTTCGGTTGCTTGAGCAATTTCTTCAAAAATATTGTCTAACTTTTCGGGGTCACTTCACAACGGACCGCCCGCCTGTTTTTGCCGCACCCCGGCGGCGTTTATGGATCATGCAGCAGTTTTCAGCATTTCCCTTTTGCTTCGTTGATCTTGTCCAGCATCCATTCCTTTTTCCGGGCATCCGCAAACAGGGCGCAGGCACGGGTCAGGATCCGCACAGCCTGCGCGGGGTCATAGGGAACGCTCCGGGCCGGATCGCACACGCCGTGGGTATAATACAGCTCATAGAAGCCGTAGGCCGTGCGCAGGATATCCTCCTCGAAGGGATGGCGCAGCGGCTGCACAAACATCTGATCCATGGCCCGGAACAGCTCGAAGGGCGCCAGGAAATCCTCTCTGCCTTCGTCCATGGTCAGCCGGAAAAGGACGGACGCCATCAGTGCGACCGCTGAAACTTCCGGGTTTTCCACCCCGATCTTCTGCAGCCACTGCTGTGCGCCGTAGAGATCGCCGCTGCAGTAGTCCACATAAGCGCAGATCAGCCGGACGTTTTTCAGATACATCCGGTAGACCCGCTGATCCACTTCCATCATGGCGGACACAGCATCCGAATCCAGAAATTTCTGATAGGATTCCTCCGCCTGGTGGGCGTAGGCAAAGGCCAGGCTGCGATCGAAATGCCCGTTAACATTCCACAATGCCAGCACATGGGCGTGGAGAGCCATGACGCCATCGTAAGCGGCACAGCCCTGCCGGCAGTAGTCCGCGGTCTGGTCATACAAGGCTTTCAGTTCTTCGGCCGCCGCTTCCGAATGCCGGAGCATATATCGGTCTGCCAGTGCAAAGATTCGTCCGGCGTGCTCTTCAGCCTGACTTGCCGCAAAAGAATCCACCATCTCGGTCCCTCCTGTTTTTACAACGTTTCGGCCATCACGGAAACAAATCGGCGCCGGGGCGAAACCCGGGCTGCCTTTCCGCAGCAGGAAAAATCCCATCCGCCGATATATCCTATTATATCATATCCCTTGGCAAGATCCCTTCTCGCTTATCCCACTTCCATCACAATTTTCGCACCCCGGAATCGGGCACTTTCGTCAGTTCCCTTCCCTGTTCTGTTGCGAGATACCATTTCTGTTGCTTCCGGACCGCCTTTTGCAAAGGAGAGCGGTGCAGGCAGCCACTTCCTGACAGCACCGCAAAGAAAGGTCCCGCCTTCTGAAATTTGAGAGCGTGAATTTCATGCAGCTGTTCAAGAAAGCCCTGCACCCGTGGGTGCAGGGCTTTCTTTCCGGAAAATCAGGAAAAAGCAGGTATGCAGGACAACGGCTTCTGTCGTTTTGTCCGGTGCCCTTCTCAGTTGAGGAAGGCTTCGTTGAGGGTCACGCCGAAGTCCCGGGCGATGGCCCGCAGGTCGTCGTCCTCGATGGTCTGGCGGATCAGGCCTCCGCCCATGGACAGCACCTTGACGTAGATCTCGGCGCTCTTCTCGATGGTGTGGGCCAGGCCGAAGGTGGTGTCGTAGTCGGGGCCAGAGGCAAACAGGCCGTGCTGGGCCCAGACCGCCGCCTGATAGGATTTCATCTTCTCGCTGGTGGCCATGGCGATGTCCGCGCCGCCGGGCACCATCCAGGGGCAAACGCCCACGCCTTCGGGGAAGACCACCGGGCATTCGGTGGCGGACTGCCACAGGGCACGGCTGAAATCCCGGTCGGTGAGGGGCAGGATGTAGGTCAGGGCGATGACGTTGGTGGCGTGGCAGTGGTAGATGACCCGGTTGGCGCCGTTGGTGGCGGCCTTGCGCACGCTGTGGTTCATGAAGTGGCTGGGGAACTCACTGGTGGGCTTGGTGCCTTCCGCCAGACCCCAGACGATGCGCCAGCTGTCACCGGCGGCGTTGATCTCCACGATGCCGATGGAGTGGATGGGGTCGGGCTCCACGTTGCGGAAATACTTGCCGGAACCGGTGGTGATGAAGTATTCACCGGCCAGGTTTTCCGCCTGGACGCCCATCTTCACCCATTCCCGGGGGGTCTCGTCAAAATAGGGACGGCAGGCAGCCACCTCCTCGGCGGTCATGCGGTAGGTCAGGTTGCCGCCGTTGCGCTCGTGCCAGCCCTGGAGCCAGCCGTCGTTGCACATGCGGATGAAGCCCTGTACACAGGCGATATCGTAGATTTCCATGGGTATTTTCCTCTCTGTATAATTTTATCTTTAATTTGCGATACTTAAAAATCAATCTCAGCGGGTGATGACATCCACCGGCAGGTTGAAGATCTTGGCCACCTTCAGGATGGTGTCGATGTGGCGGCCCGCAGCGGCGGCCATGTGATGGGTGGGCCCGGCTTCGCTCCAGCGGTTGACGAACTCCCGGGCGCCGCAGGTGAAGCGGGTGCGCATGTTGGTGTCGCCGAAGGTGAAGATGGGGCCTTCCTCGTTGATGCCCTCGGCCACCACAAACTTGAAGTGCCCGTCCTTGTCCTGGGTGATGCCCAGATAGGTGACGGGGCCCAGATGGGGGTAGAACTGGGTCAGGTAGCCGCCGCCGGTCTTGCCGTGGAAGACGGGCACGATCTTCATGGTGGGCTTTTTGGCGGAGATGGCCGCATCGCCGGAACCGGAATGGCCGATGAGGCAGATATCCTTGTCGAAGTCGATGGAATACATCTCGGACAGCTGCCCCTGGCCGGAGATGGTCTTGAGGATGGACATGGCCATGGAGACCTTGATATCCCCTTCCACCGCGCAGGCCACGCCCTGCTTGATGAGCATGGAGAAGGCGGGGATGAGCATGGAATCCAGCACGCCCGCCTTGCCCTGGGCAAAGCCATCGTAGTGGGAGGCAATGAAGGCGATTTGCTCGTCCTTGACCCACTGTTCAAAGGCCACCACGTAGCGGGCCATCTCCCAGACCTTTTCCACCGTGCCGCCGCCCTCGATGTCGAAGGTGTCGAGAATTTCTTCCGCCTTGGCGCGGATGACCGCCTCGTCGGTGATGTCGTCCGCAATGGCCCACATCTTTTCCCAGTCGAACTGCTTGGTGTACAGCCACATGCGGTGGTAGAGGTTGGTTTCGTCAATGTACAGGTCCATCATGCCGGGATAGGGACGGCCGATCTGGGCCAGGTTGGTGTCCCGGAAGCGGCGGCGTACCTGGGCGGCCTTGCACCAGTCGTTGATCTCGGCCTGCACCACGGGGTCGCCCCCTTCCACCACGCCGGTGATGACCGCATGGCGCTTGCCCGCCCGTTCCAGGTCGGCCACCATCTCGCCCACGGCGCCGCAGGCGTACAGTTCGCCCAGCCACTTGGCGGTGTCGGTGTTTTCATAGTCGGGGGCACGCAGCTTCTGCACGTTCACCAGCACCACCGGCACATCCAGGTCCCGCACGGCGGGCAGCATGTTGTAGGAGGTGGCGTAGGTCAGCAGCTGCAAAATCACCAGGTCCACGTCGGCGGCGCGGAACTTGTCCCCGGCGGCCTGGCTCAGCTCCTTGGTGGTGACGATGCCCCCGTCCACCAGCTCCACGGTGTCGGGAATCATGGTCTTGAACTGCTCATACTGGGCCTGGAACTCCGGCACCAGGCTGGGGAACTGGGGCAGATACGCGCCCAGGGCGATGGCGAACACGCCCACCCGGGCTTTGGTTTCCACTAACATGCTCATTGGGGAAGTACCTCCTTACTATCAAAACTGTCACGGATACAGGCGCGGGCCGCGGCCAGATTGGCGAAGTCGCCGCCGCGGATCATCTGGATGACCAGGTTGCCGATGGCGGTACCCTCCACAGGGCCCGCCCACACCGGCAGCCCGCAAATGGTTGCGGTCATGCGGTTGAGGTAGTTGTCCTGGCAGCCGCCGCCCACGATATGGATGGCGGTGTAGCTCTTGCCGGTCAGTTGGGACAGCCCGGCAATGGCATTTTTGTAGCAGAGTGTCAGGCTGCGGTAGACGCACTGCATCAGCTGGCCCACCGTAGCGGGCACCGGCTGGCCGGTGGCTTCGCAGGCGGCCTGCACGGCGGCGATCATGCTGTCGGGGGCCAGGAAAGCATCGTCGTTGGCGTCGACCACCGAGGGGAAATCGGCAGCGGCTTCGGCAGCGGCGATGAGGTCGGGGAAGCTCCACTGCTTTTCCCCGGGCTGTACGTCCAGCGTCCAGGCGGCCCGGGTCTTGCCCTCCACATAGTCCACACCGTTGAGTTCCCGGCGGATGGACTGGATCATCCACAGGCCCATGATGTTTTTCAGGTAGCGGTAACGGTACCAGGCGCCGCCCTCGTTGGTGAAGTTCTGGCGGCGGCTTTCCTCGGTGGTGATGGGTTCCTCGTTTTCCACCCCCAGCAGGCTCCAGGTGCCGCTGGAAAGATACACCGAATGATTATCCTGCGCCGGTACCGCCAGGAAGGCCGAGCCGGTGTCATGGGTGGCGGGCAGCACCACGGTGGTCTGGAAGCCCACTTCGGCGGCGATTTCCTCTTTCAGCGGCCCCACCACCGTGCCCGGCATGGACAGGGGGCCGAACAGCCGCCGGGGCAGGCCCAGCAGGTCCAGCAGGTCCCGGTCCCAGGTCTTTCTGGCGGCGTGGACCAGCCCGGTGCTGGTGGCGTTGGTGTATTCCTGCTTCTGCACCCCGGTGAGCAGATAATGGAAGTAATCGGGGATCATCAGCAGGCTGTGGGCGGCTTCCAGCTGTTCGGGGTACTCTTTTTGCAGCGCCGCCAGCTGATAAATGGTGTTGAAGGGCTGTTTCTGGATGCCGGTGCGGGCGTAGAGGTCGGCGGGGGTGATTTTTTCTTCCACCAGTTTGTCGGCGCCTTCGGTGCGGCTGTCCCGGTAGGCCACCGCATCCCCCACCGGCGCCCCGTCCTTGTCCAGCAGCACAAAGTCCACCGCCCAGGTGTCGATGCCCACGGTGGCGGGGATCTTGCCCAACGCCTTGCAGGCTTTCAGCCCGTCCAGGATGCCCTGCCACAGGTGGCCGATGTCCCAGCAGTCGTGGCCGTTTTGGCGGACCTGGCGGTTGTCGAAGCGGTGTACCTCTTCCAGCACCATCCGCCCCTGTTCCAGGTGGCCCAGGATGTGCCGCCCGCTGGACGCACCGATGTCAATGGCCAGATAATACGGACCCATAGGGTACGCTCCTTTCCTGATTTTGTTGTCTTTATTGTAGCGGTTTGCCGCCCGGGGGATAAGGTCGGTGTTTGGCCAAAACAGGAACCTTATTTGCAATCCCGCCGGGTCTGTGCTATGCTGGGACCAGAAAGGTGGGGACAGCCCATGGACGAAAGACTGCTGGCGCAGCTGCGCCGCATCACCGAGGAGGAACAGGCCATCCTGGCGGGGCAGGGTGTACAGCGGGAGCGGTATACCTCCAGCCGGGATTTTGTGGTGGACAGCGAAAAGCTGCTGGAAAAGGGCAAACTCATCGAGATACGCCCCCACACCCGGTTCGTGCATTTTCCGCGGCATCGTCATAATTATGTGGAGATGCTCTACATGTGCAGCGGTTCCACCACCCACATCCTCAACGGCAGCCGGGAACTGGTGCTGCGCCAGGGGGACCTGCTGTTTCTGAACCAGGCAGTCTACCACGAGATCCTGCCCGCCGGGGAGGAGGATGTGGGGGTGAATTTCATCATTCTGCCCCAGTTCTTCGACCGCAGTTTCCGTATGCTGGACCAGGAGAACGTGCTGCGGGATTTCCTCATTTCCACCCTGGCGGGGGAGTCGGCCTTTGCGGGCTGGCTGCACATTGCGGCCCGGGACATCCTGCCGGTGGAAAACCTGCTGGAAAACATGATCTGGACACTGCTGGAAAAAAAGCCCGGGGTGAACCTGATGAACCAGACCACCATGGGGCTGCTTTTGCAGAACCTGACCCTCTTTGCCGAGAACATCAACCGCACCTTGCCGGATAACCGGGAGGAAAACGCCGTCTTTACCACCTTGCAATACATCGAGACCCGCTACCGGGACGGCACCCTGGAAGAGATCGCCGCCCGGCTGCGCCTGCCCCCCTATGCCCTCAGCCGTCTGCTGTCCCGGCACACGGGGGCCAACTTCAAGCAGCTGCTTCAGCAGCGCAAACTGCAGCAGGCGGCCTATCTGCTGGTGAACACCGGCATGTCCGCCGACGGCATCATCCAGGCTATCGGCTACGAGAACAGCAGCTACTTCTACCGCAAATTCAAGGAAAAATACGGCTGTTCCCCCGCCGCCTACCGGGCCGGGCACAGATGAGGGCATGGGCTTTCTTTTGCTGCACAACCAAAAAACAGGTCACTGCACGTTTGTACAGTGACCTGTTTTTATTCCGGCGGTCTGGTGGTATGCGGAACCGCTCCCATGACAACAGCCCCCGGACGGGTGTGCGTCCGGGGGCTGCTGGATGCTTTATGATGAAGAGAAGGAAGTTTGGGTCAGGCTATCAGTACAGGGGGAACGCGATGGCGCTCCAGATGACGCTGACAGCGCAGAAGAGAATAGCGGGCACGATGGACTGCTTGAACACGCTCTTGATGTCGTAGCCGCCGGCAGCCATGTAGTAGGGCACCGCCGCGGTGGCCATGGGGGTCATGAAGGCGGTCAGGCAGGCAGCCTGGACGCAGATGACGATGCCGATGGGGTTGGCGCCCATGCTCTTGCAGGCCTGGGCAGCCAGGGGGATGAAGATCAGCATAACGCCGCGGTTCTGCATGACCTGGGTCATCAGGAAGGGGATCAGGAAGAACATCAGGTAGATCAGGAAGGTGTTGTCCAGGGTGTTGGCGGCAGCGGCCACAGCGTCACCGATGAGCTGGCCGGCACCGGTGTTGGTCAGGGCGCCGCCCATGGCCAGAGAACCGACGAACAGCAGGTACATCCAGGTGGGCATGGCGGCCACGGCTTCTTCCTGGCTGAGCACGCCGCAGACGACCATCAGGATACCGGCCACCATGCAGATGATCCAGGTGTCCAGACCGATGTACTTCTGGAAAATCAGGGCGATGGTGGTGCCGAAGAAGATCACGAAAGCGGCCACTCCCTGGAACATGGGCAGCTTCTTTCTGTTCAGAGCTGCCTGGGCGCCGCGGTTTTCGTTCTGTTTGATTTCCAGAATGGGTTCATTGGGAGCCAGGCGGGGGGCAAGGAAGATGCAGTACAGAGCGCAGACGATGACCAGGGGCAGACGGGCCTTCATGGGATCGGTGAGCTGCACCACGAAGTCGGTGTAGCCGCCGGCGGCCAGGTAGCCGTTGAGCTCAGCGGCCACGGTGGCGCCGGAGCCCAGGGGGAATGCAGAGCAGGTGGCGATGGAGGCAACGCCCAGGGCGAACATGACCTTGCTGGGCTTGACGCCGATGGATTCCACGGTCTGGGCCAGCAGGGGCGCCAGAATACCGAAGACGACCACGGGGCTCTGGATAAACTGGCTGAGCAGGATCGCCACCAGCACGTAGCCGCACATGATCTTGGTCAGGTTGCCTTTGGCGAACCGGTTCAGACCATCGGCCACGTTTTTGACGAACTGTGTTTTATTGAAACCGGCGGCCACCACGAACATGGACATGATCATGATGCCGTTGTTGTTGCCGAAGTAACCCAGCACCGAAGCGCCGTCGATGCAGCCGGTGACCAGGAACGCGGCCACCGAAGCCATGGCGACCACCGCCATGGGGAACTTGCCGTAAATGTAGAATGCCACTGTGATGGCACAGATGACCAAACAGATGATCAGTTGTGGAGTCATGTGATTCATCCTTCCTCATAATTTCACACCGGCGGGCCGCGGGCCGGGCGGCTGGTTCGGTGTCCGCTGCAGTGGAATCAGCTGGTTTCCGTTTCTGTGTCTTCATCCTACCGGGCGGTACGGGGAAAGTAAAATATCGTTTGTGTATCGGTCTATAATCCCGACGGAATCGCCCCGAGGGGGCAAAGGGGGTTTTTGTGCGCCCTGCCAAAATTGACATTCCCCCTTTGTTCAACCTGTGACATAAAGATAGCCGGGCCGCTATGGTTCCATCAAATTATGCAATGGCCCCCGCCTGCCCCAAAACGACAAAAAAAGGACCGCCCTTTCGGGCGGTCCAAGGCATATGAAGAGGCATATGGGATTGGCAAAAAAGAATTACAGGTCGCGCACGCCGCCGTCAAAGGAGATCTGGCAGTTGATGCTGCGCTGGGCAGGGGGGAACTTTTCGGTGATGTCCTCCACCAGTTCGATGCCGATGCCGGGGGCATCCGGCACCACCAGGAAGCCGTGGTCCAGCTTCAGTTCGGTGGTGATCATATCCTTCTCCCCGCCGGAGAGGTAGAAGCTGGGGAATTCCTGAATGGCCACGTTGGGCACGGCGGCGTCCAGCTGCAGGCAGGCGGCGGTGGACACGGGGCCCAGGGGGTTGTGGGGCACGATGTCCACATAGTGGCTTTCGGCAATGGCGGCCACCTTCTTGCAGGCGGTGATGCCGCCCATGGCGCACAGGTCGGGGCGCACATAGCGGGCGGCCTTCTTCATGAGCAGGTTCTCGAACTCCTGCACCGTGACGAACCGTTCGCCGGTGGCAATGGGCAGCCAGGTCTTGGAAGCCACTTCCGCCATGACCTCGTCGCTGTCGGGGGCGATGGGGTCTTCCAGGAAGAGGGGGTTATAGGGTTCCACGCCCTTGGCAAAGGCGATGGCGTCGGGCACGCTCATGGAACGGTGGATCTCCAGGATCAGGTCGAAGTCCGCGCCCACCGCTTCCCGGCAGGCGCGCACACGCTCCACCTGGGAGGCCACCCGGTGGCTGAAGATGCTGTCCTCAATGCCGCAGGTGCGCTGGCGCATATCGCCGGTGATCATCAGGCGGGCGGCGGTGAACCCCTGGGCCTTGATCTCGGCACAGGCGGCGGCCATCTCTTCGGGGGTGAACTTGAACACCGCCGGGTAGGTGCGCACCTTGTCCCGGTAACGGCCGCCCAGCAGCTCGTACACCGGAACGCCCAGGGCCTTGCCCTTGATGTCCCACAGAGCGATATCGATGGCGGCGATGGCGCTCATGATGAGGGAGCCGCGGAAATACATGCTGCGGTACATGTACTGCCAGTGGTGTTCGATGCAGAACGGGTCCTTGCCGATGAGATACCCTTCCAGCTTTTTCAGCACGCCCAGGGTACCATCCAGGTAACCCCAGGACCCCACTTCGCCGATGCCGGTAACGCCTTCGTCGGTGTGGATCCTGATGAACAGGTACTTGCTGGCAGGGATGTATTCCATGCGGGTGATCTTCATGACGGGTCTCCTCCTTGTAAATTGGAATGCGGATGTACACGATCCTTCGTGTTTTCAGCATACCCGACAAAAAAGGAAACGTCTAATACCATTGTTTGATGGAACGATAACCTGGAACCAATCAGGGGCTGACCAGCCGGGGCAGCAGCAGTTCCCGGGTCAGGTCGATCATCTCCCGGATGAGGGGCGCGTGGGGGGTGTCCTGCCGCCACGCCGCCACCGAGGCCCGGGTGTACACCGGCTCCTGCAGGGTGCAGAAAGCCATCTGCCCCTGCAAGGCGGGCAGGAAGCGGTCGAACAGCGCCGGGGTGATGAAGAGCATACCCACCCCTTTGGCGCAGAGCTGGTAGGCGGTGTTCATGTTGGTATAGTTCAGGATGCGCCCCGGCTTGACCCCCGCCTGGTTCAGCAGCAACTGGGCGCAGCGGTAGAAGCCGTTGCCCGGGTAGGGCAGCAGGAAGGGCTGGGAAATGAAGGTCTTTTTGGCGGCACGGGTCAGGTTGCGTTCCTCGGCCAGTGCCAGCACGTAATCCAGCTTATCCAGACTCATGAAAGTACCCCCGTTTCTTGTGTTGACTTACTTCTATTGTAAACGCCCGCCGGGGTCTTGTCCATGGCAGAATCCCATTCCTTTTTTCCTATCGAACCATATGGAATTACTATGGGCCAGCCGCCTTGTGAGGTACAAACAACGGCGATATAATGGAAAAAAAGCCGTTTTGCAGCAGACGAGGTGTTTGTTATGGATCAAAAGGAAAAGCAGACCCTGGCCCAAGCCATGCGTGCCAGCTCCCCCAAACAGGCCCAGCCCCACATTTCCGCCGAGGAGATGGACCGTTATCCCTGCAGCGTGCGCCCCGTGACGGTGGAAGTTCCCGGGGAAGAACCGGTGCAGGTGTACCTGACGGTGCCCTTCCAGGTCACGCCGGGAGCCCCCATCCTGGTGAACTGCCACGGCGGCGGGTTCATCCGGGGCCGCAGCGACCGGGACGAGCTGTTCTGCCGCCGTCTGGCCTGCACCTTCCAGTGCGTGGTGGCGGATGTGGACTACGCCCTGGCGCCGGACTATCCCTTCCCCACGGCGGTGCACCAGGCCCGCGCCGCTGCTTTGTGGGCCAAAGACCAGGCCGCCGGTCTGGACTGTGACCCGGACAAGCTGATCCTGCTGGGCCAGAGCGCCGGCGGCAACCTGGTGGCCAATGTCTGCATGGCCGAAGCTGACGAGGCCGCCGTGCGGCCCCTGGCGGCGGTGATCACCTACGCCCCCCTGGACCTGCAGACCGACCCGGTGGAGAAGTTCCACCCCGAGCGGGACATGCCCGCCGAGCGCGCCCGGGGCTACAACGCCCTGTACTGCCCGGCCGACAAGGCCGGGGACTGGCGGGTGTCTCCCCTGTTTGCCCCCGCCGACCGTCTGGCGGCGCTGCCCCAGACCCTGGTCATCACCGCCGGGGACGACAGCCTGGCCCCGGAAGATGAGGAGTTTGCCCTGAAGCTGGCCCGGGCCGGTGTGGAAGTGACCTGCAAGCGGTTTGCGGGCTGTGTCCACGGCTTCTTCATCAACCGGATGGACGCCTGGGAGGACGGCATCGCCCTGATCCACCGGTATCTGCGCAGCGTTCTGCAGGAGGCCGCACGATGAGCGGGGCGGGCAAGGTCGCCGATTCCGCCCCCCTGGGCAACATCATCACCGGGTTGGTGCTGTTTACCCTGTGGCCGGTGCTTTTCGGCCTGGCAGACACTTCCGCCATGGCAGCCGTGCTGCCCTGGGCCCTGGCCGCCTGCCCCCTGGTCCTGCTCACCAGCGTGCAGGCTTTCAAGGCGGGCAACGTCATCGGCGCGGTGGCCAACGGGGTGCTTTCCGGCGTGACTCTGGTGCAGAACGGCATCTGGGGCGCTGTGGTGGTCGTCTACACGGCGGCCGGGCGCACCGTGCCCGAAGCCATTGCCGGGGTGAAAGGCTATGTGGACGGCGCGGCGTTCCTGGCGGCGTTCATGCTGCTGTGCATCTCCGCCACCTTCGTTCAGCTGAAAAACGGCCCCATGGCCTTCTTCATGGGGGTCATCTGCCTGGGCTTCATCTGCATGGGGCTCAGCGACCTGGGCCTTGTGAACCTGCGCACCCCGGCAGCGGTGTGCATCATGGCCTTTGCCGGCTGGATGCTCTATTCCGGCAGCGCCATGCTCATGAGCACCGCCCTGGGCCGCAAAGTGCTGCCCTACTGAAACCCTTGAAAGGAATCTGCCATGAAATACCAGTATCCCCATCTGTGCGCCCCCATCACCATCGGGGGCGTCACCTTCCGCAACCGGATGTTTTCCGCCCCCATGGGCGGCACCGATATCACCAACGACGGCTGCATCGGCCCCAAGTCCACGGCCTTCTATGAATTGCGGGCCAAGGGCGGCGCCGGTGCGGTGACCGTGTCCGAGTGCATGGTCCACCCCGCCACCGACGGCTCCCACGCCTACCACCTGGATGAGAGCATCCTCAACTCCCTGGCTGCCGCCACCTACACGGCGGACGCCATCCGCCGCCACGGGGCCATGCCCAGCCTGGAACTCTCCCATTCCGGCATGTACTCCGGCACCTACATGACCGATAAATCCAAGCAGAAGGGTCTGGCCCAGTGGGGCCCCTCCGCCTGCACCCGCCCCGACGGGGTGGAGGTCGGCGAGCTGACCAAGGAGATGATCGCCGATATCGTGAAATCCTACGGTCATGTAGCGGGCCTTGCCAAGCGGGCGGGCTTTGAGATGCTCATGATCCACGGTGGTCACGGCTGGCTTATCAACCAGTTCTTCTCTCCCTACTTCAACAAGCGCACCGACGAGTACGGCGGCACCCTGGAAAACCGCTGCCGTTTCGCCATTGAGGTGCTCAAAGCGGTGCGGGAAGCCGTGGGCCCCCGCTTCCCCATCGAGTTCCGCCTGTCCGGCTCGGAGCTGTTCGAGGGCGGGTATGACCTGGCTGAGGGCTGCCGCATTGCCCAGCAGATCGAACCGTATATCGACCTTTTGCACGTTTCCGCTGGCACCTATCAGCGGGGCTTCGGCGACACCCCCCCAGCATGTTCAAGGACCACGGCTGCAATGTGTATCTGGCCGCTGAGATCAAAAAGCACGTGAAGATCCCGGTGGCTACCATCGGCGGCCTGAACGACCCCGCCCAGATGGAGGAAATTATTGCCTCCGGCAAGGCGGATATCGTCTACATGGCCCGCGCCCTGCTGGCCGCCCCCTTCCTGCCCAACAAGGTCATGTCCAACCGGGGCGAGGAAATTGTCCGCTGCCTGCGTTGCTTCACCTGCATGGCGGAGCGCGCTGCCACCGCTACCCGCCGCTGCACCGTGAACCCCCTCATTGGCCGGGAAATGGAGGGCGACACCATCTACCCCGCCCCCGAAAAGAAGAAAGTCCTGGTGGCAGGCGGCGGCCCCGGCGGCCTGTACGCCGCCTACACCGCGGCCCGCCGTGGGCATCAGGTCATCCTGTGCGAGAAGGACGGCGAACTGGGCGGCATCCTGAAAAGCGAGCAGGCCCTGCCCTTCAAGCAGGAGATGTACCAGCTGACGGGCACCTACGCCAACCTAGCCCGCAAGGCAGGCGTCGAGATTCGCCTGAACACCGCCGTCACCCCCGAGCTGGTGGAAGCGGTGGCCCCCGACGCGCTCATCATCGCGGTGGGTTCCGCCCCTCTGGTGCCGCCCATCCCGGGCCTGGACGGAGACAACGTGGTCATCGTCAACAACTATTATAAAGAAAAAGACAAGGTCACCGACGACGTGGTGGTCTTCGGCGGCGGCCTGGCGGGCTGCGAGTGCGCCATCCATCTGGGCCAGGAGGGCAAGCGTGTCCACCTGGTGGAGATGCGGGCCACCCTGGCCCCCGACGCCAACGTGCGCCACCGCCCCCTGCTGCTGAAAGAAATCGAGAAGTTCGTCACGGTGCACACCGGCTACAAGGGCCTGGAAGTGCGGCCTGACGGCATCCTCTGCGAGAATCAGGCAGGCGAGCAGGTTCTCGTCCCCGGCACCAGCGTCATCTGCGCCCTGGGCCAGCGGTCCCGCACCGCCGACGTGGAAGCCCTGCGGGGCACCGCGCCTTTTGTGCGCATCATCGGCGATGCCGCCAAGGTGAGCACCATCACCAACGCCGTCTACTGGGGTTACCACGCGGCCCTGGACATCGGCACCGGTATCTGAGCAGAAAAAGGGAAATTTCCTCCTCTCCTTTCTTTGTCCGGGCCATCTCCCCAACCGGTTCCGGCAATCTTCTTTCTACCCAGCCTCCTTTTTCTGCATGTCAACCAAAAAGAGCAGCATCCTTGCGGATGCTGCTCTTTTTGGTTTGTATCGGGTGTAAAAGGCGGTCAGTACCGCAGAAAGACCATGCCCAGCACGATGCCCCCCACCGCCGCAACGGCGGCGGCCAGGTCGTACCAGTGGATCCGGGGCACCAGGCAGTAGCTGCGGGGCGCGTCGCCGCAGAAGCCCTTGGATTCCATGGCCATGGCCACACATTCCGACCAGCGCACGCTGTTCACCAGCATGGTGAAGATGGGCTGCAGGGACAGGGGGTGGACATGCAGCCCTCGCACCGCAAAAGCCAGCCGCACCTGGTTGAATTCCCGCACCATGCCGGGCATCAGGTGGAAGGCCGCCAGAATGCCGTAGGCAAATTTTGGGGAAAGACGGCACTGGTGCAGCAGGCTGGCGATAAAGATTTCGGTATCGGTGGACAGGGCAAACATCATGCCCAGCCCGGCGTAGGCCAGCAGACGGGTGGCCAGCTGCGGGGCGGTGTACAGGTTGCGGGACATGGCCGCCCGCACCGCATAGGGCAGGGCGGATACCGTGTCCAGGGCAGCGGGGTCCACGCTGCCGCCCCGGGCGTAGTACAGGCCCATGAAAAACAGGCCCAGCGCCGCCACACCGGCAGGCAGAAGCAAAGCGGCCAGCCGACGCAGCCCGCAGCGGGAGCCCGCCAGCAGCAATACCAGGCACAGGGCGAACACCGTCAGGTTCAGGCTGACCAGATACTGCACCGACAGCAGGATCACGCACACCAGCACCGTGGCCGCCTTCACCGTGGGGTTCCATTTTTCCAGAAAAGGGGTCACAGGGTCACCTCCCCCGCCCGGGCCGGTTCCAGTTTCCGGTCCCGCAGCCAATAGATCTTGTCCGCCCAGGCGGCAGCCAGCGCCCGGTCGTGGGTGATGAAGATGACGCTCAGGCCCTGGTTGTCCACCTTGTCCCGCAATTGGGCCATGATGGCCTGCACCGAGCGGGCGTCCTGGCCGTAGGTGGGTTCATCCAGCAGAAGCAGTTTCTGCCCGCCGCACAGAACGGAGAGCACCGCCAGCCGCCGCTGCTGCCCCTGGCTGAGCATATAGGGGGAATACCGCCGGTAGCGGCTCAGGCCGTACTCTTCCAGACGGCGTTCGGCCTCGGCGCGGCAGGCGTCCTCCGGCCAGGCGGGGTTCCACACCCGCAGGCTGGCCATGACCTCCTCGGCCACGTTCTGGGTGATGAACTGGTTGGCGGGGTTCTGGAACACGATGCCCACCTGCCGGTACAGGTCCCGGGGACGGATGCCGCTCAGGTCGGCGCCGTCCAGGGTGATGCGCCCCGTGTAGGCATGGCGGCGCAGCACCGCCAGAAAAGCCGTGGTCTTTCCGCAGCCGCTGGGGCCCAGCACGGCGGTCATGGACCCTTTGGGGAACCGGGCTTCGGCCCCTTCCAGCAGCAGGGGCGCGGGTTCGGTGCGGCGGCGGAACAGGGAACGCCGCACCTCTCCTTTGGCCACGCTGAGCTCTTCAAAGCAGAGGATGGGGTCCTTCTCCTCCGCCGCAGGGCGGTAGGGACGGGGCGGCTCGGGGTAAAACAGGCCCAGTTCCTGGAACAGCGGCCTGTACTGGGGCAGATTGCCCTTGTGCAGCCCCCGGGCCGCCACACGGCCCCCTTCCCCCAGCAGGATGAACTCGTCGGCGGTGTCCAGCCAGAGGTCGGGCTGGTGGTCGATGGCCAGGATGGTGCGCCCCTGCCGGTGCATTTGCCGCAGCATCTCCATCAGCTGCAAGGCGGCGTCCCGGTCCAGGTTGGCAAAACATTCATCCAGCAGCAGGCACCGGCTTTCCATCACATACAGGCAGGCCAGGGCCGCCCGCTGCTTTTCCCCGCCGGACAGGGTGTGCAGCGGCTGGTCCAGCAGTTCCTGCACCCCCAGTTCCTCGGCCGCCGCCCGGATGCGGGGTTCCATCTCTCCGGGGTCCAGGCATAGGTTTTCCATGCAGAAGCGCATTTCCTTGCGCAAGGTGTCCATGCAGAACTGTAAATCGGGGTTCTGGAACAGCATGCCCACCTGACGGGCCCGCTGCTGGGGGTTCATCCGGTCCAGTCCGGTGCTGAACCAGGCGATTTTTCCCCCGGCCAGAAACCCGCCGTTTTCAGGGTACAGCCCGGCGGCCACGGCGGCCAGGGTGCTTTTGCCGCAGCCGCCGGCCCCCATCACCACCGTCACGCTGCCGGCGGGGATCTCCAGGTCCACATGGTCCAGGATGTTGCGCTTGCCCTGTTCCATGTACCGGAACACCACGTCCCGCATGGACAGGGCGGTTTGTGCTGCCACCGACTCAGTCCTCCAGGTCCACGGCAGCATCCCGGGCCACGGCGTAGCCCTTGAGCACACCGGCCTTGACCAGGCCGTCCGCCAGCAGCGGGGTGACGATGCCATCAATGGCCACGGCGCTGACGATGCGCACCGCCAGCATCAGGGCCAGCACCGGCACCGCGATCTGGTTGTAGCCGCTGATGACCAGGTTGTAGCCCATGGTCAGCACAGAGCAGAGCACCGCGCCCTGGATCATGGTCATGCGGTCGAACTTCTTGTATCCTTTCAGGGCCACGATGAGCTCAAAGCCGAAGCCCTGCACCAGGCCGGACAGGATGATGATGGGTCCGAAGTAGTTGCCGAACAGGCATTCCAGCACAGCGGCCAGCAGTTCGGCGATCAGACCGGCGCCGGGCTTGCGCATGACATACACGCCGAAGGCCGCCGCCATGAAGTAGATGCCGTAAAAGGGCTCGTATCCCAGAGAAGCCATGCCGAAGGGGGTCAGGATACCGTACAGGATGCCGCCCACGTAGGTGCACCCCAGATAGATCACGCCGAACAAAACGGCGCAGATGGCGATGAGCAGAACGTCTTTCAGTTTCCAGGCATTGTTTTTCATAGTTTTCATTCCTCCACCGTAGGGCTGTTGCAGTTCATGGTAAAATGCAGGACATAATGATGCACGCCGGGGTCGTTTTCCATCAAATCGCACACCTGGTACAGGTAGCGGAACACCGCCTGCACGTCCCCTTCAATGCGGGTGGCATAGTGGATGGTGGTGGGGTTGAGCCCGGCTTCCTGGGCCATATACCACACCTTGGCGATGCGGTCGATGTAATCGGGGTCACCCAGGGGGTACAAGGCCAGCTTGCAGTGGACGGGGAAATGGATGCCCGCCACCGCCGCCGCATTGGGGGCCTCCCCTTCCCGGTTGAGCACGCTGTCGCCGGAAACATCCCCCGGGCAGCCCTTGGAGAACTGGCCTTCCAGGGCCATGTGCACCCCTTCCCGGTAGGCGTTGAGGAACAGCGCCTGCACAGCGTCGGCCACATAGGGCAGCTTGCCCCGGTAGACGGTGGAAAGGGCGTCGGTCTCGCTCCACACCGCCGAGGTGTCGGTCTTTTCCAGCGCCCCCAGGATGATCTGGATGAAATTGTCGGTCATGGGATACAGGGTGAACCGGCAGCCCGCAATGGGCAGGTCGGTGCCCCGGCCCGCCCAGGGCAGGTCCGGGCGGCTGCAGCCGGAACAGCAGCTTTCGTTTGCCATAAAAATGCCTCCTCCAAAAAATAGGCAAAATAAAAAGGATGCCTTCCCGCAGGAAAGCACCCATCACGATCCGCCGGCCACAGGCCGGCTTTTTCATAGAATTGCTTTCCTACGCTGGCATGATCCAGATCAGGTTCGAGGGTCGGGCCGGATGGTCCTCTCAGCTCCCAGGAGCTCCCCTAGAATTCTATCTTTATTATTTTGTCGGGGATTATGATAGCACAAAGGCCACAGGCTGTCAATCAAAAGACATTCCCAGAACCCCCTGCGGCGGCTCTGCCTTTCAGGGTGGGCCTTCCGGGGATTTTTGCCGCCTTGACAGGCACGACCGCCCTATTGTATGCTGAAAAAAATGACGAAAGAAGGGGCGAACCGTGGCCAAAACCATTCTGATTGCAGAGGACGACGCCGACATCCGGGCGGTGCTGCGCCTGTATCTGGAAAGCGAGGGCTTCCGCGTGGTGGAATCCGCCGACGGAAAGGCCGCTCTGGCCGCCGCTTTGCGGGAAAGCCCCGACGCGGCCATTCTGGACGTGATGATGCCGGAAATGAACGGGTACGAGCTGACCCGGGCGCTGCGGCGCACCAGCGACATCCCGCTGCTGATCCTTTCGGCCAAAAGCGCGGACAACGACAAGATCCTGGGCCTGAACCTGGGGGCGGACGACTATATCGCCAAGCCCTTCAACCCGATGGAGGTGGTGGCCCGGGTGAAAGCCCACCTGCGCCGGGCGGGGGGCAGCCGCCGGGAATCCCTGACGGTGGGCACCCTGACCCTGGACACCGCCGCCATGCAGCTGTACAAGGACGGGCAGCCCGTTGCCCTGACCCCCACCGAATACAAGATCCTGGCCCAGCTCATGCGGGCGCCGGGGCGCATCTTCACCAAAGTACAGCTGTACGAGGGCATTGCCGGGGAATTTTTTGAAAGCAACGACAACACCATGATGGTGCATATCTCCAAGCTGCGGGAAAAGATCGAGGACGACCCGAAGAACCCGCGGTACATCATCACCATCCGGGGATTGGGGTACAAGATTGAAGCGTAAAGAAAACCGCCTGTTCGCCCTGCTGGTGAAGAATTATCTGCTGTTCACCCTGGTGCTGCTGTTTCTGGCGGGCGGGGTGTACTGGCTGTGGGACCGGCAGTTTGAACAGACGCTGGCTCTGGCAGACTGGGACGCCCTGCTCAGCGACCAGGCTCTGGAACAGGAGCGCTACGACGCCCTGGCCAAATACCTGAAGGGCAGCACCGACGGGTTTGCGGTGCTGGACGAAAACGGCGCCGAGCTGTACCGTGCGGGCGCGGTGCCTACCACCCTGACCGCCGGGGAACTGGCCTGTGTCTCCCGGTATAACAGCGACGAGTTTGTGGACGCCTTTCCCGAAGCCAACGGGGGCGAAGTGCGCTACCGGGTGCTGCGCACCCGCGTCCGGGAAGACGGCGCCACCGAGATCACCGGGGACATGGCCCTGGACGCCGATTTCCGGGTGCTGTCCGGAGAGATCGTCCCCGGCAAGACCGCCTACGCCCCCCGGGAGTTCGCCATCCTGTCCGGGACGTACCCGGCCCGCAGCACCCTGTACCGGTATGATTTTGAAACCGGCGGCGGCCCGCGCACCCTGCTGATCTGCATCGGTCCCCTGAACGAGGAAGCCCTGGCCGGGGTGAGCCGCAGCGGATGGATGGTCTGGCTGGCCGCCCTGCCCCTGTACGCAGGGGCGCTGGACTTCTTCATCTGGCGGCTGGCCCGCCGCCTGCGCCCGCCCCTGGAAAAGCTGCGCACCGCCCTGGACGCCCAGGCCCGGGGCCAGCGGGTGGAAGTGGGCGACTGCGGCGGGGTACAGGAACTGCAGCGGGTGGGCCGCAGCCTGGACGAGCTTTCCGCCCGGCTGGCCGAGAGCGAGCGGGAACGGGAACAGATGGACCGGGAACGCCAGCAGATGATCGCCAACATCTCCCACGACCTGAAGACCCCGGTGACGGTGATCGCCGGGTATGTGGACGCTCTGGCCGACGGCAAGATCCCCCCGGAGGAACAGGGGCGGTATCTGGCCGCCATCCGCAGCCGCACCGAAGCCCTGACGGGGCTTATCAACGCCTTCCACGAATACAGCAAGGTGGACCATCCCCAGTTCAGCCTGCAGCGGCGGGAGATGGACCTGTGCGAATATCTGCGGGAGTACCTGGCCGGGCAGTACGACGCCATTGAACTGGCAGGGTTCGCCCTGGAAGTGTCCATTCCCGAAGAGCCCTGCCCCTGTTCCCTGGACCCCTTCCAGATGGGCCGGGCTCTGGACAACCTGGTGGGCAACGCCCTGCGGTACAACCGCCTGGGCACCGTGCTCACCGTGCGCCTGGAACTCCGCCCCGGGGAAGCCCTGCTCACCCTGGCGGACAACGGGGAGGGAATCCCCCCCGACCGGGCCGCCGCCATCTTCGACCCCTTTGTGGTGGGCAGCGACGCCCGCAGCGGGGGCGGCAGCGGGCTGGGGCTTTCCATCACCCGCCGCCTGGTGGAACTCCACGGCGGCACCATCACCCTGGACAATCACCCGGGACAGGGCGCGGCTTTCCTCATCCGCCTGCCCTTGCCCCAATAAGAAAAACCTGCCCTGCCGGGGCGGAAGAGCCTTTGCTTTTCCGCCCCGGCTTTTTCTTTACGAATCTTAAGGTTGCGTTGAGGAAGAACCAAGGTTGCCCCGGTATACTGGCCCCAGAAACCAAGGAGGAGGTGACCGGCATGCAAAATCCCTGTCCGCGCAGACGCCCGCTCATCGAGGTGCGTTCCATCCGCAAGGAGTATCCCTTGGGGGACGAGACGGTGGTGGCGCTGAAAAACATTGACCTGAACATCATGCGGGGCGAGATCTGCTGCATCTTCGGCACATCCGGCTCCGGCAAGAGTACCTTTCTGAACCAGCTGGCCGGGATGGAAAAACCCACCCGGGGGCTGGTGAACATCGGCGGGGTGCCCATTTCCCGCCTGAACGAAAACCAGCTGGCGGCTTTCCGCCAGCGGCACATCGGCTTTGTGTTCCAGTCCTACAACCTGCTGCCCAACCTTACCGCCACCGAGAACGTGGCCCTGCCCCTGATGTTCCGGGGGGTGCCCCGCAAGGAACGGGAGGAAGCCGCCCGCCAGATGCTCTGCCGGGTGGGGCTTTCCCACCGGCTGGACCACTTTCCCCGGCAGATGTCCGGCGGCCAGCAGCAGCGCGCCGGCATTGCCCGGGCTTTCATCGCCCGGCCGGACGTGGTGTTTGCCGACGAACCCACCGGCAACCTGGATTCCAAAACCACGGTGGAGATCATGGAGATGATCTGCGGCTTTGCCCGCCGCTACCACCAGACCATCATCCTGGTCACCCATGACCCGGAGATGGCCGCCTATGCCGACCGTATCGTGCGGCTCATCGACGGCGAGATCGTCAGCGATGAGACCCGTCATTCCTAAAGGAGGATGCTCCATGTCTCTGGTACAAAAATCCGCCGCCATTCTGCTGGCCCTGACCCTGGCCGCCGGTGCCGCTCTGCCCGCCTTTGCGGAGGAAGCCGCCCCCCTGCCCGCCCCTGCCGCCGTGACGGCCGAGGCCACCACATCCCAGGACGCCGCCCCCAATTTCCTGACTTTGAGTTATACATCCAGCCGGGATGTGATCCGCAAGGGGGACAAGGCCGACCTGGCGGTGACGGTGAAGGACACCGCCCTGCTGACCCGGGATTTCAAGGCGGAAGAGTTCGATTTCAGCAAACTGGCGGACAGTTTTTCCGCCTGCACCCCCGCCGTGGAGGTCCTTTCGGCGGAGGATGAACCCCTGACCCTGCGGCTGACCTGCGCCGGGGTGACATACAGCGGCACCGGCCGCAGCCTGAAGCTGAGCCTGGCCCGCAAGGGCACCGGCAGCCCCCAGACCCTGGAGGTGACGGTGAACCAGGCGGAGGAATACGTGGCGCCCACCCCCACCCCGGCGCCCGAAACTCCCGCCCCCAAAGAACAGGCCGCCCCGCCGGTGCTGGTGACCCGGTCCGCCCTGGGCAAGCCCCTGGGCGCCAACGAGGCCGCCGACATCGTGGTGACCTTCCAGAACGGGGGCAGCACCAAGATGGTCAAGCCCCTGGCTTCCTTCAGCGTGTCGGAATCCCTGCTCATCGCCAACGACGTGAGCACGGTGGCGCTGCCCGACCTGGAACCGGGCAAAAGCACCAGCGTGACCCTGCGGGTGCAGGCCACCAAGGAGATCTCCTCCGCTTCCCAGTCCATCCAGGTGGACCTGAAATACGCCTATGAGAGCGCGGGGCAGCTGGTGCAGGCTGCTTCTTCGGACAAGCTGAGCCTTTCGGCGGCGCCTTCCGCCACCGCCGGGCCCACTGTGGACAGCGCCACCCCCAACATCGTCATCCGGGATTTCAGCTATGGGGAGGAAAACATCGCCGCCGGGTCCCGGTTCAAGCTGGATTTCCGCTTTCAGAACATGGGCCGCCTGAAGGTGGAAAACGTGGTGGCCAGCATCGACGGGGGCGAGAACTTCGCCCTGGACGGCGGCACCAGCACCTTCTATTACGACTCTTTGGCCTCCAAGGGCGAACAGAGCCAGAGCGTGCCTTTGCAGGCGCTGCCCACCGCCAAGAGCGGCGCCCAGGCGGTGACGGTGCAGTTCAAATACGAGTATGTGGACGGGGGCAAGCGCACCGCCGCCACCTCTGAGATCAAGATGGCTGTGCCGGTGGTGCAGAAGGACCGGTTCCAGGTCAACGCCCCCACCCTGCCCGAAAGCTGCACCGTGGGCGAGGAATGTGTGCTGACCCTGAACTATGTGAACCGGGGCAAGACCGAGGTGGGCAACGTGGAAGCCACGGTGGAGGGCGACGGGGTGGACGCCACCACCCGCACCCAGTATGTGGGCAACATTGCCGCCGGGTCCAGCGGCAGCATCGGCTTTGCCCTGACCCCCAACCGGGAAGGCAAGCTGAAGGTGACCCTGAAGGTCAGCTACGAAGACCCCAACCTGCAGCCCCGCACCCTGGAGTTCCCGGTGGAGCTCACCGCTTCCGAAGCCGCCCTGGAACCGGAATTCGATATTCCGGAGGAGGAAGGCAAACTGCCCCTTCCCCTGCCTTTGCTCATCCTGATCCCCGCCGCCATCCTGGCCGCGGGCGCCGCCCTTCTGCTGCTGCGCCGCCGCGCCCTGCACAAAGAAGACGAAGCCCCCGCAGACGACTGGGGCACCGGTGCCTGGGACAACGACGCCTGGAACCAGGACGACCGGGACAACTGGGACGGCCAGGGACCGGAGGTGTGAGGAATGAAGCACGAAGACCTGCTGCGGGTCTGCCTGCAGAACCTGCTGCGGCGCAAATCCCGCACCATCCTGACGGTGCTGGGGGTGCTCATCGGCTGCTGTTCCATCGTCATCATGGTGTCTTTGGGCATCGGCATGAAGGAAAGCCAGGAAAAACTGCTGGCCGAGATGGGCGACCTGACCATCATCACCGTCACCGCCCCCCAGAAGGGCAAGGGCAAGAAGAAGCTGGACGACAGCCTGCTCAAGACCATCCGGGAGATGGACGGGGTGGAAGGGGTGACCCCCAAACTGAGTTTTGACAACTACACCTGCCGCCTGCTGGCCGGGCCGGGCAACCGGTACGTGGCCGACTGGACCACGGTGGTGGGGCTGGACACCGCCCAGATGGACAAGATGGGCTACCAGCTCACCGGCGGGGCCTACCCCGCCAAGGCGGGAGAGGTGGCTGTGGGGCAGTATCTGGCGTACAGCTTCCGGGACACCTTCCGTCCCGAAGGGTACAACATCATCAGCCGCTGGGACAGCTTTCTGGCGGAAGAGGGGGAATCCCTGCCGTTGCCGGACCCCTTCTTTGACCCTATGAAGGAATCCCTGACCCTGGAGGTGGAGACCCAGGAAGGCACCTTCACTGTCCCCTTGAAACCGGTGGGCCTGGTCAAGGAGGACACCGCCAAAGGGTACGAGACCTCCGAGGGCATCATGATGAGCGTGGCGGACCTGCGGGCCCTGCAAAAAAAGGCCGGGGCCAACGGGACCCCCGCCCCCTATGATTCGCTGCTGGTGAAGGTGAGCGGCATCAACCGGGTAGACCCGGTGGAGACCGCCATCAAGAACCTGGGCTATTCCACCGAATCCATGGAGAGCGTGCGCAAACCCATGGAAAAGGAAGCCCGCCAGAAACAGATGATGCTGGGCGGCCTTGGTGCCATCTCCCTCATCGTGGCAGCGCTGGGCATCACCAACACCATGATCATGTCCATCTCCGAGCGCACCAAGGAGATCGGCGTGATGAAATCCCTGGGATGCTATGTCTACGACATCCGGGTGCTGTTTTTAGGGGAAGCCGGGGCCATCGGGTTCATCGGCGGGGTGATCGGCAGCGTCATCAGCTTTCTGATCTCCCTCATCATCAACCTGGTGTCCCTGGGTATTTCCCCGGAAAACATCCTCCCCGCCATCTTCGGGGCGGAAGGGGTCAGCCGGGTATCGGTGATCCCGCCCTGGCTGTACCTGTTCGCCCTGGTCTTTTCGGTCTTCATCGGCCTGGGGTCGGGGTATTACCCCGCCAACAAGGCGGTGCAGATCCCGGCGCTGGAAGCCATCAAGAGCGAATAAGGCGGGGACGGCGGCCACGGACCGCGGCATCTGTTCTTCCCGCTCCTCCTAGTCTTTGCAAAAATGCCTTTACAAACGCCGCGCCGTCCGTTTTTCCCTGTCCGCCTGTTCCTGCCTGTTCTTTTTATAGATCGCCGGACCCTGTGCAATACCGCACAGGGTCCGGCGCTTTTCATATCCCAATGGCCCGGGGGTCAGGCATCCTCCCCCGTCCGGTCCAGACGGAAGAGGACCGCCGCGCCGGGGTCCACCCTTCCCATCTGGCCGTACCCTTTCAGGCTGATGGTGAGGGGGATGGTGCCGCAGTTGTGGATGAGCATGGGGGCGGCCGCCACGATGATGGAGGCGAACTTGATCATTTCGGTGAGCTTGTTCAGTTCGGCATACCCGCCGGCGATCATGCTGGCCTGGCTGGCGGAAGTTTCGCTGGCGATGAGGATATTGCGCAGCACCCGGGGCAGGGGAGCGCGGCCTTCGCCGGTCATGTAGATCAGGGCGGTGAACCAGTCGTTCCAGTAGGCCGCCATGCTGAACACCACCATGACCACCATGATGGGACGGGACAGGGGGGTAGGCGGTGATGTAGATCATGACCACCGAGAACAGGGTGCCCCCCACCGTGTATTTGATGCTGTTCCAGTAGCCCAGCAGGATGCTGTCGTCGGAGAAGGACGCCACCAGGATGTAATACAGCGGATAGGCCACCACCAGGAGGATGGCCACGCACAGCACCACCAGCACCACATCACTGGCACGGTCCGAAAGACCGCCCGGGCGTTTGCCCAATGTTTTGGTTTTTGCTGACATGGGGGACTCTCCTTTACACAAACTGTACGTCGCTGGCCTTCTTGGCGATGCGGCTGACGATGATCAGCAGGATGATGGGCACCGGGATCAGCAGCAGATACAGCTGCCAGTTTTCGGCAAGCCGCTGCTTGAGCGGTTTGCGGTGGATGACCGCGTCCGCCTGTGGGCGGGATGCGGCACGCAGCTTACTCATAGTGACTCCTCCTTGTCCGATTCAGCTCGTTCATGAATCGTTTCACGCTTCCTGTGAAACCAAAATACCATTCTCAGTTCCAAAAGTCAATGGTTTTCAGGGGCATTTTTGGCATCTCCAGGCTATTTTAGCGGTTTGTGCAACTTTACCACTTTTCGCTTGTGCAGAGCAACCAGATGAAACCCCCGAAACAATTTCACGAAATTTCATGAAACCGCTTTACGCCATACATGAAACATAGTATAATGAAACCAAATCAAGGAGACCGAGGTGTGTACCTTATGAAAGGCGACAAACGTTCCGTCACCATGAACGACGTGGCCCGGGAGGCCGGTGTGGCCCTGGGCACCGTGTCCAAGGTGATCAACGGCCAGCCCGTGGGCGAGACCTACCGCCTGAAGGTGGAGGCCGCGGTGAAAAAGCTGAACTATCAGGTAAACCCCAGCGCCAAAGCCCTGAAGAGCAACCGCACCAGTACCATCGCCCTGATCATTCCCAACACCATCATGCCCTTCTTTGCGGTGCTGACCTACCACGTGAACATCGCGCTGGAAAAGCGGGGCTACAAGATGATGCTCTGCTTTACCGAATACGACCGGGACCGGGAACAGGAATTTGTGAGCATGGTGGTGCACAACCGGGTGGACGGCATCATCGCTTTGACCTATAATCCTAAACTGGAGATCCCCGCCGGCATCCCCTTTGTGACCATCGACCGCTTTTTCAGCGTGTCGGTGCCCTGTGTGGCTTCGGACAATTTCAGCGGCGGTCAGCTGGCCGCCCGCAAGCTGGCGGAACTGGGCTGCCGCCGGGTGGCCTGCCTGCGCACCGGCTCTTCCCTGACCAACGAGCCCAGCAAGCGCAAGGACGGGTTTGTCAGCGGCTGCATGGAAGCCGGGCTTTCCTTTGAGATGTGCAACCTCACCGACGGGTCGCCCCTGTCCGCCTTTGAGGTGTTCCTGCGCCACAACCTGCTGGAGACCGACACCCCGCTGGACGGGCTGTTCTGCGGCACCGACCTGATGGCCTGGCAGGCGGAAAAGATGGTGCGTGATCTGGGCCTGCGGGTGCCGGAAGATGTGCAGATCATCGGCTTTGACGGCATCCGCATGTTCGGGGACCAGGACTACATCTGTTCCACCATCGTGCAGCCGGTGCCCGACCTGGCCGAGACCGCCGTGAGCATGGTGCTTTCCAACGACTTTACCGGCCTGCCGCCGCTGGTCTGCCTGCCGGTGCGCTACCAGCCTGGCGGAACCACCAAAGATTCGGTATAATAAAAAGAGGGTCTGCCATGAATCTGTTTCGTCCCTACCGGAACGACGAGCCCCAGCGGGATGAACGGTGGCTGCTGATGGTGCTGTTTGCACCCTGGACTTTGTTGCTGCTCCCCTTTGTGGGAGTTTGGTTTGACCTTTTTGCCGCTTTGTTTTTGCTGTACGACCGGCTGGACAAGGCCCTGGGCATTGAAGAGAGCATCGCCCGGGCCTTTCCCGACCAGGTCCCCCGTTATGACCGCTGAAGGAGGTAATCGTTATGTATGATGTTGTGGCTCTGGGCGAACTGCTCATTGACTTCGCCCCCGTTTCCACCGACGACGCCGGGTATCCCACCCTGAAAGCCCAGCCGGGCGGCGCCCCGGGCAATTTTCTGGCCGCACTGCAGAAGTACGGCTGCACCACCGCCCTCGTGGGCAAGGTGGGCGAAGATGCTTTCGGCAATCTGCTGGTAAACACCCTGGACACTCTGGGCATTTCCACCAAAGGCATCGTGAAAGACCCGTCGGTGTTCACCACCCTGGCCTTCGTCACCCTGGACGCCACCGGCAACCGGGAGTTCAGCTTCGCCCGCAAGCCCGGCGCCGACACCTGCCTGCGCGCCGAGGAACTGGACACCGCTTTGCTGGATGATTGCAAGGTCTTCCACTTCGGCACCCTGAGCCTCACCGGCGAACCCGCCCGTTCGGCCACCCGGGCTGCCGTGGCTTACGCCAAAGAACGCGGAAAGCTCATCAGCTTTGACCCCAACCTGCGCAAGCCTCTGTGGCCCACCGAGGAAGCCGCCAAAGAGCAGATCGAATGGGGCCTGCGCCAGGCGGATATCGTCAAGATCAGCGACGAAGAGATCGAATTTTTGTGGGGCATCTCCCCCGAGGAGGGCGCTCAGAAGCTGCTGAAGGAGTACGGCGTCAGCCTGGTGTACGCCACCCTGGGCCCCAAGGGCTGCCACTTTGCCAACGCCCAGGGGAGCGGCGAGGTCGCTTCCCCCAGCGGCATCCATGTCATCGACACCACCGGCGCCGGGGACATCTTCGGCGGCAGCGCCATGAGCCGCTTCCTCAAGCTGAACAAGGCCCCCGGCGACCTGACGATGGAGGAGATGCGGGCAGTGACCCGTTTTGCCTGCTGCGCCGCCAGTCTGTCCACCCAGACCCACGGCGGCATCACCAGCGTGGTGGCCGAAGCCGACGTGGAGGCTATTGTGTAAATTTTTCCCGCACCCCGCCTTTTTCTGCAACACAAAACGGGACTGCCCCGGCCGGGCAGTCCCGTTTGTTTTATTCCAGTTCCCCGGCCAGGTCCCGGGCGGCATCGCCGCCAAACACATAGGTTTTTTCCTCCGTTTTCAGCAGCAGGAAAGGCGGGTCCTGGGGGTCCAGGCAGAAGGTGGCCTTCTCCCCTTCCATGGAAAAACTGCCCTTGAGCAGGTGGCCCATGGAGGTGCCCGCAATGCGGGAGGCCGGGGGCAGTTCTTCCAGCAGGCGTACCTCCTCCAGTTCCGCCACCGGCACCCGGTAGGTGGTGAAAGCCTGTTGGGCCGCCACCGTCTGGCTTTGCAGGCCCAGCCGCAGAGGAGAAAATTCCTCCACCACCAGCCATACTCCCAGCAGGGGCATGGCCGCCAGCAGCGCCAGAGAAACGCCCATCATCCCCTTGCCCAGGGGCTTGGCCAGGTTCATGCTCATGCCCATACCGATGCGCTGGTTCACAAAGGTGTGGCCGTCGTGGGGGTCGCAGTAAAACAGGCCCCAGATCCAGCGGTCGTCCTCGTCCACCTCCGGCAGACGGGTCCGGCCTTCGGTCAGGCGGCGCTGGGCGCGGCGGGCGGCAAATTCCGTCTGCAGGCTGGCCCAGATCAGGGCCAGGGCATAGACGATGTTCCAGATGATATACCAGGCCATGTTGCCCCAGCACAGCCACACCGCCAGGGAGTACCCCGCCGTGAGCCAGGAGCAGAGCAGCCAGAACTTGGTCCAGTTATATCGCCGCACCCGGGTGAGGGCGGCGGTGAGGGTGGTATCCCCGTCCAGGGCGTCCAGCCGCTGGCGGTAGACCAGCGGGTAAAACACCAGACTGAGCCCGGTCATGAGCAGGCCGGTGAAGGCGGTGGCCCCCAGCACCACCTGCCAGGCGGGGTCCCAATCATCCAGAAAGACCGAGAGCACCGGCAGCACCGACAGCACCAGCGGCGGCCAGAACCAGGCCCGGGACAGCTGCCGGGGCGGCCTGGCCGGGGGCATTTCCGCCACCGTCTGCCCGGCGCCTGCGGTCTGCCAGCCCCGGCACCGTTTCAGGGCTTTCAGTTCCCCGTTGGCCCGGCCGAACAGCCAGTAAGGCAGCACCAGAAACAGCAGCCACACAAAGCTGTACAGGCAGACCAGCGACATCCAGGGCAAAAACAGCGCCGGGACCAGCGCCGCCGTGAGCACCAGGCACATCCGGTCCAGCCGGCGGCGGAACCGGGCGCAGAGTTCCTGCACTTCCGGGTCCTGCCGGGCCTGGGGCGGCAGGGTCACCGACAAAATCAGATTGCTGCGTTCCCGGGAAGCGCTGCGCAGCATCCCCCAGACCATGGGCAGACCGATATACAGGCAGCCCACAATAATGAGATTGACCCAATGCATCAGCCCTGTCCCCCTTCCTTCTTCTCATACACGCCCCGGCAGACGGCCAGGACCTCCTCCAGCGGCACCCCCGACGCCCGGGCCTGGGCCGCCGCCAGTTCCAAAGCTGCCCGCAGCTCGTCGGTCAGGGGGCCGGCCCGCCCCGCCACCACCGTGCCCGCGCGGCGGTCGGCCTTCAGGTACCCTTCCTGCTTGAGCAGGGCGTAGGCCTTATTCACCGTCATCACGTTCACGCCCAGGGTCTCGGCCAGGGCGCGGATGGGGGGCAGCTGCTGCCCCGGCGTCAGGCTGCCCGCCGCGATGCCCCACACGATCTCGTTGCGGATCTGCTGGTAAATGGGCGTATCCAGGGAAAAATCCAGATGCAGCAGCACGGACGGCACCTCCTGTTCTTTGTATCATTTACCATAATACAAATAATACAAACTGTCAACAAAAAGGGACCGCCCCGCCGGGCAGTCCCCTTGCTTTTGTGCGGCTTTACCGCGCCCAATGGGCCACGGCGTCCCGCAGAAAGCGGGCACAGCCGGGCACCGTCTTATCGTAATAGGCGGTGAACCGCTCGTCCATCACGTACAGCTCCGCAATGCCCCGGTGCTTTTGCGGGGTCAGGTCCTTCACCGTCACCGCCAGCCAGCGGCGGTGCATGGCGCAGATCTCCCTGCCCTCCTCGCTTTCGGGGGCGGTACCCGCCTGCACGGCGGCTTCCAGCCGGGCCTGCAGGTCGGTGTTCAGGGTCTGCCAGGCCTGGCAGGCTTCCGGGGTCAGCCCCATCAGGGCGGCGTTGGCGGCATCCACCTCCCCGTCGCCGTATTTCTGCCGGGCTTCGGCGCCGTGGGCGGACTCGTTCTCCTCCACCATCCGGCGCTTGAAGGCGGCAAATTTTGCTTCGTCCTTCATGGGTTCCTTCCTTTCTTCACAGCCGATGGTCTGTTCCACCGACCGGATCAGTGTTTCCAGCCGGGCCTTTTTCCCCTGCAGCGCGGCCAGATGCTGCCGGAGAGCGGCCAGACGGTCGAAGGCAGGGTCGTCCAGACATTCCCGGATGCGGGCCAGTTCCACCCCCAGGGCCCGGTAAAAGAGAATGTCCTGCAGCCGGTCCACCTGGGCCGGGCCGTAGTAACGGTAGCCGCTTTCCGCCACCCGGGCGGGCTTGAGCAGACCGATTTCGTCGTACCAGCGCAGGGTGCGGGTGGACACCCCCGACAGATGCGACAGTTCGCGGATGGAATATTCCATGCCTTGTCCCTCCCTTCCCTTACAGTGTACCAGTTGACGCGGCGGCAGAGTCAAGGGGGCTGCGGGAATATTTTTTCTTTTCCCACAAAAAGCCCGCGGCGGAGAGAAGGCTTCCCCGCCGCGGGCCGTTTTGTTTATTCTGCCCGGGCTTGTGCCTTGGTGGCGGAGCGGGGGCAGCCGAAGGCGCCCACCAGCACCACCGCCAGCACGCCGCTGACCAGTTTGCACACCAGGAAGGCGGCGGTCTCCCGGTTGCCTGCCACCGAGGACACAAAGGCCAGCTGTCCGCCGATGACATAGGCCCCGGCGGCGCAGAAAGCGGCGTTCACCGCCTTGCCCCGGTTGTCCATGGCCCGGTAGGAGGGCAGCATGGAGATACTGGAAATGGCCGAAGCCGCCAGCCCCACCACCGCCACCGGGGCCACCCCCAGGCGGCGGGCGCACCGGTCCAGGAAGCCCCCGCACCGGGCCAGGGCCAGGTCGCTGCAGATGTTGGCCCCGCAGACGATGACGGTGATGCGGAACACCGTCATCACCGCTTCGGCAGGCAGGCCGCTGTCCAGGGGCAGCAGCCTCTCAAAGAACACCGAAACCACCACCAGACCGAACAGCAGGATGCCCAGCCCGTGGACGAAGGCCCCGAAGGCGGAAAAGATCCGCCCGGTGACCCCCGGCGCCAGAAAGAGCATCACCGCCAGCACGGCGCACAGCCCCGCCACCGGGGCCAGGTTGCGCAGCAGCGTCCAGGGGTCCAGCCCCAGCACCAGGCCCCCGGCCCCCAGGCCGAAGGGCAGGGCCAGCACGCCCCACAGCACCCCCTGCATGAAGCCGGGGATCTCCTCTTTATCCAGAAAGCCCACCGCCACCGGCAGGGAAAAACTTACCAGACAGCCCACGGTGGAAGCCACCAGCAGCCCGGTGAAGGCTGCCAGCTGCGGGCTGGACGCCATCTGGGCCGCCGCGTTCCAGCCGCCCATATCCACCGCCAGCGCCATGCACACCGGCAGAGAAGGATCGAACCAGCCCTCTCCCGTCTGCACCGCGCCGCTGTCCATCACCAGACTGCACAGAGCGGTGGCCGCACAATAGAACCCGGTCATGGACACACACAGGCTGCCCATCTGCTGCACACCCCGGTCAAAGCCTGCCGCCAGGCCCAGCCTGCCCCCTGCAGCCTTGTCCACCACGCCCAGCAGCGCCGCCGCCAGCAGGATCGCCACACAAATATTCATCTTTCTTCCCCTATCCCCGTAAACTACCGCCCCGCACCGGAGCAAATGCATTTAGATTGTACAGCGTTTGCCCTTCCGGCGCAATGGGTTTCAGCGCGCAAAACCGCCCTTTTTGCGGCAGCGTACCGCCCTAAAAGTGAAACATCCCGCAAACGGCTACCATTTCTCTGCTGGGCGCGCTATAATGAAGGTACGACCGACGGTCGGCACGGATGGGAGGCTGTTGTTTTGATGAAAAATAGGACCATGCGCTTTTTGTGGGTCAGCATGATCGCGCTGGCCGCACTCTGCATTGCGGTGTTTGTGGGCATCACCCGCGTCATGGTGGTGAAAAGCGACGAGACCCTGACCCAGGTGGCCAACCTGTACATGGAGGAGATCAACACCCAGCTGAAGCGGCACTTTATTTCTCTGGTGGAGGTGCATCTGGCCCGGGTGGAGGGCATCACCATGGCGGTGCCCCCGTCTGAGGTGACCCAGATGGACCAGGCCGCCACCAACGCACTGACCAACACCGCCCGCACCCAGGGATTTTCCTACCTGGCCCTGTACAATACCGAGGGCAAGGCGGACATCCTGTACGGCGAAGAGGCGACCATCCGGGAGGAGGACGCTTTTCTGGCGTCCCTGAACCAGGCGGGACCCAAGGTGGTGCTGGCAGACACTGCGGACGGCGAAGGGCTGCTTTTGTTCGGGGTGTCGGTGGGATATCCCGTATCCGAAGGCTACCCCATGCGGGACGGCAGCCAGTGCACCGCCCTGCTGGCGGGGGTGCCCATTGAATACATCAACGACTCCCTTTCCCTGGAAGTGGACGACACCCCGGTTTTTTCCCATATCATCGATAGAAACGGCCGTTTCGTGCTGAAAAACGCCGACATTGAGGAGGACAGCTATTTCGACTGGCTGCGGAACCACGGCACCTTTGAGGACATCGACGCCGACACCGCGGTGGACGCCCTGGAAGCCGCCCTGACCAATGGTGAGATGTACAGCACCGCCCTGACGGTGGACGGGGAGCGGCGGCATATCTACTGTTCGCCCCTGTCCAACTCCGAGTGGGACCTGGTGACGGTCATGCCCTACGGCCCCCTGGACGAAGCGGTGTCCAGCCTGGGCAGCTGGCGGCTGGCCACCACCCTGGCGGGCTGCGGCATTCTGCTGGCGGCCACCCTGGCGGTGTTCTTCATGTATTTCCGCATGTCCCGCCGGCAGCTGGCAGAGGTGGAAAAGGCCCAGCGCCAGGCCGAACACGCCAGCCGGGCCAAGAGCGAGTTCCTTTCCAACATGAGCCACGACATCCGCACCCCCATGAACGCCATTGTGGGCATGACGGCCATTGCCGCCGCCAATGTGGAGGACCCGGACCGGGTGCGGTCCTGCCTGCGCAAGATCTCCTTGTCCAGCAAGCATCTGCTGGGGCTCATCAACGACGTGCTGGACATGTCCAAGATCGAGAGCGGCAAACTCGCATTGAACACCGACGCCATCAGCCTGCGGGAGACGGTGGACAGCATCGTCAGCATCATCCAGCCCCAGGTCAAGGCCAAGAAACAGACCTTCGACATCTTCATCCGGAATATCGATGAGGAAAATGTTTACTGTGACAGCGTGCGCCTGAACCAGGTGCTGCTGAACCTGCTTTCCAACGCTTTGAAGTTCACCCCCGACGGCGGCAGCATCACCATGACCGTTTCCCAGGAAACATCCTCCCGGGGGGACGGGTATGTGCGCACCCACTTTATCGTGGAGGACACCGGCATCGGCATGTCGGAGGAATTCCAGAAGCGCATCTTTGATTCCTTCGCCCGGGAGGACAGCCGCCGGGTGCAGCGCACCGAGGGCACCGGTCTGGGCATGGCCATCACCAAATACATCGTGGACGAGATGAAGGGCACCATCCAGGTGTCCAGCCGGCTGAACCAGGGCAGCCGGTTCCATGTGATCCTGGACCTGCAGGTGGTGGAAGGGGCCGACGCGCCCATGCAGCTGCCCGCCTGGGATATGCTGGTGGTGGACGACGACCAGCTGCTGTGCAGCAGCGCTGCCGAAATCCTGCGCCAGATCGGCGTGCAGGCCGAATGGGCCACCAGCGGCCCCGACGCCCTGCGCATGGCGGAGGACCGCCACAAGGACGGCCGGGATTACCACATCGTATTGCTGGACTGGAAGATGCCGGATATGGACGGCATCGAGACTGCCCGCCGCCTGCGGGCCGCCATCGGGTCGGATGTGCCCATCCTGCTCATCTCCGCCTATGACTGGAGCGGCATCGAGGAGGAAGCCCGGCAGGCGGGCATCAGCGGCTTCTTGTCCAAGCCGCTGTTCAAGTCCACCCTGTACCACGGCCTGCTGCGCTTTGCCGAACCCGCCGGAAGCACCCCCGCCCCGGAAGAACCCCGGGAGGAGACCCCGGACTTTGCGGGGACCCGCATCCTGCTGGCGGAGGACAACGAACTGAACTGGGAGATCGCCCACGAACTGCTGGCCGCCCAGGGCTTCACCCTGGACTGGGCAGAAAACGGCCGCATCTGCCTGGACAAGTTCCGGGATTCCGCCCCCGGCACCTATGACCTGATCCTGATGGACCTGCGCATGCCCGAAATGAACGGCTACGACGCCACCCGGGCCATCCGCGCCCTGGACCGTCCCGACGCCGGGACCATCCCCATCATTGCCATGACCGCCGACGCTTTCTCGGAAGATATCCACCGCTGCCTGGAATGCGGCATGAACGCCCACATTGCCAAGCCCCTGGATATGCGGGAACTGCTGCGGCTGCTGCAGAAGCATCTGCACCGGTCCGACGCCTGACCCTTTCTGCCCCCGGAAAAACTTTTCCGGGGGTTTTGTCATAGGCGCATTATGTGTTTCAGGCATGTCATGATATGCCATATAGATATTAGACATATCGCTTTTGCTGCCGTATACTGAGTGTATACGGGGGACGCGGTCCCCACCGGGAACTCGGAAAGGATGGTATACAGATGGAAATGCTTTCGCTGACCCAGGAATGGGACAAGACTTTCGCCAAGAGCGACAAGGTGGACCACGAGAAGGTCACCTTCCACAACCGGTACGGCATCACCCTGGCGGCAGACCTCTACCGCCCCAAACATGCCGAAGGAAAGCTGGCGGCCCTGGCGGTGAGCGGGCCTTTCGGCGCCGTGAAGGAACAGGCATCCGGTCTGTACGCCCAGACCATGGCGGAACGGGGATTTCTGACCATCGCCTTTGACCCCTCCTTCACCGGGGAGAGCGGCGGCACGCCCCGGTACATGGCTTCGCCGGACATCAACACCGAGGACTTCCAGGCCGCGGTGGATTACCTGAGCACCCGGTCGGACGTGGACCCGGAGAAGATCGGCATTATCGGCATCTGCGGCTGGGGCGGCCTGGCACTGAACACCGCCGCCCTGGACACCCGGGTGAAAGCCACGGTGGCTTCCACCATGTACGACATGGCCCGCATCAACGCCAAAGGCTACTTTGACAGTGAGGACAGCGAACCCGCCCGCTACGAAAAGCGCAAAGCCCTGAACGCCCAGCGCACCGCCGATTACAAGGCCGGTACCTACGCCCTGGGCGGCGGCGTGGTGGACCCGCTGCCGGAGGACGCCCCCTTCTTCGTGAAGGACTATTACGACTACTACAAGACATCCCGGGGCTACCACGCCCGGTCGCTGAACTCCAACGGCGGTTGGAACATCATCGGCTGCATGTCCTTCCTGAACCAGCCCATCCTGCAGTACAGCGGCGAGATCCGCAGCGCCGTGCTCATCATGCACGGGGAAAAGGCCCATTCCTGCTACATGAGCAAAGACGCCTTTGCCGCCATGATGCAGAACAACCCCTGCCCGGAGAACAAGGAGCTGCTGCTCATCCCCGACGCGGTGCATACCGACCTGTACGACGGCGGCGGCAAGGACGCCATCCCCTTCGACAAGCTGGAATCCTTCTTCCGCACCTGGCTGAAATAACCACTCTCCATACATTCCCCATACAAAAGCAGCGGCCCCCGGGCGGGGGCCGCTGCTTTGTGGTTTATTCGGAGGTCAACACATACCGTGTCAGGACGCTGGCGCCGTAAGAGTCGTGGGTCAGCACCAGAAAACTGCCGTCCGCGGCACAGCCCAGGTAGCCGAACACCTGCACTTCGGGCGAGTCGCCCGGCAGGTCTTCTCCGGCGATCTCCACCACCAGTTCCGGCAGGGTACCTCCCGCCGCCAGCTGCCAGATGCCCTCCCGGTTGAGAAAGTAAAAGGTGCCGTCGGGCCGGCCGGCCATGGCAGACACCGTCCCGCCGGGCACATCCTCCAGCAGTACTGTATCGGTGCCGGCGTCCACGTCAATAGCCCGCAATTGCATCCCGTCGGCGGCGTAGGTCGCGTACACATACTGACTGCCAACCCCGCACTGGGCAACGATGCCGCTCCGGGCGGTCGATTCCCCTGCGTTGTCCCCTTCCTCCTGCCGGTGGGAGTAAGCCTTCTCCCCCATCCCCGGCATGGTGGTACAGCTGCCGGTGGCCGGGTCATAGACGACCAGGTCGGGCCCCACCCTCAGATCCGGGGCGGCAGGCCAAAAGGCCAACCGTCCATCCCCCAGGAAAGCCGGCTCCACTATCAGTTCCCAGTCGGGAACCAGGTCAGAGACCTTCCACTGGGCAAGTTTTTCTTCCGTTCCCATCCAGTAAGTGGCCCCGCCCTCAGTGCTCCACCACTTGTGGCACACCCAGACCAGCCAGGTCCCGTCGGGGGAACATATGGCATACCGTATCTCTTCATCATTGTCCAGCCCCCCAGCCATCCAGTCTAGGGAGGTGGTGGTCCAGGTCTCGCCGCTGTCAGCGGAAACCAGCATCCGGTATTCGTCGCTGCTTTTATCGTACAGGCACAGCTGCACCGTGCCATCCGCTCCGCAGACGATTTCCCCCACGGCAGAAGCCCCCTGCAGGTCTACCGTCTGTGCCTCCCAGTGCCAGACATCAACGTTGGCGGCGTCGGCGGTCTCGGCGGGGGCGGGGGCGGTACTCTGCCCGCAGCCCGCCAGCAGAGCGGCGGCCAGGGTCACAGCCAACAGTTCCGGGCGTTTCATGGTGATTCCTCCTCTTCGGTTTCTGTGCTTTCATTGTACCCCACCTGCCTTGAATTGTCCTTGAAAGAAAGCAAAAGTTTTTCAAGGTCTTTTCAAGACAAATCTGGTATACTGAAAAGGAAGGAGGAGTTTGTCATGCGCATTCTGCTCATTGAGGACGACACTGCCCTGTGTGCCGCCCTGGCCCCGGCGCTGGCCGGGCTGGGCAAGGCGGATTTCTGCCACACCGGGCCGGAGGGGCTTTCCCTGCTGGTCAGCGGCGGATATGACCTGTGCATCCTGGACCGGATGCTCCCCGGTCTGGACGGGCTGACCCTGCTGCGGGCGGCCCGGGCCCAGGGCGTGACCGCCCCCGTGCTGCTGCTCACCGCCCTGGCCGGCGCCGGGGACACGGTGGACGGGCTGGACGCGGGGGCGGACGATTACCTGGCCAAACCCTTTGACACCCCGGTGCTGCTGGCCCGTCTGCGGGCTTTGCTGCGGCGCAGCGGGGGCACCGCCGCCCTGACGGCAGGGGACCTGCAGCTGGACACCGGAGAGCTGACCCTCACCGGACCGGCGGGCAGCGCGGTGCTCTCCCGCAAAGAATGTGACCTGCTGGAAGCCCTGATGCGGGCCCCCGGACGGCTGCAGGCCCGCAGCGTGCTGCTGGCCCGGGTGTGGGGGCCTTTGGCCGAGGTGGAGGAAGCCAATCTGGACTGTTACATCCATTTTGTACGGCGGCGGCTGTCCGGGGTGGGCAGCCGGGCCCGGGTAGTGACGGTGCGGGGCAGCGGCTACCGGCTGGAGGTTGCCCCATGCTGAGTTCCCTGCGCCGCCGTCTGGCGCTGCTGTTCGTGCTGCTCACCCTGCCGGTGCTTACCGCCGCCCTGGGGGCCGGGGGCTGGCTGTACCACCGGCAGCAGCGGGAAGCGGCGGACATCCTGTTTATCCACACCGCCCAGAACCTGTGCGACAGCCTGACCGAAGCCGCCTCGGTAAAAGACAGCTGGCTGGCCCAGCGGCAGCAGGCGGCAGGGGGCATCCTGGACCTGACCGACAACGGCCAACCCACCCGGTTTTCCCGGCAGAACCGGCAGGTGCCGGAAACCGCCGCCCTGCTGGAACTGGCCGCCGCCCAGGCGGCATCCGCCGGGCTGGAGGCCGGCCGCACCGAAGAGGACGGCAGTTTCCTGTACCAGTTTGTGACCTTCACCCTCACCGACGATACCGGCACTTCCTGGCGGGGGGCGGCGGCGGTGCTGCCCCGGGGCGGCACTGACCGGCTGGAACTGACGCTGCTGCAGCCCGCCGGGCTGGCCTTCGGCCTCGGTCCGGCGATGTTTCTGGCCGCACTGTGGCTGGCAGGGACCGGGCTGCTGACCGGGGCGGGCTGGCTGCTGGCCGGGCGGATGCTGCACCCGGTGCGGCAGGCCTGGCAGCGGCAGAACGAGTTCATCGCGGCGGCGGGGCATGAACTGCGCAGCCCCCTGGCGGTCATCAAGGCCAGCCTGGACGCCGCCGGACATGCGGACCCCGGGCAGCAGGGGGCCTTTCTGGCTGCGGCACGGCGGGAGACCGACCGACTGGCCCTGCTCACCGACGACCTTCTGGTACTGGCCGCCGGGGAAGCGGGGGCGCTGGCGGTGCATCCCGGGCCGGTGGCCCCGGACACCCTGTGCATCGAACTGTACGAACAGTTTTACCTGCTGGCCCGGGAGAAGGAACATCCCCTGACCCTGGACCTGCCCGAATCCCCGGTGCCGCCCCTGACCACCGACGCTCCCCGGCTGACCCAGCTGCTGTCCATTCTGCTGCAGAACGCCCTGGACCATACCCCGCCGGGTACCCCGGTGACCCTGGCCCTGCACCGGGAGGCCGGACGGCGGCCGGTGGTGCGGTTCGTGGTGGAGGACCACGGCCCCGGCATCCCCGACGAATGCAAGGAGCAGGTGTTTCTGCGGTTTTACCGGGGGGATGACAGCCGCACCCGCAAACAGAATTTCGGCCTGGGTCTGAGTGTAGCCCGGGAACTGGCCCTTCTGCTGGGAGCCGCCCTGACCTTGCAGGACACCCCGGGCGGCGGCGCCACCTTCACGGTGGAACTGCGGGAAGCCTGACAGGCGGGGCACCCCCGGCGAACCGCCCAAGGAAACGCCGGTTTTTTTAGGTGTTCTGCGCATAGCGGCGGGACGGTTTTTTCCGGTATGATAGAGGAAAGTGTTTGAGAAACAGAGAGCGGCACGAACCCCCAGGGGAACGTGCTGCTCTTTTTTTCGGAATGGAGGGCAGGATGAAAAAGACCTTGAAGCGCGCCGGGGCGGCGCTTTTGATCGTGCTGGGGCTGGCGGTGCTGGCTCTGGCGGGGTATGTGGGGTATCTGCAATGGCAGTATTACCGCATCGAGGATGAAACCGTCCTGGACATTGCCCGCCCCCAGGAAGAGCTTCTGGCCCTGGACACCCCCTACACCGCCGTGAGCTGCAACATGGGTTTCGGCGCTTACGGGCCGGAGTATTCTTTCTTCATGGACACCGGGGAGATGCTGGACGGCACTCCCACCCGGGGGAAGTCCGGCCGGGCGCTGAGCCGGGAATCGGTGCTGGAAAACACCCGGGCCGCTCTGGATACCCTGCAAGAACTGGACGCCGACCTGATGCTGCTGCAGGAGGTGGACGAAAACGCCCACCGCAGCTACCGGGTGAACCAGCGGGAAATGACCGCCGAAGCCTTCCCCGGCTATTCCCATGTGTGGGGCGAGAACTTCCACAGCGGGTTCCTGTTCTACCCCTTCACCGACCCCCACGGGGACACCGTTGCCGGGCTGCAGACCCTGTCCCGCTGCCGGGTGGACCAGGCGGTGCGGCGCAGTTATCCCATCGACGATGATTTCTTCATCAAGTTTACCGACCTGGACCGCTGCTTCACCGTGTTGTATCTGCCGGTGGAAAACACCGACCGCCAGCTGGTGCTGGTGCACAGCCACATGTCCGCCTATGACGAGGGCGGCACCATCCGCGCCCAGCAGCTGGAACTGCTTTGCCAGGTCATTGCCGACGAGTACGCCGCGGGAAACTACGTCATTGTGGGGGGCGACTTCAACCACGCCTTGTACGGCACCGCCCACGCCTTTGAGAGCCAGCAGGTTTTCCCCGGCTGGGTGCAGACCATGGACGACAGCGACCTGCCCGACCACTTCGCCTTTGTGGAGGCGGACAACGGGTTCGAGGTCCCCACCTGCCGGGGGGCGGACATCCCCTGCACCCCCGGCGTGAACTACACCACCGTGGTGGACGGGTTCCTGGTATCCGACAACGTGAAGGCCACCGCCCAAAACATCGACACCGGGTTCGCCTTCAGCGACCACAACCCGGTACTTCTGACCTTTGAACTGGCAGCCTGAACACCTGCTTTCTGACAGAACCGCCGTCCCCGGACCGAAACAGGCCCGGGGGCGGCGGTTCGCTCTGCCATGGGGCTCACCACATCCCGGCGCCTTGTATTCCCGGCCCCGTTTCCGTATAATAAAAATCATATCCAGTTATTTTGCCGGGCTCAGCCCGGTGCGTTAAAGGGAGGTCCGGCCATGTATCCCATGCTGCAGGAAGGTGTTCTTCTGGGCACCTTTACCGCTCCGGACGGCGAACCGGACGGTTTCTTTGCGGAGAACGCCCAAGGGGATACCTTCGAGATCAGCGAAGAGTTATACCACATTCTTTCCCGGGCCAACGGCACCTTTGACTTTTACCAGTGGGACATGCCCCGGGAATACATAGACCGTGTCATCCGCCAGCTGAAAAAACGCCGCATCATCACCACCAGCCGCCTGCAGCCGGACTTTCCCTTTTCCCGGCTGGTTCTGTTCCTGTTCGGCGAGCGGGTGGAATTTCTCCGCGGCCCCTGCTCCTGGCTGAACCGGGTCCTGCCGTATCTGTGTGTGTTTCTTTTCTGCATGGGGGTCCCCAGCTTTCCGGACGCTGTCGGCCGTTTTTCCATCGTCAGCCTTCTGCCCGCCATCCTGCTGCTTCTCCTTTCCATGGCGCTGCACGAGGCCGGGCATATGTGCGCCATCCTGGCTTATGGCGGCCAAATCGCCGATGCGGGCCTCCTGCTTCTGGGCATCCTGCCTGTGGGCGCCTATATCGGCAATACCGCCCCGCCCAACGACCGCCGCAGCCACAAGATCCAGATCTCTCTGGCAGGCGTTGAGGTGAATCTGGGTCTGACAGGGCTGTTCGCCCTTCTGTCCGGGCTTTCCGGAGCGGCGGGGCAGACCTTTGCCGTGGCCGCTGTGTGGAATCTCTCCCTGGCCCTTGTCAACCTGCTGCCCACCGCCGGCCTGGACGGCGAACAGGCGCTTTCGGCCCTGCTGGGCCTGCCCTCTTTCAGCAAGTTCGCCGCCGACGCCCTGCGCAATCCCCGGGCGCGGCGCATGCTGCTGCACGGCGGCCCGGAAGGATTCTTCTGGCTTGCGGTCTGCATTGCCCAGATCCTGTGCCGCCTGCTGCTGGTGCTGCTGTTTGCGGCCGCCCTCCTGGGCCCCCTGCTCCTGACCGGCTGATGATTTTTTCTTTTTCCCCTTTCCGTCCGACGGCGGAAGGGGGTGTTTTTTTGCAGGCAGGGAACCGCCGTCGACGGCAGCGTGCCGTTTGTGCTATAATAAAATTTATTTGTTCACTTTTACCTTGAGGAGATGACCCCGTTTCATGCAGTTTCAAGCCCGATCCGCCGCCGGGGGCGGCCAGGTGGACTTTTCCGCCGGGGACGTGCGCCGCAGCGTGCTGGCTGTGGCCGCCCCCATGCTGGTGGCCCAGGTGCTGAACCTTTTGTACAACATCGTGGACCGCATCTACATCGGCAAATTGCCGGGGGAAGGCGCCCTGGCCCTGGCGGGGCTGGGGCTGTGCTTCCCGGTGGTGACCCTGGTCACCGCCTTCGCCAACCTCTTCGGGGTGGGCGGTTCGCCCCTGTGTTCCATCGCCCGGGGGCAGGGGGACCATGACCGGGCCTGTTCCATCATGACCAATGCCTGCTTCATGCTGGTGGTCTGCGGGCTGGGACTGACCGGGCTGGGCATCGCCTTCCACAAACCCATCCTCTACCTGCTGGGGGCCAGCGGCGAGACCTACCCTTACGCCGCCTCCTACATGGTCATTTACATGCTGGGCACCGTCTTTGTGATGCTCTCCCTGGGGCTGAACCCCTACATCAACTGCCAGGGCTTTGCCAAGACCGGCATGCTCACCGTGCTGCTGGGGGCGGCGGTGAACATCGTGCTGGACCCCATCCTCATCTACGGCTTCGGCCTGGGGGTGCGGGGGGCGGCCATCGCCACCGTCATCAGCCAGGGGCTTTCGGCGGTGTGGGTGACCCGGTTCCTCACCGGGGCCAAAACCGAACTGCGGCTGCGGTTCCGGGGCTTTAGGCCCGACTGGGGCTGCATCCGCCGCATCGCGGCCCTGGGCACTTCCAGCTTCGTCATGTCCTTCACCGACAGCCTGGTGCAGGTGGCCTGCAACGCCACTTTGCGCACCTTCGGCGGGGATTTGTACATCAGCGTGATGACGGTCATCAACTCGGTGCGGCAGATCGCCCAGACCCCGGTGATGGCCCTGTCCGACGGCGCTTCCCCGGTCATCAGCTACAACTACGGCGCCCGCAGCGTGCCCCGGGTGCGCAAGGCCATCCGGTTCATGACCCAGCTGGGCTTCGGCTACACCCTGCTTATCTGGGGGCTGATCTCCCTGTTTCCTTCCCTCTTCATCCAGATCTTCAACCACGACCCCGACCTGCTGGCGGCGGCGGTGCCTTCGCTGCACATCTACTTCTTCGGGTTCGTGATGATGGCCTTCCAGTTTTCGGGGCAGAGCGTCTTCAAATCCCTGAACAAAGCCAAAATGGCGGTGTTCTTCTCCCTGCTGCGCAAAGCCATCATCGTGGTGCCCCTGACCCTGATCTTGCCCCATGTGGCGGGGCTGGGGGTGAACGGTGTGTTTCTGGCGGAACCCATCTCCAACGTCATCGGCGGTCTGGCCTGCTATCTGACCATGCGCCGCACCGTGATGCCGGAACTTTCCGCCATGGAAGCGGCACAAAAAACCTGATATGACAGCAAAACGCCCCGGACCAAACAGTCCGGGGCGTTTTTGTTGTGATTCAGGCGGGAAGTTTGGCGTACATCCGCCGCTGTTCCTGCCACACCAGCACCACAGAGAGCACCGTGGCCAGCAGGTCACTGATGGGCTGGACGAAGAAGATGCCGTTGATCTGCCGGGGAAAGATCAGCACCGCCAGCCAGATCACACAAGTGACCCCCACCGACAGGGCAGTGGCCAGGCGGAAGGTCTGCATGACCCGCTTGTAGCTGCCGCTGCCGTAGTTGTTGCCCAGAATGGGCTGGATGCCCTGGCTGATGCCGCTGGCGGGCATGATGACAAAGGTCATGATGCTGGAAATGACCGCGTAGACGCTGATGGCGATATCCCCGCCGTAACGGCCCAGCTGGCTGTTGTACACCAGGCTGATGAAGCCCATGGCCATCTGGGCCACCCAGAAGGCGAACCCGCAGGAAAGGATGTTGGCGCTCAGCCGCTTGCGGGGGCGGAAGATGTCCCGGGAAACCTTGACCTGGGAATGTCCGCCCAAGACCAGGAAGGCCCCGAAGAGGGCGGAGAGGATCTGCCCGGTGACGGTGGCCGCGGCGGCGCCCGCCACGCCCCAGTCAAAGACGATGATGAACAACGCGTCCAGCAGGATGTTGGTCACCGCGCCGGTGCCGGTGACGCACATGCCCAGGATGGGTTTGCCGGACACCCGGACGAAGTCGCAGAAGAGCTGGGACAGCCCCTGGAACAAACACCCCAGGGCCACGATGCGGTAGTACACCACAGCATAGGGGCAGGCGGTCTCGGTGACGCCGAAAAGCTGGAGCAGCGGGTCGGTGAGCGCCAGCAGAAACACCGTGAGCAGCAGTTCAAAGCCGCAGACCAGCACAAAGGCGTTGCCGAAGGCCCGGTTCATCCGTTTGGTGTCCCCCTGGCCGGAAAAGAGACTGAAGCAGGTGGACCCGCCGGCGCTGCACATCAGGCCGAAGGCCATCATCATGTAGGACAGGGGAAAACACACCGACAGCCCCGCCAGGGCGGAGGTGCCGTTGAAGTTGCCCACAAACATACGGTCCACGATGTTGTATACGGCGGTGATGAGCAGCGAAACGGCTGCGGGGATGGAAAAGCGCAGGATCATGGGGAACAGCGGGCCGTTCCGGTAATCCACCTGGGTGTTGTTCATGGTTGCCTTCCGATATGATTAGTTTCCTAAGTATTTGGGCCGTTAAAAAGCTGCCGGACCTTCCGGCAGCTTCGGGTTCAGGGAATGTTTTTCAGCATCTGTTCAATGACCCGGAAGAAAGTTTCCAGGTCGCCGGGGTCCACCCCGCGGGTGAGTTCCGCTTCCAGCCCCAGGATGTCCGCCATGACGGCTTCCTTGTAGGCAAGGCCCTTCTCACACACCACGATGCGTTTGCGGCGGGCGTCCCCGGGCATGGATTCCCGGCGGATGAACCCGTCCTGTTCCATGCGTTTCAGCAGTTCGGTGGCGGAGGAAGGCCGCAGGCTGAATTCCTCCTCCACGTCCTTCTGGAATACGTCCCCGCTCTGGGCCAGCAGAAAGTGCAGCACCTTGCCCTGGGCGCCGCTCATCTGCCCCCGGGTGGAGAAGGCGTCGATCTTGCGGCGCAGCTTGTTGGACAGCTTGCTCACATAACGTGCGGCATGGCGGCTTTGTTCCATGGCGGGTCCTCCAATACTTAGTTACCTAAGAATATTCCCTTCCGGGAAATTTGTCAAGGGTTTTCGATGGCCACCTTGATGACGTTGTCCCGCCGGTTCTCAAAGAGGTCGTAGGCCGCTTCGATTTCCCGTAGGGGGAAGGTGTGGGTGATGAGGGGGGTGGTGTCGATCTTGCCCGTGGCGATGAGGTCCAGGGTCTCCTTGCAGTGGCAGCCGTCCACCCCGCCGGTCTTGAAGGTGAGGTTCTTGCCGTACATGTCCGGCAGGGGCAGGGTCTGGGGGCGGTCATAGAGGGCCACCACCGTCACCACCGCGTTGGGTCGGGCACAGGCCCAGGCCAGGCGGAAGGTCTCCTCGGTACCGGCCACTTCCAGCACCGCGTCGGCGCCGCCGTGTTCGCTGTTGGCCCGCACGAACTCCTCCAGCCCTTCCGGCGGCACAGTGAGCACTTCGGGGTAATGGGTGCGCACAAATTCCCGGCGCACCGGGTCCTGCTCGCACACGATGATCCGCCCGGGTCCCAGCAGCCGCACGCACTGCAGGGTGCACAGTCCCGTGGGCCCGGCGCCCAGGATCAGCACCGTGTCCCCTTTGTGAATTTCGGCAATGTTGGCCGCCCAGTAGCCGGTGGCCAGGATATCCCCCACAAACAAGGCCTGGCGGTCGGTGACATTGTCCGGGATGCGGTCCAGCCCCTGGTCGGCGTGGGGCACCCGCACATACTCCGCCTGGCCGCCGTCGATACGGCAGCCCAGGGCCCAGCCGCCGTCAGGGTCGGTGCAGTTGTTCACCCAGCCGTTGCGGCAGAAGAAACACTCGCCGCAGAAGGTCTCCACATTCACGGTGACCCGGTCCCCGGGGCGCACGGTGGTGACCGCCGCGCCCACTTCCTCCACCACGCCCACCATCTCGTGGCCCACGGTGATGCCCGGCACCGCCCGGGGCACCGAACCGTGCTTGATGTGCAGGTCGCTGGTGCAGATGCTGGACAAGGTCACCCGCACGATGGCGTCCCGGGGGTCCTGCAGGGTGGGGCGGGGTTTGTCCCGCAGTTCAAAACGGCCGTGTTCCGCATAGGTGTATGCCAGCATGTTACAGACTCCTTCCGGGGATGGTTTTTCTTTGAGTGTACCACGGCGGGGGCATTTGGGCAATGACGCGGCAAAGTTTTTTGCCCCTGTGGCGTTTTCCCCTTTACCCGGCGCGGGGGCGGATGGTACAATGAAACCAGCAGAAGGCCGCAGCACGGCCACACCCCAACAACAAAGGAGGGTCCTTATGGAAACACGGACCGCAAAAGCCTATGACGTGGTGGTCATCGGCGCCGGCAACGGCGGCCTGACCGCCGCCATCCGGGTCTTGCAGGCAGGCTTTTCCTGCCTGGTGGTGGAAAAGCACAACCTGCCCGGCGGGTTTGCCACCAGCTTCAAGCGCGGGCGGTTTGAGTTCGAAGCCAGCCTGCACGAACTGAACGACTTCGGCTCCGCCGAGGAACCGGGAGACATCCGCATCCTCTTCCGGGAACTGGGCGTGGAGGACAAGATCGACTGGATCCGCATTCCCGAAGCCTATCACCTCATCACCACCGACAAGAAATACGACTGCGTGATGCCTTTCGGGGCGCAGGCCTTCATTGACAAGATGGAGGAGTACGTGCCCGGGTCCCGGCAGTCCATGACCGACTTCTTTGCCCTGTGCAACGAGGTCCGGGACGCCCAGGCCTACTCCAGCTCGGTGAACGGCAACACCGACTCCGACTATATGAAGAAGAACTTCCCCAACTTCATCCGGGCGGGCAGCTACTCGGTGAATGAGGTGCTGGAAGCCCTGCACATGCCCAAGGCCGCCCAGGACATTCTGGGGGCGTACTGGTGCTATCTGGGCGTGGACCTGGACCGGATGAGTTTCCTCCATTACGGGTCCATGGTCATCCGCTACATCACCCGGGACGCCTGGATGCCCCGCATGCGCTCCCACGAGATCAGCCTGGCCCTGGAGGACCGTATCCGGGAACTGGGCGGGGATATCTGGTACCATTCCCCGGCGGAAAAGATCCTGGCCGACGCCCCGGGCAAGATCACCGGTGTGCAGCTCACCGACGGCACCATCATCCCCACCCGGCATGTCATTGCCAACTGCTCGCCCCATCTGGTGTTCGGCAAGATGCTGGACCCCGCCGTGGTCACCGAACCCATGGTGCGGGCCACCAACGCCCGGACCTTCTCCGGCCGCGGGTTCACCCTCTTCCTGGGGCTGAACAAATCGGCGGAGGAACTGGGCATCCAGAGCCACAACTACTTTATCTACGACACCACCGACAGCGCCCGCCAGTACGACATGATGCGCAAGGTGGACACCAACCATGTGCAGGCCACCGTCTGCCTGAACAACGCCTATCCCGAATGTTCGCCCCCGGGCACCTGCATGATGTACTTCACCACCATGTTCATGTCCGACGACTGGGGCAATGTGTCCGAGACCGACTACTTCAAGGCCAAGGACCGGGTGGCCGACGACATGATCCGGGTGTTTGAGCGGGAGACCGGCTGTAAGATCCGGGACGCCATTGAGGAGATCGCGGTGGCTTCCCCCACCACCTACGCCCGGTACTGCGGGCATCCCCAGGGCGTGATCTACGGCTACGAGACCGCCGGCTGGGACAGCCTGATGCCCCGCATGATGATGATGAAAGAGGACGCCCAGCTCTTCCCCGGGCTGCGGTTCGCGGGGGGCTATGCCATGCGCTCCAGCGGCTATTCCAGCTCCTATGTGTCCGGCGACCTGTCCGGGCGGCAGACGGCGGGCGACCTGAAGAGGGAGGTGCGGTAAGATGAAATTCAAGAAACAGATCTTCGGATTTATGGACATGCTGCGGTTCACCAAGCTGGTGCCAAACCGCCGCGCCGCCCTGGCGGCGGGTTCCGCCGAACCCCTGCCCACCGAATACCGCACCAACACCCTGGCCCACCGGCTGCACCCCGGCCGGATGCAGGTGGAGGTGGCGGCGGTGCGCCCCCTGACCGAATCCATGACCGAACTGACCTTCCGCCGTCTGGACGGGGATGCCTTCCCCTTCTTCCGGGCGGGGCAGTATGTGTCTTTGCAGGGCCCGGTGGAAGGCGGGCTGGTCAGCCGTCCCTACTCCATCGTGTCCAGCCCCCGGGAAGCCCTGCAGAACAAGCTGGTGCTGGGCATCGAGGACGCGGGCTTCTTCTCCCACCATCTGAACCGGGGGGTGCGCCCCGGGGACAAGTTCGTTATGACCGAGCCTTCGGGTGAATTCCACTACGAGACCCTGCGGGACCGCCCTCAGATCATCTGCGTGGCGGGCGGCGCGGGCATCACCCCCTTCCTGTCCATGGCCAAGAGCATGATCGAAGGGGACGAGCCCTACACCATGACCCTCTTCTACGGCGCCCGGGACCTGGCCCATCTGGCCTACCGGGAAGAGCTGGACGCCCTGGCCGAAAAGGGGCTGAAGGTGGTGTATGTCCTCAGCGATGAGGAGCGCCCCGGCTTTGCCCACGGCTTCGTGACGGCGGACCTCATCCAGGAACATGCCGATATCAACGGGTCCACCTTCTTCCTCTGCGGGCCCAAGGCCATGTATGACTTCCTGGCCAAGGAACTGGCCCCCTATGCCCTGCCCCTGAAGGCCATCCGCAAGGACGCCACCTGCTGCGGCGCATTGGAACTGGACGCCCCCCGCACCTTTACCCTGACGGTGCATCTGCGGGACCAGGTGCAGACCATTCCCGCCCGGGAGGACGATACCCTGCTCACCGCCCTGGAACGGGCGGGGGTGGACGCCCCCAACAAATGCCGGGCCGGCGGCTGCGGCTACTGCCACAGCAAGTGGCTGGGTGGCAGGTACCGGGTGGCGGACGGCCGGGACGGCCGCCGGGAAGCCGACCGCAAGTTCGGGTTCATCCACCCCTGCGTGACCTATCCCCTGGAGGACATGGCAATCGACCTGCCCCCCGCCGAATAAACGATCCCATCAACGCCATGGCGGCCCCCTTTCCCATGCGGGAAGGCGGGGCCGCCTTTTTTGTGTGGATTTGTAAACAAATTCCGAACAAAGCCCTGCACCCCTTGCGGCGGGAAAAGAGGGAGACCATAATACAACATGCGTTAATTATTAACCATAGTCAACTAATTTGAAGGAGGCTGTTATGGAATCTGCGGAAGCCATGGCCCGGGAACTGTTTCACCAGATCATGCAGGCCCGCCACTCCCTGTTCACGGGGGCGGCGGCGGTGCTGGCCGAAAAGCCCCGCTGCCATTTCGACATGCTCCACCGCCTGTATGTTGCCATCCAGCACAGCGGGCAGGACGGCATGGTGGCGGTGTCCGACCTGAACAACCGGATGTACGATTCGCCCCAGGCGGTATCCCGGGCGCTGCGGGTGCTGGAGAAGGACGGCCTGATCCGCCGGGACCCCGACCCCCAGGACCGCCGCAAGACCACCGTCCGCCTGACCGAGGAAGGCCGGCGCGCCCACGAGGAATGTGAGCGGGCGGTGTCGGAATACGCTCTTGGCATCATGCGGCGGATGGGCCCGGAGAATCTGAACAGCTTTTTGCAGGACTGGGCCCGGTTCCAGCAGGCGGTGGAGGAAGAAAACGCCGCCCGCCGGATCGCCCGGACCGAAGGAAAGGAGTGAACCCATGAAACGGATCTTTCAGCTTCTGGGCAGGCGTTGGAAAGCCTGCCTGGTGATTTTTGCCCTGTTGCTGCTGCAGGCCTGGTGCGACCTGAGCCTGCCGGGCTACACTTCGGACATTGTGGACGTGGGCATCCAGATGGGCGGCATCGAGAGCACCGTGCCCGAAACGGTGCGCACCGATACCCTCCAGGCGCTGGAATGGCTCATGCCCCAGGAAGATGCCCAACAGGTTGAAGCAGCCTTTTCCCCCGCCGATGAAAACGGCCGGCGCACCCTGACGGCCACCGGCGCCGACCGGGATGCCCTGGAAGAGATCTTTACCGCCCCGGACATGGTGCTGTATGCCATGGCCGCCGGGGAACGGGGCGCCGACGCCGCCGGGCTGGACGGGGCTGTGCAGAGCATCAACAGCCTGCCCGGCCAGCTGGCAGACATGGCCGGGCAGCTGCAGACCGCCGCGGCGGCGGGCATGGCCCCGGGAGCCCTGCAGGCAGCCGATCTGCCCGCCAACCTGCTGGATTCCCTGCTGACCTATGACGGCAGCGAGGAGGCCACCCGTGCCCTGGTCCAGGGTTTTCTGGCCCAGTCCATGGCCCAGGTGGACCAGAACACCCTGGACACCATGAGCAGCCAGGCCATGCTTCTGGTCAAACTGGAATACGAAGCCCAGGGCATTGACGGGCAGGTGCAGATGCACTATCTGCTCTTCAAGGGCGCCCAGATGCTGGGTCTGACCCTGCTGCTGGCCGCCTGCGCCGTGGGTGTGGGCTTTCTGGCCAGCCGCACATCGGCGGGCATCGGCCGGGACCTGCGCCAGAGCGTGTTCAAGAAGGTGGTCAGCTTCTCCAACGCCGAGACCGACCGCTTCTCCACCGCCAGCCTCATCACCCGCTCCACCAACGACATCCAGCAGATCCAGATGGTCTGCGTCATTTTGCTGCGGATGGTGTTCTATGCCCCCATCCTGGGCATCGGCGGTGTGATCCGGGTGGCGGGCACCGGCAGCAGTCTGAGCTGGATCATCGCCCTGGCGGTGGCAGCCCTGCTTTGCTCCATAGGTGTTCTTACCGCCATCGCCATGCCCAAGTTCAAGGTCATGCAGAAAAAGGTGGACCGCCTGAACCTGGTCAGCCGGGAGATCCTCACCGGCATCATGCCCATCCGGGCCTTCAGCCGGGAACAGTTTGAGGAAGAGCGGTTCGACGGGGTGAACAAGGACCTGATGCAGACCCAGCTGTTCACCAACCGGGCCATGGCGGGGCTGCTGCCCTTCATGACCGTCATTATGAACGGCACCACCCTGCTCATCGTCTGGTTCGGTGCCAAGGCCATGGACCTGGGCACCATGCAGGTGGGCGACATCATCGCCTTCATCACCTACACCATGCAGATCGTCATGTCCTTCCTGATGCTGACCATGGTGGCCATCATGCTGCCCCGGGCCGGGGTGGCCGCCGACCGCGTGTTTGAGGTGCTGGAGACCGAACCCACCATCCACGACCCCGACGAAGCCACCGCCGCCAAGACCAAGGACCACACCTGGAACGGCCTGGTAGAGTTCGACCACGTGAGCTTCCGGTATCCCGGCGGCGACACCGACGCCCTGGAGAACATCTCCTTCACCGCCCGGCCGGGGCAGACCACCGCCATCATCGGCTCCACCGGCTGCGGCAAGAGCACCCTGCTGAACCTGATCCCCCGCTTCTTTGACGCCACCCAGGGCCATGTGCGCATTGACGGGGTGGATGTGCGGGATATGCCCCAGGCACAGCTGCGCGCCCTGCTGGGGTATGTGCCCCAGAAAGGGGTGCTGTTCAGCGGCACCATTGAGAGCAACCTGAAATTCGGCGGGCCCCAGATCACCGACGAAGCCGCCCGCAAGGCCGCCGAAATCGCCCAGGCCACCGAGTTCATCGAAACCAAGCCCGAAGGGTACCAAAGCCCCATCGCCCAGGGCGGCACCAACGTGTCCGGCGGGCAGAAGCAGCGGCTTTCCATCGCCCGGGCCATTGCCAAAAACCCGAAGATCTATCTGTTTGACGACAGTTTTTCCGCCCTGGACTTCAAGACCGACGTGGCGCTGCGCCGGGCCCTGAAAAAAGAGACCGGGGACGCCACCGTCATCATTGTGGCCCAGCGCATTTCCACCGTGCTCCACGCCAACCAGATCCTGGTGCTGGACGAAGGGCGCATTGTGGGCAAGGGCACCCACGCCCGGCTGATGCAGACCTGCCCCGCTTACCAGGAGATCGCACGCAGCCAGCTGAGCCAGAAAGAACTGGGTCTGGGAGGTGAATGACCATGCCGAGAATGAGACAAACCACCGAAAAAGCCAAGGATTTCAAGGGCACCCTGCGCCGTCTGCTGGCGGAAGCTGCCCGTTACCGCCTGGCCCTGGGCGTGGTGCTGGTGTTTGCGGTGCTTTCCACCATCTTCAACATCGTGGGGCCGAAGATCCTGGCCAAAGCCACCACCGCCCTGGCCACCGGATGGGTGGCCAAGCTCACCGGCACCGGCGGCATTGATTTTGCCTATATCGGGCGGATTCTGCTGCTGCTGTTGGGCATCTATCTGCTCAGCGGCGGGTTCAGCTTTGTGCAGCACTGGCTGATGAGCGGCGTGAGCCAGAAGATGTGCTATGATTTCCGCCGCCAGATCAGCGAAAAGATCGACCGCCTGCCCCTGGCCTACTTTGAAAAGCGCACGGTGGGCGAGGTGCTTTCCCGCATCACCAACGACGTGGACACCATGGGCCAGTCGCTGAACCAGTGCGTGACCCAGCTCATCACCAGCGTCACCACCATGGTGGGCGTATTGGTGATGATGCTCTCCATCAGCCCGGCCATGACCGGCATCGTGCTGCTGATCCTGCCGGTGAGCCTGATCCTGGTGCTGTGCGTGGTGCGCGTCAGCCAGAAATACTTCAAACAGCAGCAGGCCACCCTGGGCGTGGTCAACGGCCAGGTGGAGGAAGTGTATTCCGGCCAGACGGTGGTCAAGGCTTTCAACCGGGAGCAGGCGGTGCTGGAAGAATTCGACGCCGCCAACAGCCGCCTGTATGAATCCGCCTGGAAGAGCCAGTTCCTGTCCGGCCTGATGCAGCCGGTGATGAACTTTGTGGGCAATCTGGGCTATGTGGCGGTGGCCATCGTGGGCAGCATCTTTGCGGCCCAGGGGCGCATCACCGTGGGCGATATCCAGGCTTTCATCCAGTATGTGAAGAACTTTACCCAGCCCATCCAGCAGCTGGCCCAGGTTTCCAACATGCTGCAGAGCATGGCCGCCGCGGCGGAGCGTGTGTTTGAGTTCCTGGCCGAACCGGAGGAGGACCGGCACGCCGCCGGTACCCCCGCCGACCCCGCCTGCATCGACGGGCAGGTGACCTTCGACCATGTGCGCTTCGGCTACACCCCCGAAAAGACCATCATCCGGGATTTCTCCTGCACGGTGCAGCCCGGCCAGAAGGTGGCCATCGTGGGTCCCACCGGCGCGGGCAAAACCACCATCGTCAAGCTGCTCATGCGGTTCTATGACGTGGATTCCGGCCGCATCCTGCTCAACGGCCACGATGTGCGGGAATTCGACCGCTCCCCCATGCGGGAGGGCTTCGGCATGGTGCTCCAGGATACCTGGCTGTTCCAGGGCACCATCATGGAGAACATCCGCTACGGCCGCCTGGGCGCCACCGACGAGGAAGTCATCGCCGCGGCCAAGGCCGCCAAGGCGGACCACTTCATCCGCACCCTGCCGGGGGGCTATAACATGGTCATCAACGAGGACGCCAGCAACGTGAGCCAGGGCCAGAAGCAGCTGCTGACCATCGCCCGGGCCATCCTGGCGGACAACCGCATCCTGATCCTGGACGAGGCCACCAGCTCGGTGGACACCCGCACCGAAGAACAGATCCAGGCGGCCATGGACCACCTGATGCAAGGGCGCACCAGCTTTGTCATCGCCCACCGCCTGTCCACCATCAAGGACAGCGACCTCATTCTGGTCATGCGGGACGGCGACATTGTGGAGCAGGGCACCCACGACCAGCTGCTGGAACAGGGCGGGTTCTACGCCGACCTGTACAACAGCCAGTTTGAGGACGTGACCGCGTAAATTTTCCTTCAGCACAGCAAAAACCCCCGTCTGCTTGCAGCAGGCGGGGGTTTTCCTGTTCAGGTTCAGTTCCGGGCGTTCTTGATGCAGGTGATGGCGTTGAGGCTGCGGGGGTAGCCGATATAGGGCACACAGTTCAGCACCACTTTGGTGAGCAGTTCAGCGTCGTTGCCCATGTTCATGTTGCCCTTGGCGTGGGCGGTGAGCTGGGGTTCGCAGCCCCCCTAGGCCGCCAGGAAGCAGAAGGTGATGAGTTCCCGCTGGCGCAGGTCCAGCCCGGTGCGGGTGTAATAATCCCCGAAACAGTTGGCCCCCAGCCACCGGTTGATGGTACCCTGGTGCCAGGCTTCCCGCATGCCTTCCCCGAAGATGGCTGCCTGGGCATCCACACCCTTTTCCAGCCGGTCTTCCAGGGTGGTGGTGGCCTGGTCCGGCAGGGGCAGTTCCACGCCCCGGGCGGTCAGCACCTGGTTGAGGGCATCCAGGAAGGGCAGCACCCGGCCCAGGCCCAGATAATCCACTGCCTGGTAGACCAGTTCCCGGGCCATCACCGGGGTCAGGCCGCTGTCCAGGGCTTCAGGCAGGGTCAGCTGGAACACCTGCACCCCCTGGCAGCCCACCAGAGTGGCCAGCACCGCCAGGGACCGGGTGACGGGGTCCAGGGCGCAGTCCGGGTCGGCGGCCACCTCGGTGCGGGCAAAATATTCCATGCGTTCGGCAAATTCGGGATCGGTACGGCGATAATCCATGCAAAACACTTCTTTCTTGTACTGGGTTTCTGCCTTTATTCTACCCCCGGTACCGGGGCTTGTCCACTGCCTGGTTTGCATGGATGGTATGCCCCCAGGGCATGACAGCGCGCCGGTCCGAAGGGAAACGCTCTTCGGGCCGGCGCGTGATATTCACATGAAAGTATACGGTTTGTATTACAGAAAATCTTTGCCGCACAGCTGCCAGAAGGCCACAGCCCCCGCCGCGGCCACGTTGAGGGAATCCACCCCCGGGCGCATGGGGATGCGCACGGTGTACCGGCAGCGGGCGATGGTGTCCGGGGCCAGGCCGTCCCCCTCGGTGCCCAGCACCATGGCCAGGCGGGGTTCGGCGGCAAGGCAGGGGGCGTCGATGCGCAGGGAGTTTTCGTTCAGGGCCAGGGCCGCCGTGGCAAAGCCCATCCCTTCCAGCCGGGCCAGGCCCTTTTCCGGCCAGTCCGCCTTATCCTGCCCCAGGCGGGCCCAGGGCACCACGAACACGGTGCCCATGCTCACCCGCACAGCGCGGCGGCACAGAGGGTCGCAGCAGGAGGGGCTGAGCAGCACCGCGTCCACCCCCATGGCCGCCGCCGAACGGAACACCGCCCCCACGTTGGTGGAATCCACGATGTTTTCCAGCACCGCCACCCGCCGGGCGTTCCGGCAGATATCCTCAGCCTTGCGGGGGGCGGGGCGGCCCATGGCGCAGAGCACGCCCCGGGTGAGGGTATAGCCGGTGAGGGCGGCCAGCACCTCCCGGTCGCCGGTGTACACCGGCACGTCGGGGCAGCGGGCCAGCACCGGGGCGGCGGGGCCTTCCACCTGGCGGCGCTCCATGAGGAAGGCCAGGGGCTCGCAGCCCGCGTCCAGGGCGCTGGCGATGACCTTGGGGCTTTCGGCAATGAACAGCCCGTGTTCCCCCTCGGCGCTGCTGCGCAGCTGGGCTTCGGTCAGGCGGGCAAAGGGCGCCAGTTCCGGGGCGCTGAGGTCGTGTATCTCGATGATGGACGGCATGGGCCTCTCCTTTCGGTGCAACGCAAAAACTGCCCGGCAGGCTACCGGGCAGTCTGATGATATACCGTTGGGGCTGGGTCTGTCAACCCGGCTCAGACCCGGGTGCAGAGGGTGCGCAGGGTGCCGGTGACGGTGTAATCGCCGCTGTTGGCGGGCAGGAAGAGGCTGTCGCCCTTCTTCACCGCCACCGTCTCGCCGCCGCAGGCCACCTCGCCCTCGCCGTCCACAATGAGCAGGGACACAAAGCTGTCGCCGCCCACGGTGTCGGAGAAGCCGTTTTCTTTCACATCCACGGTGAAGTACTGACACTGGGCCATATGGCCGCCGAAATCATGGTCCACGGCGGGCTTGCACTCGGTGACCGCCAGGGCCTGGGGAATGTGCAGGGCACGGGGCTTGCCGTCGGCGCCCACCCGGCCGTAGTCGTAGACACGGTAGGTCACGTTGGAGTTCTGCTGGATCTCCGCAATGACGATGCCCTGGCAGATGGCATGCAGGGTGCCGGAGGGGATGAAGAACACATCGCCCTTGTGCACCGGGGCGGCGTTGAGCACCTCGGTGAGGGTGTTGTCCTTGATGCGGCGCTCAAATTCTTCCTTGGTGATCTCATGGTCGAAACCGTAGTACAGGAAGGCGCCGGGCTCGCAGTCCAGGATGTACCACACCTCGGTCTTGCCGTACTGGTGCTCGTGTTCCAGGGCGTACTCATCGGAAGGGTGCACCTGGATGGACAGGTTGCCCTTGGCGTCGATGAACTTGGTCAGGATGGGGAAATCCGCAAACTTCTTGCAGTTTTCGCCCAGGATGTCCTTGCCCTTCTCCTCAATGTACTGGGCCAGGGTCTTGCCGTCGTCCTCCCCGCCCACAATGTAGGAGGGGCCGTCGGGATGGCAGGAGAGCACCCAGGCTTCGGCCAGGGGGTCCAGGTCGCTGTCGATGCCGAAATCGGTGCGCAGGCGGGAACCGCCCCACAGGTAATCCTTGCAGCTGGGTTTCAGTTTCAGAATGGCCATGACGGATTCATCCTTTCATCATCTCGGCCGCAGCGGCGGCCAGTTTTTCGTTGACAGCGTCGGCGGCGGCTTCACTGTCGCCCACGGCGGAGAGATACACCTTGATCTTGGGTTCGGTGCCGGAGGGGCGGACCATGAACTTGTGACCCCCCGCCAGGCGGTATTCCAGCACATCGGCCATGGGCAGGCCGTTGTACCCGCCGGGGATGTTGTAGTCCACCGCTTCTTCCACCGTATACCCGGCGATACCGGCGGGGGCGTCGGCGCGCAGGCGGGCCATGAGCTGCTGCATGGTGTGCATGCCGCTCTCCCCCTCAAAGGTGAAGGAGCACAGGGCGTTGCGGTAGTAGCCGAATTCCTTGTACAGGGCTTCGATGGCGTCCAGCAGGGTCATGCCCTGTTTGGCGTACCAGGCGGCGGCTTCGCAGACCAGCAGGGTGGCGTTCACCGCGTCCTTGTCCCGCACATGGGCGCCGGACAGGTAGCCGTAGCTTTCCTCAAAGCCGAAGATATAGCGGTCGGGGCGGCCTTCGGCTTCCAGCAGGCCGATCTGCTCACCGATGAACTTGAAGCCGGTAAGGGTGCGGCGCAGTTCCACCCCGTATTTCTTCGCCACGGGGGTGGCCATGTCGGTGGAAACGATGGTGGTCACCGCCACCGGGTCGGCGGGCATGGTGCCCAGGGCCTTGCGGGTGCGGCAGATGTAATCCAGCAGGATGATGCCCATCTCGTTGCCGGTGATGAGCCGGTAGCCGCCCTTGCCGTCGGGCACGGCGGTGCCGCAGCGGTCACAGTCGGGGTCGGTGCCCAGCAG